>JBBRGO010000037.1:0-18319 GCA_038224055.1 Actinomycetales bacterium
AATTGCGTAGGCTGAACCACGCCCGTGACCTCACTTCGTGACCATGACCTGCTTCGACAACAGCCATGATCACCGAGGTCACGGGCACCTCACGTCAACGACGCGGCCCGAGCACCTGCCCGGTTAAGTTCGAAGAGCCGCTAACGCTGGCCGGGGCTTCTCGCATGTACGGGGGAGGGGTATGTTGCGTTGCGGATTCTGAAGGCAATCGGTGCAAGCCGCTGACCTGCGCAAACGTGCGGGGCAGGGTGGGTCTGCGGGGAATGGGTGGGGAAGTTCCGCTCGTGTAAGGGTCCATTCGGCCCGCTCGGCGGCCTTACCTGCGGCGACGCAGGGGCTGGGGTATGCATCCACGACGGACGAGGGCTCCGTCGCCAATAGGGGCGCGTGCCCCGACTGCTCCCCGGCTCCGTGCCGCGCCCGCCAGCACGGATCCGATCGCGAAGGGTGCTCGAGGGCATCGTTCGCTTCTCCCGCGCCCAGATCGAGCCGCTCAACGCCGAGACCACCGGTCTTGAACGCCAGCTCGCAACCTTGTTGGCCGCCCACCCCAACACTTACAGGCGGTTCCGTATTATTCGGTCGCAAACGCACGCCCACGTTGTAGTGCGCCCGCCGGGGCCAGCGGCGCAGTCGGTGCCTACGACTCTTGGCGTGGCTGGCCAGGGGCCGGCGGGCCACGGCGCTCAAGCCGCGCGAAGCCTTCCGCCTCGCCGTACACCCGCCGGCGAGCGGTCTCTAGCTCGGTGGCGAGTGCGATCGCAGCCCACCGGCCACTTCCTGGCGTCGGGTGGCCGAGCGTCGTCATGATGCGGTCGAGCCGTTGGTAGAGGCTCTGGCGCTGGAGGTGCAGCGCCCCCGCGGTCGTCGTCTTGTTGCCCGAGTGACGCAGGTAGGTCGCGAGGGTGTCGACGAGCTGGGTCTTACGCCCCTCGTCCAGGGTGATGAGGTCGCCGATCTGCTCGTCGATGAAGGTCGAGACGAGGTCGTCCCGGTCGATGGCGGCGACGAGGCGGGTCACCCCGAGCTCGACGGCGTCGGCCACGACGTGGTGCGTCTCGTCGGTGAGGTCGAGCGTCGAGCGGGCCTCGCGCAGGCAGTCGCTGAGGCGTGAGAGGGTGCGGGCGCCCGGCCCCACCGCAATGGTGACGTGGGGCGAGAGGGCGACGGAACGCAGGTCGTCGATGAGCACCTGCCTGGCCGCCGCGAGGGTCGTGCCGGTCAGGCGCAGGGCGATGACACAAGTGTGCAGGTCCTTGTCGATCTGGCTGATGACGGTGCGCCCGGGGCCGCCGACCGCGGCCTCGACCCCCGTCACTAGCGAGACCCCGGGACCGATGCGTGCCACCGCCGTGACCCAGGCGTCGTGCCGCTCGATGCCGAGACGGGCCGCCACCTCGGTGAGCCGTCGCGGTGAGACGGCCCCGTGGGTCCTCGCCAACACGAGCAGCTCGTGGGTGTCCCGCTCGACCCGTGACAGCGGCCGGAACCTCAGCATGGCGAGACCGAGCGACTCAGGCGCGCGGTCGAGCGCGGCGTCGAGCAGCATGAGGTTGCTGCCCGGCCGAGGGGTGAGGGTCAGCAGCGCGACGGTGACCCCCGCGCTGTTGACCGGCGCGACAAGGGGTCTCCCCGCCAGGGCCGCGTCCGGCTCGGGTGACGCGAGGTACACCTCGGCGAGCACCTCGCCGTTCGGGGTGGTGAGCCGCGTGTCGGCCTGCGCCTCGACCGCGAGGATCTCCATCAACTGCGGCAGCTCGGCCCCGTCGGCGAGGCCGAGGGCCAGGGCGTGCGAGATCTGGTCGGCGAGCTGAAGCCGGCGCACCGCCTCGTTGACGAGGAGGCTGTTGATCGCCTGGGTCACCTCGACGAAGCGCACGACGCGGCGCAGCTGGATGAGGGGCAGGCCGAGGCGGTTGGCCTCCTGGACCATCTCCCGCGGCACCTCCGTGAGGCGGGTCCCCGTCTCGATTGCAATGCCCGCCACCTTGCGCACGGCGATCTCGCGCACGTAGGCGACCCGCTCCTCGCGGCTCGCGGTCGCGAGGCTGACGCCGCCGACGAGAAGCAGCTCGCCCCCGCGCAGCAGGGTCGCGATGTCGAGCACCTCGCTCGTGTGGACCCACGTCACTAGCTGCCGCAGCTGCGCCCAGCCGGCGAGCACGACCGGCTCCGCGGCCACGAGAGTCGGGTCGGCGAGAACGTCTTTCAGGGGCATGGACATGACGATCCGTCCGATCTTCGCGTCAGTTGACTGACAAATTGTACCTTGTCCACGTCGTCGGCGGCCGTCACCCTTGGGACAACGCCCCCCGACGAATGGAGCCGCTGATGTCTTCTGAGAGTCAGTCCCACACGATCTTCGAGATCGAGCAAACCCTTCAGCCCGTGCCCGAGGAGGCCCGAACCCATCGAGTCAGCGGCCAGTTCTGGATCTGGTGCGGTGCCAACATCGCGCCGATCAACTGGATCCTCGGCGCCCTCGGGGTCAGCCTCGGGCTCGGCCTTATGGACACCCTCATCGTCCTCGTCCTCGGCAACCTCGTGGGCATGGCCCTCTTCGGCATCTTCGTGCTGATGGGCCAGCGCACGGGCGTCACCGGCATGGTGCTCTCCCGGGCGGCCTTCGGTCGGCGCGGCGCCTACGTGCCCGCGGCGATCCAGGCCTGCCTCGCGGTGGGCTGGTGCGCCGTCAACACCTGGATCATCCTTGATCTGGTCATGGCGCTCTTCGGCAAGGTCGGGCTCGTCGACCCCGCCGCCGACAACTACGGCGCCAAGATCGCGGTGGCACTGGTCATCATGGCGATCCAGGTCGCTATCTCGTGGGCGGGCTACCGCACCATCGCCGCGTTCGAGCGGTGGACCGTGCCGCCGACCATCGTCGTGCTCGTCGCGATGTCGGTCGTCGCCTGGTTCTTCCTCGACATCGACTGGGGCTACGCGGGCAAGGCGGGCGAGATCCTCACCGGCACCGACCGTATCGTCGTCATGTCCGGTGTCATGACCGCCATCGGGATCGGTTGGGGCATCACGTGGTTCACGTACGCCGCCGACTACTCTCGCTTCGTCAGCGCGTCCATGCCGCGCCGCAAGCTCTACCTCGCCAGCGTCCTCGGACAGTTCATTCCCGTTGTGTGGCTGGGGGTGCTCGGCGCCACCCTCGCGACGAAGAACGGCACTGTCGACCCCGGCTCGCTCATCGTCGACAACTACGGCGCGCTCGCGATCCCCGTGCTCCTGCTCGTCGTGCACGGGCCCATCGCGACCAACATCCTCAACATCTACACCTTCTCGGTTGCCGCTCAGGCGCTCGACATCAAGATCAAGCGACGCACCCTCAGCCTCGTCGTCGGCGCCTTCTCGATGGCGGCCGTCATCTTCTTCATCTTCGAGGCCGACCTCGGCGGGGTGCTCGACACCTGGCTCATCGGCATCGTCGCGTGGATCGCAGCCTGGGCCGGCATCATGCTCGTCCACTACTTCAAGTTCGCGAAGGGACACATCGACGCCGACGTCCTCTTCGAGCCGGTCGGCAGCAAGCGCCTCCCGGACGTCAACTGGGCAACCATGGTGTCCTTCGTCATCGGCGTCTTCGCGACGTGGCTCTTCCTCTACGGCCTGACGCCGGCGTTACAGGGGTTCGCGGCTCGCGCCCTCGGGGGTCTCGACCTCTCCTGGCTCGCCGGCGGGCTCACCTCTGCCGCCGTGTATGCCGTCATCGGGGGTAAGGTCTTCCGCCGCTACGCTCCGCAGTCGACCCCCAACTCCACCGACGGCACGATCACTGGTGCCCCGGCCGGTCCGACCACGCCGGACCGCGAGGCTGCACGGCTCGGCGCCGAGCAGTGAGCTCTGCAGCCAACGACGCCGGCATCTTCAGCTGGCCGAAGGGCAAGCAGGCCGCTGCCTCCTTCACCTTCGACGTCGACGCCGAGTCGTGCGTGCTCGTGCACGACCCGGCGTCCGCCAAGCGGATGTCGCTGATGTCGCACCAGTCCTACGGCCCGCTCGTGGCGGTGCCCAAGCTGCTGCGCGTCCTCGCGCGGCAGGACGTGCGGGCGACCTTCTTCGTGCCGGGTTTCACGGCTGAGTGCCACCCCGACACGGTCCGGGCGATCGTCGACGGAGGCCACGAGATCGGCCACCACGGCTACCTTCACGAGCAGATGCAGAGCATCGACAGTGACACCGAGGCTCGCTACCTCGACCGGGGCCTCGAGGCCTTGCAGAAGGTGGCGGGTGTGGTGCCCGTCGGCTACCGCGCCCCCTGGTGGGAGCTCAACTGGCAGTCGCCGGCTCTGCTCGCCGACCGCGGGTTCCTCTACGACTCCAGCCTGCTCGACGGTGACGCGCCATACCGCTTCGCCGTTGAGCCCGGCTCGGAGCAGACCCTCCTCGAGATCCCGGTCGACTGGGCGCTCGACGACTGGGAGCAGTATGCCTTCTACCCGGGCTGGACCGGCAGCGGCGTGATCGAGAGCCCCACCAAGGCCCGCGACATGTGGCAGCTCGAGGCCGATGCCCAGCACGAGCAGGGCGGCTGCTGGGTGCTGACCAACCACCCCTTCATCTCCGGTCGCCCGTCACGGGCCCGCGCGCTCGAGCAGCTCATCGAGGGCGTCAAGGCCCTCGACGGCATGTGGGTCACGACCCTGGAAGACATCGCCCGGCACGCGGCGTCCGTCATCACCGAGACGCGCACCCACGTGCGCTATGAGGTGCCCGGCTTCCCCGATGCTCCGATCCTTCGCAACGGCAAGCCAATCGGCTCCTGACCGCCTTCATCCCCACCACACCCCCCACCAAGCCCCCACTGTCGGCGCCCCCGCGCCGCGCCCAGAAAGGCCACCTCATGACCGACACCGCCACCTCCGTCAACACCCTCGCCGACCTCGAGCGCCTCAAGGTGCTGCACAACGGGTCAAAGGGTGCGCTCACCTTCTCGGACGCCGAGTTCAAGCGCCGTCTCAGCGGACTGCGCGCCATCATGGTCGAGAAGGGCCTGGATGCCGTCGTCCTCACGTCCTACCACGGCATTAAGTACTACTCCGACTTCCTCTTCACCTATTTCGGCCGGTCGTACGCCCTCGTGGTCACGGCCGACGACCAGGTCACCGTCACCGCGAACATCGACGCCGGTATGCCGTGGCGGCGCAGCTACGGTGAGAACGTCGTCTACACGGACTGGCAGCGTGACAACTTCCAGCACGGCGTGTCCGAAGTCCTGCGCCAGCGCGGCATCACGCCCCGCCGGGTGGGCATCGAGTCGGACTCGCTGACGCTCGACAACCACGCCAAGCTGCAGGCGGTGTTCGAGGGCGCCGAGCTCGTCGACGTCGCGCAGGCAGCGATGCGCCAGCGGATGGTGAAGTCGGCCGAGGAGATCGAGGTCATCAAGCACGGGGCGCGCATTGGCGACCTCGGGGGCGAGGCCATCAAGGCCGCGATCCGCGAGGGCGTCAGTGAGTACGAGGTCGCGCTCATCGGCACCGAGGCGATGGTGCACGAGATCGCAAAGACGTTCCCCGACAGTGAGATCCGTGACACCTGGGTGTGGTTCCAGTCGGGGATCAACACCGATGGTGCGCACAACTGGGCGACGACGCGCCGGCTGCAGCGCGGCGACATCCTCTCGCTCAACTGCTTCCCGATGACGTCGGGCTACTACACGGCGCTCGAGCGCACGCTCTTTCTCGGCCAGCCCGACGAGCGCTCGCTCGAGCTGTGGAACGTCAACGTCGAGGTGCACCGCCGCGGCCTCGAGCTGATCAAGCCCGGTGCCGTGTGCAAGGACATCGCGCATGAGCTCAACGAGATCTTCGTCGGTCACGGTCTGCTCTCCAACCGCACCTTTGGCTACGGCCACTCGTTCGGAGTGCTGTCGCACTACTACGGTCGCGAGGCCGGGCTCGAGCTGCGCGAGGACATCGACACGGTGCTCGAGCCGGGCATGGTCGTCTCGATGGAGCCGATGATCACCGTCGCCGACGGCCTGCCCGGGGCGGGCGGCTACCGCGAGCACGACATCCTCGTCGTCGGCGACGACGGCGCCGAGAACATCACGAAGTTCCCCTTCGGTCCCGAGCACAACATCATCGACTGACCCCGCACGCCGCTTCCGTGTGCCGTATCCGCCACACGGCATACGGCATACGGCATACGGCATACGGCGTACGAGAGGGTGCTAGAGGACGCTGCGGATGGACGCCTCGAAATGGGTGGCGTGAGCGAGGGCGAGGTCGGCCGCGTGGTCGGCCCCGCCGTCGGCAATGGCCCGCAGGAGGTCGACGTGCTCGCTGATGTGCTCGCCGATCGCGGGGAGCCGGTCGAGGACGAGGCACCAGATGCGGGTGGCGAGGTTGTCGAGGCGCACGAGGGTCTCCTCGAGGTGCTCGTTGCCGGCCGCGCTGTAGATGAGCCGGTGCACGTCGATGTCGTAGGCCATCAGGGCGCGGTTGCCCTCGCGACGCGCGTCCATCCGGGCGATCTGAGCGGCCTTGGCCCGCAGTGCCTCCCGGCTTTCCGGTCGGGCGATCATCGCAGCGCGCCGAGCTGCCAGCGGCTCCAGGACCGCACGCATCTCCGACACCTCCGCCAGGTCGGTGATGTCGACCTGGGTCGCGAACGTGCCACGGCGGGGGTAGGAGACGACGAGGTGGTCAAGCTCGAGCTTCTTGAGGCTCTCGCGGATCGGGGTCCGGCCGATGCCGAGCTCGAGCGCGAGCGACTGCTCGTTGATCGGGGCGCCGGGGGCGATGTCGAGCATGATCAGCCGGTCGCGCATCAGGTGGTAGGCCCGCTCGGCCATCGACGCGTAGCCGTCGCTCGGGCTCGGGCTGGTCGGGCTGGTCGGTCTCGTCGTGCTCGTCGGGCCGCTCGTGCGGACGTCCGCTGTCATCTCGCTCGTTCCTCTCGGGCTGACCCATTGACGTCGTGGGCTCTCAGACATATCGTAGTCACGAACACAGATATATCAGTTGCCGACAAGGTATGCATCAGGAGTTGACATGACGATCGACGTACAGGTAGCGACCCGGCACGAGCCCGGCCGGCCCCAGCCCACCCTCGATGTCGACCTCGCCCGGCTCGACCCCGAGGTGGCCGGTGCGATCGCTCTCGAGCTGCACCGACAGCAAAGCACCCTCGAGATGATCGCCTCGGAGAACTTCGCCCCGGTCGCCGTCATGCAGGCGCAGGGCTCGGTGCTGACGAACAAGTACGCCGAGGGTTACCCCGGCAAGCGCTACTACGGTGGCTGTGAGCACGTCGACGTCGTCGAGACGCTCGCCATCGAGCGCGTCAAGAGCCTCTTCGGCGCCGACTTCGCCAACGTCCAGCCACACTCCGGTGCCCAGGCCAACGCCGCCGTCATGCACGCCCTGCTGACGCCCGGTGACACCATCCTCGGGCTCAGCCTCGCGCACGGCGGGCACCTGACCCACGGTATGCGGCTCAACTTCTCCGGCCGGCTCTACGAGGTGGCCGCCTACGGCGTCCGCGAGGACACCCACCAGATTGACATGGCCGAGGTCGAGCGTCTCGCCCTCGAGCACCGCCCGGCAATGATCATCGCCGGCTGGTCGGCCTACCCCCGCCAGCTCGACTTCGCCGAGTTCCGCCGCATCGCCGATGCCGTGGGCGCCTACCTCTTCGTCGACATGGCGCACTTCGCCGGCCTCGTCGCCGCGGGGCTGCACCCCTCACCGGTGCCGCACGCCCACGTCGTCAGCTCGACGACCCACAAGACCCTCGGCGGGCCGCGTGGCGGCATCATCCTCACCAACGATGCCGCCATCGCCAAGAAGGTCAACTCGGCCGTCTTTCCCGGCCAGCAGGGTGGCCCGCTCGAGCACGTCATCGCAGGCAAGGCGGTCGCGTTCAAGCTCGCCGCAACCGCGGAGTTCGCCGAGCGACAGGCGCGCACCCTGCAGGGTGCAGCGGCGCTCGCCGAGCGGCTGCGCGGCTCTGACGTCGCGGCCCGCGGCATCAGCGTGCTCACCGGTGGCACGGACGTGCACCTCGTGCTCGTCGACCTGCGCCATTCCGACCTCGACGGCCAGCAGGGCGAGGACCTGCTGCACTCGATCGGCATCACGGTCAACCGCAACGCCGTGCCGTTCGACCCGCGCCCGCCGATGGTCTCCTCCGGGTTGCGCATCGGCACCCCGGCGCTCGCGACCCGCGGCTTTGACGCCGATGCCTTCGCCGAGGTCGCCGACATAATCGCCACGGTCCTCGCGGCCCCGGCCGGCACCGCCGACCTCGCCGCGCTGCGTGGCCGCGTCGAAACCCTCACCACTCGTTTCCCGCTCTACCCGAACGTCGTAGGAGGCGTGGCATGAACCAGCGCGAGCTTCCGGAGCACCCTGACTTCCTTTGGTCCAACCCCGAGCCGAAGAAGAGCTACGACGTCATCATCGTCGGCGGCGGCGGGCACGGTCTGGCCACGGCCTACTACCTCGCCAAGAACCACGGCATCACCAACATCGCTGTGCTCGAGCGCGGCTGGCTGGCCGGCGGCAACATGGCCCGCAACACCACGATCATCCGTTCCAACTACCTCTGGGACGAGTCGGCCGCCATCTACGAGCACTCCCTCAAACTGTGGGAGGGCCTTGAGGAGGAGCTCGGTTACGACGTCTTCTTCTCCCAGCGTGGCGTCCTCAACCTCGCTCACACCCTGCAGGACCAGCGTGACTCGGTGCGCCGCGTCGAGGCCAATCGGCTCAACGGTGTCGACGCCGAGTGGGTCGACCGCGACCAGGTCAAAGAGCTGTGCCCGATCATCAACATCAACGACGACATCCGCTACCCCGTGATGGGTGGCACCTTCCAGCCGCGCGCCGGCATCGCCAAGCATGACTGGGTGGCCTGGGGTTACGCCCGTCGCGCGGACGATCTGGGGGTCGACCTCATCCAGAACTGCGAGGTCACCGGCTTCGTCAAGGAGGGCGACCGCGTCGTTGGCGTCGAGACCTCCCGCGGGCGCATCAACGCCGGCAAGGTGGCGCTGTGCGCCGCTGGGCACACCTCGGTGCTGGCCGACATGGCCGGGTTCCGGGTGCCGATCCAGAGCCACCCGCTCCAGGCGCTCGTCTCCGAGCTGCATGAGTTCGTGCACCCCACCGTCGTCATGTCCAACCACGTGCACGTCTACGTCTCGCAGGCCCACAAGGGCGAGCTTGTCATGGGCGCCGGTGTCGACACCTACAACGGCTACGGACAGCGCGGCTCGTTCCACGTGATCGAGCACCAGATGTCGGCCGCCGTCGAGCTGTTCCCGATCTTCGCCCGGGCCCACCTGCTGCGCACGTGGGGCGGCATCGTCGACGTCACGCTCGACGCCTCGCCGGTGATGGGCCTGACTCCCGTCGCGGGGATGTACGTCAACTGCGGCTGGGGCACCGGCGGCTTCAAGGCCGTGCCCGGCGCCGGGTGGGCCTACGCGCACACGATCGCCCACGACGAGCCGCACCAGCTGAACCGGGCCTTCGGGCTCGACCGGTTCGTCAGCGGCAACCTCATCGACGAGCACGGCGCCGCCGCCGTGGCCCACTGACCCGCCGCGACACGACGCAAAGGATCTCATCATGATGCTCATCGAGTGCCCCTACTGCGGGCCCCGCAACGAGACGGAGTTCGGTTACGGCGGTCAGGCCCACGTCGCCTACCCGCAGAGCCCCGACTCCCTCAGCGACGAGGAGTGGGCGCAGTTCCTCTTCTACCGCGACAACCCCAAGGGCTCGTATGCCGAGCGCTGGCTCCACTCGGCCGGTTGCCGACGGTGGTTCAACGCCATCCGCGACACCCGCACCTACGAGATCGCCCACGTCTACCGGCTCGGTGAGCCGAGGCCCGACGTCGGCCCACAGAACCCGAACCAAGCACTCACTGCCGGTGGCTCGCTCGAACGAGCCGCCGCCCCCGCCGCGAGCCCGCAGGAGGCCTGACCATGAGCACCTCGTCACCCCAACGCCTCTCGGGCCAGGGCATCGACCCCGCCTGCCCGCTGAGCTTCACCGTCGACGGCACCACCCTCACCGGGTGCGCCGGTGACACCGTAGCCTCCGCCCTCGTCGCCAACGGGCGACTGCGCGTCGGTGACTCGATCTACCTGCGTCGTCCGCGTGGGGTCATGACCGCCGGCGTCGAGGAGCCCAACGCCTTCGTGCGGGTCAACGGCGCCCACAACGAGTCGATGCTGCCGGCGACGACCCTCGAGCTCACCGACGGTCTCGACGTCACGCTGCTCGACGGCATCGGCGTGCTCGACGGCCGGCCGGACGCTGCCGAGTACGACAAGATGCACGTCCACACCGACGTGGCCGTCATCGGGGCGGGCCCGGCCGGTCTGGCCGCAGCGCGGGCCGCTGCCGCCACCGGGGCACGCGTCATGCTCTTCGAGCAGGACTTCGCCCTCGGCGGCTCGCTGCTCGCCGACCGCACCGCGACGGTCGAGGGTCGAACCGGGGCCGAGTGGGTGGCCACCGTCGCCGACGAGTTCGCCGGCGCACCGGAGACCACCGTGCTCACGCGCACATCGGTCTTCGGCAGCTACGACAACAACTACCTCATCGCCGTCGAGCGCCGCACTGACGGCTCCGGTGAGCCGACCCGCGACGGTGTCTCGCGGCAGCGGGTTTGGCACGTCTTCGCGCGCCAGGTCGTGCTCGCCGTCGGTGCCTTCGAGCGGCCGATCGTCTTCGCCGACAACGACGTGCCCGGCGTCATGCTCGCCTCGGCAGCCCGCGCGTTCTGCGACCGCTACGGCGCCCTGCCCGGGCGCAACGCCGTCGTCTTCACCACCAACGACTCCGCCTACGAGGCCGCCCACGCGCTGGCCCACGCCGGCGCGGCAGTGACCGTCGTCGACGGGCGGGGCGAGATGACTGCGCCCAGCAGCGCCCAGCAGGGCGCCCGGCGCGCGGGTCTCACCGTTCACACCTCGAGGGCCGTCACCGGTGTGGAGGGCGCGGATGCCGTCCGCGCCGTGACCGTCGCCCCGATCGACGCCGACGGCCAGCTCGCCGGTGACGACGAGCGCCTCGAGTGCGACCTCGTCGCGGTGTCGGGCGGGTGGACCCCCAACGTGCACCTGCACAGCCAGCGGCAGGGTCCGCTGAGGTGGGACGAGCACCTCGCCGGCTTCGTGCCGTCGGGCCGGGTCCCGGCGCAGCAGGTGGTCGGCGCCGGCAACGGCACCTACGCCACCGACGAGTGCCTCTCAGAAGGGACTCGTGCCGGGGTTGTGGCCGCGGCGGCAGCCGGCTTCCCCGGTGCCACCACCGGGGGCGATGCCTCAGCAGCGCTGCCCGAGAGCGACGAGGTCCGTCTCGACCGCCAGCACCGGGCGGCCGGCTCGGTGCGCCAGGTATGGGCCGTGCCCGCCGCCGATGGCTCGTTCGACCGCCACTTCGTCGACCTCAGCCGCGACAACACCGCCGCCGACGTGTTGCGCGCCACCGGCGCCGGTATGCGATCGGTCGAGCACGTCAAGCGCTACACCTCGATCAGCACCGGCATCGACCAGGGACGCATCGGGGGCGTCAACACCATCGGCCTGCTGACGCAGATGCTGTCCGGTCACGACGCGGCGGCCATCCCGGCAGGTCAGCCCGGGCAGGACGCGCCCGCCACCACGGAGGAGGCGCAGGCAGCGGCATCTGCCAGGCGGCCCACCGTCGGTGCGATCGGCACCACCACCTTCCGGGCCCCCTTCACCCCGGTTGCCTTCGTGGCACTAGCCGGTCGCGGGCGCGGTGAGCTCTTCGACGCCGCCCGCACGAGTCCTGCCCACGCGTGGCACGTCGAGCACGGCGCGCAGTTCGAGGACGTCGGGCAGTGGAAGCGCCCGTGGTTCTACCCGCAGGGCAACGAGGACATCGACGCCGCCGTCGCGCGCGAGTGCCGAGCGGCCCGTGAGGGTGTGGCGTTCATGGACGCGACCACCCTCGGCAAGATCGAGATCCGCGGCGCCGACGCACCCGAGTTCCTCAACCGCATCTACACCAACCCCTTCCTCAAGTTGCCCGTCGGCAAGGGCCGCTACGGCGTCATGTGCACGGCGGCCGGGATGGTGTTCGACGACGGAGTGACGCTGCGTCTCGCCGACGACCGCTTCTTCATGACGACAACGACCGGAGGCGCCGCCAAGGTGCTCGACTGGCTCGAGGAGTGGAGCCAGACCGAGTGGCCTGAGCTCGACGTCACCTTCACCTCGGTCACCGAGCAGTGGTCGACGGTCGCCGTGGTCGGCCCCCGCTCGCGCGACGTCATCGCCAAGCTCGCTCCCGACCTCGACGTGTCGCGAGAAGGGTTCGGGTTCATGGAGTTCCGTGAGACGACCCTCGCCTCGGGCATCGACGCCCGCATCTGCCGCATCACCTTCTCGGGTGAGCTCGCCTACGAGATCAACGTGCCGCGGTGGTACGGCCTCAAGGTCTGGCAGGACGTCGCCGCCGCGGGGGAGGAGTTCGACATCACCCCGTACGGCACCGAGACGATGCACGTGCTGCGCGCCGAGAAGGCCTACCCGATCGTGGGCCAGGACACCGACGGCACCATCACCCCCCACGACCTCGGCATGGACTGGGTGGTGAGCAAGACCAAGGAGTTCATCGGCAAGCGCTCGTTCTCGCGCAGCTCGCACACCAACCCCGGTCGCAAGCAGCTCGTCAGCCTGTTGCCCGTCGACCACTCGCTGCGCCTGCCCGAAGGAGCCCAGCTGGTCGAGCCCGACGCGCTCGGCAACTACACCGGCGAAGGGCTGCCGAGCGCGCCGATCCCCATGGTCGGCTTCGTCACCTCGAGCTATCACAGCCAGGCGCTGGGTCGCAGCTTCGCGCTCGCCCTCGTCAAGGACGGCCCCACCCGCATCGGTCAGACGCTCGTCGCCTCCTTCGAGGGGCGCTTCGCCGAGGTCGAGGTCGCCGAACCCGTGCTCTACGACAAGGAAGGTGCCCGGCGCGATGGCTGAGCAGACGATGACCGCACCCACCACCCCCACCACCCCTACCACCGCCACCGAGGCGCCTACTGAGACGTCCCCGAGCCCACATGCCGGTCAGCCGGCTCCCGGCGCCCCGGTCTCGCTGGGCTTCCGCCGCAGCCCTGGCGCACATCTCACCGATCGCCTGCTCGCCGGGTCGAAACGAAGCGTGAGCCTACGCGAGGTGCCCTTCGCCACCCACCTGGCCCTGCGGGCGTCCTCCGAGTCGGCCGTGGCCGCGGTCCACACGGCGCTCGGCGTCGACCTGCCCGCCCACGTCGGCGTGGTCACCACGGGCGAGCGCGGGCCGGGCCGACCGGTACAGGTCGTGTGGCTCGGCCCCGACGAGTGGCTGGCCGTGCTCGGGGACGAAGCGGTCACCGGCGAGAGCGGCTCCGAGCTCGTCGGCGCCGTCGAGGTCGCGCTGGCCGGTGAGCGCGGACAGGTCGTCGACGTGTCCGCCAACCGCGCCACCCTCGAGCTGTCGGGCCCCAACGCTCGCACCGTCCTCGACAAGGTCGTGCACCTCGACCTCCACCCGCGCGAGTTCCCCGTCGGCAGAGCAGTGTCCACGCTGCTGGAGGCGATCCCCGTCGTCCTTTGGCGCACCGGCGAGGACATTTGGCTGGTGCTGCCTCGTGCGTCCTTCACGGAGTTCGTGGCGGGCTGGCTGCTCGACGGCATGCGCGAGTTCGACTGATGGCCCTCAGCGCCCTCGACCTCTTCTCGGTGGGCATCGGGCCGTCGTCATCGCACACGGTGGGTCCGATGCGTGCGGCGCGACGGTTCGCCGTGTCGCTCAAGGAGATGGGCCTGCTCGAGCGCACCGACCGGGTCCACGCCCAGCTCTACGGCTCGCTGGGGGTGACCGGTCACGGCCACGGCTCTGACCGGGCCGTGCTGCTCGGCCTCGAGGGCGAGGACCCAGAGACGGTCGACACGGTCCGAGCGCTGGACCGGGTGGCGCAGGTCCGTTCCGAGCGCACCCTGCTGCTCGGCGGCATACACCGGGTGTCCTTCGAACCCGACACCGATCTCGTCATGCACCGACGGCAGTCGCTGCCCACCCACCCCAACGGGATGACCTTCGAGGCGTTCGAGGGGGGCGGGCAGTCGCTGCTCGCGCGCACGTACTACTCCGTCGGAGGCGGCTTCGTCGTCGACGAGGAGGCCAGCGGCAGCGACCGCGTCGTGGAGGACGCGACGCCGGTGCGTCACCCGTTCGGCACCGGGCGCGAGCTCCTCGACGAGTGCCGGTCCAGCGGGCTGAGCATCGCCGGCGTGATGATGGCTAACGAGCTGTCGTGGCGCACCGAGGCGCAGGTGCGCAGCCAACTGCTGCACCTGTGGGACGTCATGCAGGAGTGCGTCGAGAGCGGGTGCACCCGTGAGGAGACGACGCTGCCTGGTGGCCTCAAGGTGCGTCGCCGCGCTCCCGAGCTGCGGGCTCGGCTGCGCGAGCAGGAGGCCGCGGCGCGCGAGGGCGGTCGGCCGGTGCTCGACCCGCTGTGGGCCATGGAGTGGGTCAACCTCTATGCGTTGGCGGTCAACGAGGAGAACGCCTCCGGCGGCCGGATCGTCACGGCGCCGACGAACGGAGCTGCGGGCATCATCCCGGCGGTGCTGCACTACTACACCCGGTTCACCGACGACGTGACCGACGACCAGGTCGTCGAGTTCCTGCTCACGGCAGCGGCGATCGGCATCCTCTTCAAGCTCGGAGCGTCGATCTCCGGGGCGGAGGTCGGGTGCCAGGGAGAGGTCGGCTCGGCCTGCTCGATGGCTGCCGGCGCCCTGTGCGCCGTGCTCGGGGGCACGCCGGAGCAGGTCGAGAACGCGGCCGAGATCGGCATCGAGCACAATCTCGGCCTCACCTGCGACCCCGTTGGCGGGCTCGTGCAGATCCCCTGCATCGAGCGCAACGCCATCGCTTCCGTCAAGGCCATCAATGCCGCCCGGCTCTCGCGCCACGGCAACGGTCACCACAAGGTGACGCTCGACCAGGCGATCAAGACCATGCGCGAGACCGGCCGCGACATGAAGGTGAAGTACAAGGAGACTTCGCGCGGGGGCCTCGCCGTCAACGTCATCGAGTGCTGACCCACCCGCCTCACCCCACGAAAGGCAGCGCCATGACCGACGACGACTACGTGCTCACCCTCGACTGCCCCGAGCGACCCGGCATCGTCAACGCCGTGTCGCGTTTCCTCGTCGAGCGGAGTGGGGACATTCGCGAGCTCAAACAGTTCGACGACCAGCGTCACGAGCGGTGCTTCCTGCGAGTGCAGTTCGCCGTCCCGGGCGTGAACGGGGTTTCAGGAGAAGCGTCTCCGGGCTTGCAGGCGGGTGAGCTGGCCGCCGCCTTCGCCGACATCGCCCAGTTGTTCGGCATGCGTTTCGAGCTGCGGTCGACGGGGGAGCGGCGGCGGGTGCTCATCATGGTCTCGAAGTTCGCGCACTGCCTCAACGACCTGCTCTTCCGAGCCCGCGTCGGCGAGCTGCCGATCGAGGTTGTCGCGGTCGTGTCCAACCACACCGACCACCGGTCGCTCGTGGAGTGGCACGGCATCCCGTTCCACCACGTGCCGGTGACGCCTGAGACGAAGCCTGCCGCCGAGGCCGAGCTGCTGTGCCTCGTCGAGGCCCACGATGTCGAGCTCGTCGTGCTGGCCCGCTACATGCAGATCCTCAGCGACTCCCTCGTGGAGTCCCTCACCGGTCGGGCAATCAACATCCACCACTCGTTCCTGCCCAGCTTCAAGGGCGCCAAGCCCTACCACCAGGCCTACGACCGCGGCGTCAAGACCGTCGGCGCCACCGCGCACTACGTGAGCGCCGAGCTCGACGAGGGCCCGATCATCTCGCAGCAGGTGCACGAGGTCGACCATGCCCACACCCCCGAGGACCTGGCGGCGGCGGGTCGCGACACGGAGTGCAAGGCCTTGTCCAACGCGGTGCGGTGGCATTGCGAGAGTCGGGTCATCCTGCACGGCAACCGCACCGTCATCCTCCATTGAAATGCGTAGGAAGCCCGCGGGGACACCTGACACCACACCGCCGTCAGGGTCCCGTGGCAGGTTCGAGTGCACCGCAGGCTGACAGTCCCGTGGGCCTCGTCGGGCATCCCAGCCGGGTTCCACTCCTTTAGGCAGACGAGCTGGTTGAGGATGGGTAGGCTCATCGATTGTCTGAGGGCGAGAGTGAGACCGGTCGCCGAGCGGCTGCAGGTGGCTGTGACGACGGCGATGTGGAAGGCAATGCCAGCGTCCATGAAGTCGGGTTGGTTCACCTCCGGGACCTCCATGTCACCAAGGGTGGGTCGCGGCGGCTCTAACCGGTCGTCCGTGGCGTTCGCTACCCCTATGGCCTCGTTGGTGGTCGTCCCCGTCGGCACCACGGCAGACTGACGATGGAGTTCGATGGGAATGCCGGCCCCGCCCTGGTGGAGGCACCAGAGTCAACGCCCGTGTTCTTTCTCGCCGGCGGTACTGGCATCTCAGCCGAGACCCTCGGCAACCTGCTCCTCGCCCAGTTCCCCGGCCTGAACTTCATTCGACGCAAGATTCCTTTCATCACGACGACGGAGATGGCCCGCGCCGTCGTCTCCCAGATCGACGCTGCCATGACGGCCAAAGTCACCCCGCTCGCGTTCTCGACGGTTTCCGACGAGGGGCTTCGCCGGGAGCTTCAGAAGACTCGGGCCGCCTTCATCGACCTTTTCGGCTCTCACCTCGATACGGTCGAGCGAATCCTGCACGTCAACGCCACGCACAGCGCCGCGGCCCTGCACGGCGTGGGTGACGCGCTGCGCTACGACCGGCGGATGAAGGCGATCGAGTTCGCTATGCAGCACGACGATGGCGCCAGCCTGCGCAACCTCGACCAGGCCGACCTCATCCTGATTGCACCCTCCCGCTGCGGGAAGACGCCGACGTCGAGGTACCTCGCGCTCCAGCACGGGCTCAAGGTTGCGAACTACCCTCTGGTCCCTGAGGACTTCGACTCCAGCGACCTCCCCCGCCCGATCCTCAACCTCTCCGACAAGTGCTTCGGGCTCCTCTCGACACCGGCGCGCCTCAGCCAGGTCCGCGGCGAACGCCGACCGGGCTCGATATACGCCACCCTCGCCCAGTGCAGCTTCGAGCTGCGCCGGGCCGAGTCGCTTTATCGTGCCCACCGCATCCCCTCCATCAACTCCTCCACAATGTCGGTCGAGGAGATGGCAACCGTCATCATGCAAAGCAGTCGCCTGCCCGACCACGGCTGACGCCGACGCAACGAAAGGACCGCCATGAGCGGCACTACGAACGGCTCCTCCACCGAGAACGTCGTATGGTTCGCCGACCTCGGCATCCACGACGTCGAGCGCGTCGGCGGCAAGAACGCCTCGCTCGGCGAGATGGTCCAGCACCTGTCCAAAGCCGGGGTGCGCGTGCCCGAGGGCTTCGCGACGACCGCGCAGGCCTACCGACGGTTCCTCTCCTATGAGGGTCTCGCCGACCGTATCAACGCCGTCCTCGACGACCTCGACGTCGAGGACACCCGGGCGCTCGGGGCCGCTGGTGGCGACATCCGGGAGTGGGTCGAGAAGCAACCGTTCCCGGCAGACCTCGAAAGCGATATCCGCAAGGGATACGACAGGCTTGTCGGAAAGCCGGCCAGGCCGGCGAGGAGGTGAGCTGGGCGGTGCGCTCGAGCGCGACGGCCGAGGACCTTCCCGACGCTAGCTTCGCCGGTCAGCAGGAGACCTTTCTCAACGTGCGCGGGATCGACAACATCCTGCTCGCGATCAAGCGGGTCTTCGCCTCGCTGTACAACGACCGGGCAATCTCCTACCGAGTGCACAGCAACTTCGACCATGAGTCAGTTGCTCTGTCCGCCGGCATCCAGCGCATGGTGGGCTCTGACATCGGCTCGTCGGGTGTCATGTTCACCATCGACACCGAGTCGGGCTTCTCGGACGCGGTCTTCATCACGAGCAGCTACGGCCTGGGCGAGGCGGTCGTGCAGGGCGCCGTCAACCCCGACGAGTTCTACGTACACAAACCCACGTTGCGAGCGTGCCGCCCCGCGATCTCTAAGCGAGGCGTGGGGAGCAAGGCGACGAAGATGGTCTACACCGGCGACTCCGCGGTCGGTCGCTCGATCGACTTCGTCGACGTCGACCCCGCCGATCGGGCCCGTCTCAGCCCTGATCCACCGATGCTGATTCCTGGGATTGCTGTCGGCGTTTTCGTCGGATGATTCTTGCGCGGTCGGTTTGTGGGTGTGGCGGATCGGCCGGTCTGTCCGGGTCTTCCACGTCGGGTGTTTCCTCGGGGCCGTTCG
>JBBRGO010000038.1:0-17892 GCA_038224055.1 Actinomycetales bacterium
GCCTCGCGCTCGCCTACGACGGCCGCGTCGATGCCGACGTCCCGCTCACCGAGGAGGTCGCCGCACCGTCGGCGGACGGTGCGGTCGACGACGGGGACGGGGAGAGCTGATGGGCGGCGGAGAGAGCCTGCCGATCGGGCCTGGGGTCTGGGGCTTCGTCGCGGCGTTCGTGCTCGCGGTGGCCCTGTGGCTGCTGATGCGGAACATGAGCGGTCGGATGCGCCGGATGGCCTACCGGGAGCGTGACCGCGTCGAGGAGACGGAGGGCGTCCCCGCCGGTCCGAGCGCCGGGATGGAGCCAGAGCCGGAGCCGGATGCCGCCGCCAACGGTCCGGACGAGGACCGCCCGAGCCCCTGACCCGACCGAGGCGGAAGCGCCCGACATCGGAGATCCTCCGGCGTGCGGCGCCGGAGGATCTCCGGCGTCAGTCGTCCACAGACCCAGCCGGGATGCCTGGGTGCCTGGGTGCGTGCGGCCTCAGGTCGCGGTCTGGTACCCGATGACGGCCAGGGTCACGGCCGCGAAGTGCGTCGCGAAGCCGCCGAGGGTGAAGGCGTGGAACACTTCGTGGAACCCGAACCACCGGGGCCACGGGTTGGGGCGCTTCGTGCCGTAGACGATCCCGCCCGCGGTGTAGAGCAGCCCGCCGGCGGCGATGAGGGCGCCCACGAGGGCGCCGCCCGAGCGCCAGAAGGGGACGACGTAGAAGACCGCGGTCCAGCCGAGCGCGATGTAGAGCGCGGTGTAGAGCCAGCGCGGCGCCCCGACCCAGAAGATCCGGAAGAGCACCCCGGCGATGGCCCCGCCCCAGATGACGGTGAGCAGGATCCGCGCCTGGCTCGCGGGGAGCAGGGTGACCGCGAAGGGCGTGTAGGTCCCGGCGATGATGAGGTAGATGTTCGAGTGGTCGAACCGCTTGAGCAGGGCCGACATCCTCGGCCCCCACGTGCCGCGGTGGTAGACGGCGGACACGCCGAAGAGCAGCGCCGCGCTGACCGTGAAGACGATCGAGGCGGTCCGCACCGACCCGGGTTCGGAGACGGCGATGAGCACGAGCCCCCCGATGACGGCCAGGGGGAACATCGCCAGGTGCAGCCAGCCACGCAGATGGGGCTTGACCGCGGCGACGAGCTCGGCGACGGGTCCGGGAGCGGGGTCGGGGTCGGGCGTCCTTCTCATGCGCCGAGTCTAACCTACGCCACCGTAAGTTACGGAACCGTAGGTTTCCCGTGCGGACGCCGCCGCCCGCCTCCGGCTCCGCCCGCGGGGCGGGAGGTACGGTTGGGGTTCGCGCCTCGGGTGGGCTCGAGCGACTTCGGCGAGGAGGATCCCGTGGGCTGGCGCGATGTGGTCTACGGGGCCTACGAGCGGCGGGTGCTCACGGACCTGCGGCACCTGCCGGCCGAGGCGCTTCCGAACCACGTCGCCGTGATGCTCGACGGCAACCGCCGCTGGGCCCGCGCTCGCGGCGCCGGGACGACGTCGGGGCACCAGGCCGGCGCGGACAAGATCGTCGACCTGCTCGGCTGGTGCGAGGAGGCCGGCGTCGGCTACGTGACGCTCTGGCTGCTGTCCACCGATAACCTCACCCGGGCCGAGGAGGAGCTCACGCCCCTGCTCCGGATCATCGAGACGGCGGTCTCCGACCTCGCCGGGACCGGCCGCTGGCAGCTCAAGATCGTCGGGGCGCTCGACCTGCTGCCCCCGGACACGGCCGAGAGCCTGCGTGCCTCCGCGGCGGCCACGGTCGGCGCCACCGGGATGACCGTCAACGTCGCGGTCGGCTACGGCGGGCGCCGCGAGATCGCCGACGCGGTCCGCGACATGCTGCTGACCCGGGCCGCGGCCGGCGAGTCGATCGAGCAGATCGCCGCGGAGGTGACCGTCGAGGACATCGCCGAACACCTCTACACCAAGGGGCAACCCGATCCGGACCTCGTCATCCGCACGTCCGGTGAGCAGCGTCTCGGTGGCTTCCTGCTCTGGCAGAGCGCGAAGTCCGAGTTCTACTTCTGCGAGGCCTACTGGCCCGACTTCCGGCACGTCGACTTCCTCCGTGCCCTCCGCTCGTATGCCGGTCGGCACCGTCGCTACGGAGCGTGACCGGGTCGTCGCGTGGCCCGTGGCGGGGAGTGCTCCCCATTGCCGGGTCCCACGCGGGCCCCTAGGTTCGAATCCGTCGTCAACGGGACGCCCGCCGGGTGTCGAGTCAGGGGAGCGCGAGCATGGCCATCTACAAGAAGGGTGCCGACCCGGTCGCCCTCCGCGCGTCGGCCGAGCGGATCACGGCGCACGCCCGGGACTGCGAGAGCGTACGTGGCGAAGCCTCTCGCGCGGTGGGCTCCCTCCGCGGTCAGTGGGGCGGTGGCGACCTGGAGCACCTGATGACGAGGTGGCCCCCCGTCGAGGCCCAGCTCACCGCCTTCGGCGCCGACCTCGACCGGCTCGCGCAGGCGCTCGTGCGCAACGCCGGTCAGCAGGACACGAGCAGCGGTCTGGTGGCCGGGTCCGGGGGAGGCCTGGGCAGCCCGTCCGGCTCGGGGAGCGCCCCGGTGAGCGGCGGCGGCATCCCGGGCTACGACCGGCTCAAGTCGATCTGGAGCCCGGTCAAGGGGGTGGCGACCGGTATCGGGAAGCTCGGACTCGGGATGAAGGCCTGGAACTTCCTCGGCAACCTGGCCGACTGGGACAAGGACGCCTCGCTCCTCGGCAACCTCAAGAACGCGTGGGGGAGCGGCCACCTCGCCGACTTCGGCAAGGCCCTCGACCCCAAGGAGTGGGGCACGCTCTCGAAGTTCATCCCCGCCCTGGAGGAGGGGGGAGCCCTCGCCAAGACCCTCGGCGGGCTCGGGAAGGCGCTCGGACCGGTCGGTGTCGCCTTCGGTGGCTTCACCGTCGCCAACGACCTCGTCGAGGGCAACTACGACCGCGCCGGGTATGACACGGTGATGACCGGACTCGGCGCCGCGGCCCTGATGACCCCGCCGCCCGTCGACCTCGTCCTCGGCGGCGCCGCCGGGGTCATGGCCGTGGGGCAGCTGGCCTACGACCACTGGGATGACATCACCGACTTCACCGGTGACGCCGTCGACGCGGTCGGTGACTTCGCCGAGGGCGTCGGTGACACGGTCGGTGACCTCGCCGACGCCGCGTGGCCGTTCTGATGGGCGCCCGACCCGGACGCCCATGCGGGCTCGACCGACCAGACCAGACCGACGACACGAAGGTGAACCATGACTGACCCGCTGGAGGGCTCGCCCCTCGAAGCCCTCGACCTGCCGGACGACGTGTTCGGGCTCGGCGCGGGCGAGATCGCCTACCTGCTCGCCCGACACGAGACGCCGGCCAACGAGCGCTCCCGGACCCTGCTCATGCTCGACCCCCGCACCGCTGACGACGGGGTCCTGCTCGCCGGGGCCTCCGGGCTGGCCGCCCGCGGATGGCTCACCCTGCGCGACGACGGCACGCGCGAGACGCGCTCCAACGCCGCGCTCGTGGAGTACGCCGTGGGCGCGACGAGCCGGTGGACGCGCATCGGCTTCGTCGGCGACGACGTCGCCCAGCTCGACTTCGCCGTCTACCTCGAGTCCGACTCCGTGACCGCACTGCTCCAGCCGCGCGCCCTGGCGGCGTGGTTCATCCGGCTCGGTCAGCCCGACCAGGACGGCGCCGGACTCATCGACGGCATCGTCCGCGAGCGCCTCACCGCCCGTCCGGGCTCCGGCGTCTTCCTCGAGGTCTCGACGCTCGAGGACCGGAGCAACCTCGCGATACGTGCCGTCGACGACGGGTTCGAGGTGCGCCGGGACGCGGCCGGCCCGGGGACCGGGGTGGGCGGCGTGGTCGACGCCGCCGGGCTGAGGGAAGCCGTGGCCGGCCTGTATGCCGAGAGCGTGACCGCATGAACGCCGCCGGGGCGGGCGAGCACCGGGAGCGTGGTGCCGGCCAGGAGCCCACCCCACCGAAGGAGCCGTTCTCCTATGTCAGCCAGGACCGCGGCCTGCTCACGCTGAAGATCCGAGAGCCGGCGGCGATGGCGGTCTTCTTCCTGCTCTTCATCGTCGTCGGGGTGGTCTTCTTCTTCCTCGCCCGTCAAGGCGTGGAGTCGGGGGCCGAGGGTGCGGGCACGGCCGCGGCGCTCATCCTCGCCGTCTTCGGCGTCCTCGGCCTCGTCGGTCTCGGGATCGCGCTCGCGCGATGGCGGTGGAAGCGCGAGTACGTCCGGGTGATGGGCCGGTCGCCCTGGTCCTGAGGGATCGGCGAGCCGGATCGGTCTTGTCCCGGGCCCTGGAGCTCATGGCGCGTGGCCCGTGGTGCGTCCGTGACCACTGTGACCGGTGAGGTCGTCGGGTCCGCACCGGGACGTCAGCGGCATACGTTAACGATGCGTGAACACGATGGATGTCGGCGAGTCCGAGCCGACTCCGCCCCCGGGAGGACGTAGCGTCGGGGCAACGGCAGGCACCCGTCGGCCGTTGCCAGGAGGCCCACCGATGGAGCATTCGCTCGAGGCGGAGGGCCGGGTTCGGCTCCACCGTGCGGTGGCCGCCCGGCACCTCAGGAGCGAGTAGGCGCGCGATCCGTGTGCGCCGCCAAGGGAGTGGAAGTGGCTACCCAGAGTCGTCCGGTCTCGACCGACACCACCACCTCGTCCGGCGAGGCGCCTACCGGCTTCGCGGACGAGAGCCCGAGCTCCAGCGGTGCGACCGGCTCGTCGCGCCGGCTGCTGCCCGGGCAGAAGACCTACGTCCTCGACACCTCCGTGCTGCTGTCGGACCCGCGCGCCATGCTTCGCTTCGCCGAGCACGAGGTCGTGCTGCCCGTCGTCGTCGTCACCGAGCTCGAGGCGAAACGCCACCACCCGGAGCTCGGCTACTTCGCACGGCAGGCGCTGCGTCTGCTCGACGACCTGCGGATCAGCGAGGGGCGGCTGGACCGCGCGGTCCCGGTCGGGGACGTCGGCGGCTCGCTCCGGGTGGAGCTGAACCACACGGACCCGTCCTCGCTCCCCGCCGGCTTCCGGCTCGGGGACAACGACACCCGGATTCTCTCGGTGGCCCGCAACCTCGCCAACGAGGGGTGCGACGTCACCGTGGTGTCCAAGGACCTGCCGATGCGGGTCAAGGCGTCGGCCTGTGGACTCGAGGCTCAGGAGTATCGCGCCGAGCTCGCCGTCGACTCCGGCTGGACCGGCCTCAGCGAGCTCGAGGTGACGACGGAGCAGCTCGACCAGCTCTACGACCGAGGGCGGATCGAGAGCGCGGAGGCCGCCGAGCTGCCCTGCCACACCGGTCTCGTCCTGCTCTCGCCGCGGGGAAGCGGTCTGGGGCGGGTCGGCGCCGACAAGCAGATCCGGCTCGTCAAGGGGGACCGCGACGCCTTCGGGCTGCACGGCCGCAGCGCGGAGCAGCGGATCGCCCTCGACCTGCTCCTCGACCCCGACATCGGCATCGTCAGCCTGGGTGGCCGGGCCGGCACGGGCAAGTCCGCGCTGGCCCTCTGCGCCGGGCTCGAGTCGGTCATGGAGCGCCGGGCCCAGCGCAAGGTCATCGTCTTCCGGCCGCTCTTCGCCGTCGGCGGCCAGGAGCTCGGCTACCTGCCCGGCAGCGAGCAGGAGAAGATGAACCCGTGGGGGCAGGCGGTGTTCGACACCCTCGGCGCGCTCGTCTCCACCGAGGTCGTCGAGGAGGTCATGGACCGGGGCCTGCTCGAGGTGATGCCGCTCACGCACATCCGAGGGCGCTCGCTGCACGACGCCTTCGTCATCGTCGACGAGGCGCAGTCGCTCGAGCGGAACGTGCTCCTCACGGTGCTCTCGCGCATCGGGCAGAACTCCAAGGTCGTGCTCACCCACGACGTCGCGCAGCGGGACAACCTGCGGGTCGGACGCCACGACGGGGTTGCCGCGGTGATCGAGAAGCTCAAGGGCCATCCTCTCTTCGCTCACGTGACGCTCTCGCGCAGCGAGCGCAGCCCGATCGCCGCCCTCGTCACCGACCTGCTCGAGGGTCTCGAGGTCTGACTCGGCACGGGGAAAGAACGGAACAGGTGTCACGTCGGCACCACCAGCAACTCTGGTGGTGCCGATGTCCGTTTCGCGGGCTGGGGATTTGCCAACCGGACGTGCGGCTGGGACGGTGGTGCCTTGAATGTCTCGGAACGGTAACGCTCGGCCCCGAAGGGTCGCAGGGAACCCGCCACCCGCAGACGACATCGAGCAGGCCCGTCCTCGTGCTCGGGGCGCCCCGTCGGGGTGGCGCGAGGACCGGGCCCACCCCCAGCACACCGGAAGGCGTGACGCTGCCCCATGGCACGGTACGAAGGTCGACACCGCCCCCTCGC
Source organism: Actinomycetales bacterium (assembly GCA_038224055.1). GTDB lineage: Bacteria > Actinomycetota > Actinomycetes > Actinomycetales > Dermatophilaceae > JBDSSS01. The sequence continues at coordinate 6,344 of JBBRGO010000038.1, forward strand.
CCTCGAGGCAACCCCCAGTGAGCCTCCCGAGGTGACCGAGGTCGCTTCGGGCCCCGTCACCGGGCGCGCCCGCGGCGCCGCCTCGCTCGAGGCGCAGCTGAGCCATCGGGGGCAACGCGGCTCCCGGCGGCGCCGGGTCGGGCGTCCCCTCCTCGTCGGGGCCCTCGCGGTCGGCCTCGGCGCCAGCGCCCTGGGCTACGCCGGGGCCCACGACCTCAACGGCTCCGCGGCCTCCTTCGTCGTGGGCGACGGAGTCGCGGCCCAGACCGACGAGATCGCTCGCTCCGCGAGCGTCGACACCTCCTACCGGGAGGCGGCGTCGGTGTCGCGCAACGAGCGCCGCACCGCCCTCTCGGCCACCGGGGTCGACACGGTGACCGAGCTCGAGGCCGCCGCGAAGGCCGCCGCCGACAAGCGGGCCGAGGCGGCCAAGGCCGAGAGCGAGCGCAAGGCCAAGGCGGCTGCGGCCGCGAAGGAGAAGGCGGACCGAGAGGCCGCCCGTCGGGCCGCGATCGCCAGCGCGAAGAAAGACCCCACGGCCGCCGCCCGCGTCCTCATGGCGGAGCAGGGCTGGACGAGCACCGCCCAGTACAACTGCCTCGTCAACCTGTGGGTCGGCGAGAGCGGCTGGCGCTGGTCCGCGGAGAACGCCAGCTCCGGGGCCTACGGCATCCCCCAGTCCCTGCCGGCCCGCAAGATGGCGCAGTTCGGCAGCGACTACCGGACCAACCCGGTCACCCAGATCACGTGGGGCCTCTGGTACATCAAGATGTCCTACGGCAGCCCGTGCAACGCGTGGTCGACCTGGCAGTCCCGCTCTCCCCACTGGTACTGAGCAGAAGATTCGGCCGCCAGGCCGCATCCTCTGCTCACCACCGCGTTGCGAACGTCGTATCGGGGCGGTACCGGGCCCACGGTTTACGTCGTGCAGGGGTGCTACGACCCCTGACCATGCGGGTCCTTCGGGGGTACACGGGGGCGCAGGCCGCCCGCGGCCGTGAGCTCCCGTGGGTCAGATTTTGCGGAGTCTCACGCGGCGCACGGCGTGGTTCTCGCCCTTGGAGAGCACGAGCGTGGCCCGTGACCGGGTCGGCAGGATGTTCTCGACGAGGTTGGGGCCGTTGATCTCGCGCCAGATCCGGTTCGCCGTCGCCACCGCCTCCTCGTCGGAGAGCACGGCATACCGGTGGAAGTAGGAGTCCGGGTTGGAGAACGCCGTTTCCCGCAGCCGCAGGAAGCGGTCGACGTACCACGTCCGCACGTCGTCCACCCAGGCGTCGACGTAGACGGAGAAGTCGAAGAAGTCGCTGATCGCCATGCCGGTCCCGCGCACGGGGTGTACCTGCGGCGCCTGCAGCACGTTGAGACCCTCGACGATGAGCACGTCGGGCTGGCGCACGGCGATCCGCTCACCCGGGACGATGTCGTAGGTGAGGTGGGAGTAGACCGGGGCGCTGACCTCGGCCCGACCCGACTTCACCTCGGCGACGAAGCGGAGCAGTGCTCGGCGATCGTATGACTCGGGAAAGCCCTTGCGCTGCAACAGTCCCCGCCGCTCCAGCTCGGCGTTGGGGAAGAGGAACCCGTCGGTGGTGACGAGCTCGACGTGAGGCGTGTCGGGCCAGCGGGCGAGCATCTCGCGCAGGATGCGTGCCGTCGTCGACTTTCCTACCGCCACTGACCCGGCCACCCCGATGACAAAAGGCGTCTTGGCCGGGCGCTCGCCGAGGAAGTCGGTCGTGACCTGGTGGAGCTGGCGCGTGCCGCCGACGTAGAAGTTGAGCAGGCGCGACAGGGGGAGGTAGACCTCCTCGATCTCGCGCAGGTCGACGCGGTCGCCGAGGCCGCGCAGCCGGGTGAGGTCGGCGACGTCGAGACTGAGCGGGGTGTTCTCCCTCAGCCGCGACCACGCGGCGCGGTCGAGCTCGACGTAGGGCGACGGGATCGTCGGCTGGGCACCGTTCGGTGGCTGGGACACGGCGCCATTGTTGCGGACGTGGGCAGCGAGGCGCGGGACCGGCCGGGTGATCGCGTCCCCTAGGCTGTGGCGCATGTGCGGAATCGTGGGTTATGTGGGCAGATCCGTCGACGGCAGCGCCCTCGAGGTCGTCATGGAGGGCCTGGCCCGTCTCGAGTACCGCGGCTACGACTCGGCCGGCGTCGCGCTGATCGACGGCGACCACGTCGAGACGCGCAAGAAGTCGGGCAAGCTCGCCAACCTCGTCGCGGAGATCGAGGCGGCCCCGATGCCGGCGTCGTCGACGGGCATCGGGCACACGCGCTGGGCCACGCACGGCGGGCCCACCGACGAGAACGCCCACCCGCACCGCGGCGGCGAGGACGGCAAGCTCGCGCTGATCCACAACGGGATCATCGAGAACTTCCACTCGCTCAAGCAGGAGCTCCTCGCCTCCGGCACGCACTTCACGAGCGAGACCGACACCGAGGTCGTCGCCCACCTCGTGGCGAGGGCGTATGCCGCCCACGGTGACCTCACCGAGGCGATGCGCGCGGTCGTGGCCGAGCTCGAGGGGGCCTTCACCCTGCTCGCCGTCCACGCCGACCAGCCCGGCGTCGTCGTCGGGGCCCGGCGCAACAGCCCGCTCGTCGTCGGCCTCGGTGACGACGCCAACTACCTCGGCTCGGACGTCGCGGCCTTCATCGGCTACACCCGGCACGCGATGGAGCTCGACCAGGACCAGATCGTCACGATCACGCCCGACGGCGCGAGCGTCATCAACTTCGACGGCACCCCCGCCGAGGGTAAGGCGTACGAGGTGACCTGGGATGCGGCGGCGGCCGAGAAGGGTGGCTACGCCACCTTCATGGAGAAGGAGATCCACGACCAGCCGCACGCGGTCGGTGACACGCTGCTCGGCCGAACCGACGCCTCCGGCCGCCTCGTCCTCGACGAGCTGCGCATCTCCGAGGAGCAGCTGCGCGCCGTCGACCGGATCACCATCGTGGCCTGCGGCACCGCGGCCTACGCGGGCATGACGGCCAAGTACGCGATCGAGCACTGGACTCGGATCCCCGTCGAGGTCGCCCTCGCGCACGAGTTCCGCTACTGCGACCCCATCGTCAACGAGCGCACCCTCGTCGTCTCGATCAGCCAGTCCGGCGAGACGATGGACACCCTGATGGCCGTCAAGCACGCCCGCCTCCTCGGGGCCCTCACCATCTCGGTCTGCAACACGCACGGGTCGACGATCCCACGCGAGTCCGACGCCGTGCTCTACACGCACGCCGGTCCGGAGATCGCCGTCGCCTCGACCAAGGCCTTCCTCGCCCAGATCACCGCGTGCTACATCCTCGGGCTCTACCTCGCGCAGCTGCGCGGCGGCACCTACGCCGACGACGCGGCAGCGGTGATGAAGGAGCTCGGCGGGGTGCCGGACAAGATCGAGACCCTCCTCGGGCAGATGGACCGCGTCAAGGAGATCGCCGGGTTCATGGCGGACACGCGCTCGGTGCTCTTCCTCGGCCGCCACGTCGGCTACCCCGTGGCGATGGAGGGTGCGCTCAAGCTCAAGGAGCTCGCCTACATCCACGCCGAGGGGTTCGCCGCGGGAGAGCTCAAGCACGGCCCCATCGCCCTCATCGAGCCCGGTCAGCCGGTGTTCGTCGTCGTCCCGTCGCCCGCGAGCGAGCACGGGCTGCACGGCAAGGTCGTGAGCAACATCCAGGAGATCCGGGCCCGCGGCGCGCGCACCCTCGTCATCGCCGAGGAGGGTGACGAGGCGGTCGTGCCCTTCGCCGACGAGGTGATCCGGGTGCCCGCGACCTCACCGCTCCTCGCCCCGCTGCTCACCGTCGTCCCGCTCCAGGTCTTCGCCCTGTGGCTCTCGACCGCCAAGGGCCTCGACGTCGACCAGCCCCGCAACCTCGCCAAGTCGGTCACGGTCGAGTGACCGGCCCGCTGCCCGCAGGGACGGTCCGACCGTGATCATCGGGGTCGGCATCGACGTCGTCGACATCGCGCGCTTCGGTCAGACCATCCAGCGGACCCCCGCGCTGCTCGAGCGACTCTTCACGGCGGAGGAACGCACGCTCGGCATCGCCTCCCTCGCGGCACGTTTCGCCGCGAAGGAGGCCCTGGCGAAGTCACTCGGTGCCCCCGCCGGGATGCACTGGACCGACGCCCGGGTCGTCACCACCGACGACGGGCGGCCCTTCCTCGAGGTGGACGGCACCGTCCAGTCACGGGCGACCGACCTCGGGGTCGACTGCTTCCACGTCTCCTTGTCCCACGACGCGGGCATCGCGTCGGCCGTCGTCATCGCGGAGGGCTGATGATTCGCGCACTGTCCGTCGACCGGGTCCGAGCGGCGGAGGAGGCCGCGATGGCCGACCTCGCCGACGGCGAGCTCATGCAGCGGGCGGCGGAAGGGTTGGCCGACGTGGCTGCGGCGCGGCTCGCCGAGCGTGACGGACGCACCGTCGTCGCGCTCGTCGGGGCCGGCAACAACGGCGGCGACACCCTGTATGCCGCTGGGCTCCTCTCCGACGCCGGCTTCGCGTGCGTCGCCGTGCTGCTCGCCCCCGAGGGGCGTTCGGGCGTGCACGAGGGCGGCCTCGCCGCCGCGGAGGAGGCCGGCGTGTCCATCGTCGTCGCCACGGACGACCGCCGCGCCGCGGTGGGGCTCGTGGCCGAGGGCGACCTCGTCCTCGACGGCATCGTCGGGATCGGCGGTCGACCGGGGCTGCGGCCGGACGCGGCCCGACTCGTCGACGCGATCGCCGACGACGCGTGGGTGGTGGCCGTCGACGTCGCCAGTGGCCTCGACCCGGCCGGGGAGACCGGAGAGGACGAGTCGGTGTGGGCGGACGAGACCGTCACCTTCGCCACCCCGAAGCCGGCCCACCTGCTCCCGGCGGGGGAGGGGGCGACCGGGCGGCTCACCGTCATCGACATCGGCCTCGACACCGCGGCCGTGCCGGCAGCCGTGGAGCGGCTCACCTGGGACGACGTCCCGGTCCTGTGGCCGGTCCCCGGCCCGGCGGACGACAAGTACTCACGCGGCGTCCTCGGGATCGTCGCCGGGGGCGAGAGCTACACCGGGGCGGCCCTGCTCAGCGTCACCGCTGCGGTTGAGGCCGGGGCCGGCATGGTCCGCTACGTCGGCACCCCGACCCCCACCGGACTGGTCCGGGCCGCGGTCCCGGAGGCCGTGCACGGGGACGGCCGCGTCCAGGCCTGGCTCGTCGGGCCGGGCCTCGACGTCGGCGCCGACGGTGGTGCGGCGGCCGACCAGCTCGCCGTGGCGCGCGCGGCCCTCGCCTCGGACCTCCCGCTCGTCCTCGACGCCGGGGGGCTCGATCTCATCGAACCGGCAGCCGGTCGGCGGTCCGGGCCCACCCTGCTCACCCCGCACGCCGGCGAGCTGGCCCGGCTGCTCAGCCGCCTCGAGGCGCCGTCGCGTCCCGGAGCGGACGACGAGCCCGCCGTGAGCCGCGACGCCGTGGAGCACGACCCGCTCGGACACGCCCGTCGGCTCGCCGCCCTGACCGGCGCCACCGTGCTGCTCAAGGGGTCGACCACCCTCGTGGTCGACGCGGACGGGAGCGTCCCGGTCCGCAGCCAGGCCGACGCGCCCGCCTGGCTCGCCACGGCCGGAGCCGGTGACGTGCTGGCGGGCCTCGTCGGCACCCTGCTCGTCTCGGGCCTCAGCCCGATCGACGCCGGGTCCCTCGGGGCGCTCGTGCACGGGGTGACGGCCGACCGGGTGTCCGGAGGCGGCCCGCTCCGGGCCCTCGCGGTGGCACACGGCATACGTCCGACGGTCCGCGACCTGCTCGAGCGCCCCTCCGGCTGACCCGGCCAGCACCGCCCACCCCCGACTGCGAGACTGCTCCCGATGACACCGACCCACACGACCGACGCGCCGGACACCGGCGACTCCGGCGACGCCACGGATCTCGAGGCCGCGACCCGGGGTCTCGCCGCATGGGTCGAGGTCGACCTGTCGGCCCTCGAGGCCAACGTCCGGAACCTACGGGCGCGCGCGCCGCACTCCCGGCTGATGGCCGTCGTCAAGGCCGACGGCTACGGTCACGGGTTGGTCCCGACGGCACGCGCCGCCGTGCGGGCCGGCGCCGACTGGCTCGGGGTGGCCCAGCCGGCCGAGGCCTTCGCGCTGCGCGACGCCGGCGTCACGGGGCCCGTCCTCACCTGGCTCAGCGTTCCGGGCACGGACTTCGCGGGCGCCCTCACCCGCGACATCGACGTCTCGGCCTCCGCGCCGTGGGTCCTGGACGAGATCGCCACCGCCGCCCGCTCGACGGGGCGCACCGCGCGCGTGCACCTCAAGGTCGACACCGGGCTCGGCCGCGGCGGTGCCTTCGGCGCGGGCTGGCTCGAGCTGGTGCGTCACGCCCGCCCGCTCGAGGCCGAGGGCGCGATCCGGGTCGTCGGGATCTGGACGCACTTCGCGCATGCCGACGCCCCCGACCACCCGACCGTGCTCGCCCAGCAGGAGCGCTTCTTCGAGGCCGTCGCGGAGGCGGAGCGCGAGGGGTGCCGGCCGGAGGTGCGCCACCTCGCCAACTCGGCGGCGACCCTCGTGCACCCGTCGGCGCACGCCGACCTCGTGCGGCCCGGTCTGGCGGTCTACGGGTTGACCCCCGTGCCGCAGGTGGACGACGACTTCGGCCTGCGGCCGGTGATGACCCTCCGGAGCCGGCTGGCGCTCGTCAAGCGGCTCCCGGCCGGGCAGGGCGTCAGCTACGGGCACGCCTACGCGCCGACCTCCGACACCGTGGTCGGCCTCGTCCCGGCGGGGTATGCCGATGGGGTGCCACGCAACGCGAGCAACCTCGGCCCCGTGACCGTCGGCGGACGCCGCACGGTCGTCGCCGGACGGGTCTGCATGGACCAGTTCGTCATCGACCTCGGGTCCGACTCGGCGGCCCGGGAGGGTGACGTCGTGACCCTCTTCGGCGGGGCACCCGGCGAGCCGACGGCCCAGGACTGGGCCGACGCGACCGGCACCATCAGCTACGAGATCGTCACCCGGGTCGGCGCGCGCGTGCCGCGGCTGCTGCTCGGCGGGACGGGAGAGAACGGATGAGTCCTCGACGCAACCCGATCATCGGGATCGCTGCCGGCGTGGCCGGGGTCGCTGCGGGGGTGGCGGCCGGGGTCGTCGCCGACCGCGCCGGCAAGCACCGGTCCGCGATGGCCGCCCTCGAGACGCCGGAGCTGCTCGAGATCACCGCCGACGAGGAGCACGTCGTGCTCACCGACGATGGGGTCCCGCTCCACGTCGAGATCGACCTGCCCGCCTCCCCCGACGCGCGCGAGGCGGCCGCGGGCACGACGGCCGGTGGCCGCGCCGCCAACCTGCCCACCGTCGTGCTCACCCACGGCTACTGCCTCAGCCTGCGCTGCTGGGTCTACCAGCGCCGGGCGCTCAAGGCGGCCGGGTTCCGCGTGATCAGCTGGGACCAGCGCGGCCACGGCCGCTCCGGGCGGGGCGACCCCGAGAGCTACGTCATCGACCGGCTCGGCGCCGACCTCGGCGCCGTCATCGAGCAGCACGCGCCCGAGGGGGACCTCGTCCTCGTCGGGCACTCGATGGGCGGCATGACGATCATGGCGCTCGGTGAGCAGGACCCGGTCCTGATCCGGGACCGCGTCATCGGGGTCGCCTTCGTCGGCACCAGCCCCGGCGGCCTCAACCTCGCCAACGGTGGTCGGGTGGCCACCTTCGGACGCAACCTGCTCGAGCGGGTCGGGCCCACGGTGCTGGGCCCCCTCGGCGAGCAGCCCGAGCTGTTCCTGCGGATCCGGCGGGCGGGTCGCGGTCTCGAGGACTTCCTGGTGGAGCAGAACTCGTTCGGCTCGCACGTCCCGCGGTCGATCGTGCGCTACACGGCCGACATCCTGCTCGGGACGCCCCTCGACGTCGTCAACGACTACCTCGAGGCCTTCGACGGCTTCGACAAGCGCCCGGCGCTGGCGGAGTTCACCAAGACGATGGTCCTCGTCTTCAACGGCAAGCAGGACATCCTCACCCCGCCGGCCCACAGCGAGCTCATCGTCGACGCGATCCCCGGAGCCGAGCACATCATCGTCAACGATGCCGGCCACGTCATCATGCTCGAGCACCCCGACCTGCTCAACGCCCACCTCGTCGAGCTCGCCGACCAGGCCGCCCGCGCCAAGGCGGAGCACATCGACGTCTCCCAGCAGCCGCGGGTGCGCCGCATCGTCACCGACGTCGCGAAGGGCCGCCGGATGCGACGGCTCGAGCGGGACGCGGAGGCGATGGTCAGGTCGGGCCGCAAGGAGAAGCAGAACCGTGGCGCGTGAGCTCCGGCTCCCTGACGTCGATGCGACCCAGGCCTTCGGGCGGCGCCTCGGGCGCGTGTTGCGGGCCGGCGACGTCCTCGTGCTCACCGGCGACCTCGGCGCGGGCAAGACGACGCTGACCCAGGGGATCGCGGCGGGGCTCGGCGTGCGGGGCCCGATCACGTCCCCGACCTTCGTCATCGCCCGGATCCACCCCTCGCTGGTACAGGGGCCCGCGCTCGTGCACGTCGACGCCTACCGGATCGGCAGCGCCCTCGAGCTCGACGACCTCGATCTCGACGCCGACCTCGACGCGAGCGTGACGATCATCGAGTGGGGGGCCGGGCTCGCCGAGCAGCTGAGCTCGGGGCGGCTCGAGATCACGCTGACGGGTCACGACGTGCGCACCGCCCGCCTCGTCGGCGTGGGGCCGCGGTGGGACGAGGTCGTCTCGGCCGGCGGGATAGCCTGACCGTCGTGCTCCTGCTCGCCATCGACACCTCCACCTCCGCGATCACCGTCGCGCTGCACGACGGGTCTGCGGTGGTGGCCGAGGCCACCACCCTCGACGCCAGGGCGCACGCGGAGCACCTCGCGCCGCAGGTCGTCGAGGTGCTCGCGGTGGCTGCCGCACGCCCGGACGACGTCACCGAGGTCGTCGTGGGGGTCGGGCCCGGGCCGTTCACCGGGCTGCGGGTCGGCATCGTCACCGGCCGCACCTTCGCCTTCGCCCTCGGGCTGCCCGTGCGCGGGCTCTGCAGCCTCGACGCGCTCGCGCACGAGGCGTGGCTCGCCGGTCGCCGAGGGGACCTCCTCGTCGCGACCGACGCCCGGAGGAAGGAGGTGTATGCCGCTCGCTACCTGCTGGACGAAGTGGCCGCCACGCGGCTGGGCCCCCCCGAGGTGAGCAGGGCTGCGGACCTGCCCGAGGAGCTCCGGTCGCTACGGACGGTCGGTCGGGGCCCGTCGCTCTACCCGGAGAGCCTGCTGGGTGGCCCCGCCTCCCTGCTCGACGTCTCGGCCGGGGCGCTCGCGGACCTCGCGGTCCGAAGGCTCGCCGGGGTCGCGGCGTCCACGGCACCGACCGGGAGCCCGCCGGACGACCACCTGCTGCCCGGCGGAGGCTTCGACGGTCTCGAGCCGCTCTACCTGCGCCGTCCCGACGCCGCCCCGGCCCCGCCGAGCCGGAAGTCGACCCTCGGATGACGGCGACCGTGCAGCTGCGGGACCTCGAGTGGACCGACCTCGAGGCCGTCTCCGAGATCGAGCGCGCTCTCTTCCCCGACGACTGCTGGTCGATCGGGACGTGGTGGTCGGAGCTGGCCGGCCGCCCGAGGCGCGACTACGTCGTCGCGGTCGACAGCGGCATACCGGACGCGGGCCTGCTCGGCTACGCCGGGCTCGACCACGGCGGGGACACCGCCGACGTCATGACGATCGCGACCGCCACCGTCGCGCAGCGCCGCGGGGTCGGTCGCCTGCTCCTCGACGAGCTGGTCCGGCGCGCGGCCGCCCGAGGCGCCGAGGCACTGTTGCTCGAGGTCAGGGCCGACAACGCCTCTGCACGAGCGCTATACGACCGCAACGACTTCGAGGTGATCGCCACCAGGCGGCGCTACTACCAGCCCGGTGGCGTCGACGCCCTCGTGATGCGACGCCACCTCCGAGACGACGACCCGACAGGGGAGACCCGATGACGACGACCCGCGCCGACGAGCCTCTCGTCCTCGGCATCGAGACCTCCTGCGACGAGACCGGTGTCGGGATCGTGCGCGGCCAGACGCTGCTCGTCGATGCCGTCGCGAGCAGCGTCGAGGAGCACGCCCGCTTCGGTGGGGTCGTGCCCGAGGTGGCCAGCCGTGCCCACCTCGAGGCGATGGTCCCGACCATCGAGCGGGCCTGCCGGGAGGCGGGGGTCGCCCTGCGCGACCTCGACGCGATCGCAGTGACGTCCGGCCCCGGACTCGCCGGAGCGCTGCTCGTGGGCGTGGCCTCGGCCAAGGCGCTCGCGGTCGCGCTCGGGAAGCCGATCTACGGCGTCAACCACCTCGCGTCCCACGTCGCCGTCGACATCGTCGAGCACGGCCCGCTGCCCGAGCCCACCATGGCCCTGCTCGTCTCCGGGGGGCACTCCTCGCTCCTGCTCGTGCCCGACGTGACCCACGACGTCCGGTCGCTCGGTGCGACGATGGACGACGCCGCCGGTGAGGCCTTCGACAAGGTGGCCCGGGTGCTCGGGCTGCCCTTCCCGGGTGGGCCCCACATCGACCGGGTCGCCCGGGACGGCAACCGGATCGCGATCGACTTCCCCCGAGGTCTGACGGGGGGCCGCGACCTGGAGCGGCACCGCTTCGACTTCTCCTTCTCCGGACTCAAGACCGCCGTGGCGCGGTGGGTCGAGACCCAGCAGCGGGCGGGCGTCGACGTGCCGGTCGCGGACGTCGCGGCGAGCTTCCAGGAGGCAGTCGTCGACGTGCTGACGCGCAAGGCAGTCCTCGCCTGCCAGGAGCACGACGTCGACCACCTGCTCATCGGTGGGGGCGTGGCCGCCAACTCACGACTGCGCGCGCTCGCCCAGGAGCGGTGCGACAAGGCGGGCATCGTGCTGCGCGTGCCGAGCCCGGGCCTCTGCTCCGCCACCGGCGCGATGGTCGCGGCGCTCGGTGCGCAGATGGTGACCAGGGGGCGGGCACCGAGCGACCTCGGCCTGCCCACCGACTCGTCGATGCCGGTCACCCTCGTCCAGGCGTGAGCCGGCTCAGGGGCAGCGGGCCAGCTTCATCCGGAGCTTGAGGTCGACGACACGGGTCGCCGATGCAGTCATCTGGGCCGCGAAGGCGGGGTCGGCGGCCGCGGCCCTCGTCAGGGCACGGTGCATCGTCGGGACGTCCCCGGGGCGGGCGGTGAGCACGATGTCACCGCCGGCCTCGACGAAGCGCGTTGCCCGGTCGGCGACCGGCACGGACGCGACCGCCTTGGCGGCGCCCACGTCGTCGGTGATGACGACCCCGTCGTAGCCCATCGACTCGCGGAGCAGGCCGGTGACGATCGCGCGCGAGAAGACGGCGTTGGTGCCCGGGTCGATCTTCGGGTAGATCGCGGACCCGACCATGACGAGGTCGATCCCGTCGTCGACGCCCCGCTGGAAGGGCTCGAGGAAGGGGTCCGTGGTCGTGGTGACGTCGTCGGTGATGCCCTTCGAGGTGACGTCGGTGTTGCCCCGGATCCGGCCGAGGCCGGGGAAGTGCTTGACGGT
>JBBRGO010000039.1:0-17801 GCA_038224055.1 Actinomycetales bacterium
TTCTCGCGGGAGAGCCCACCGAGGCGCATCAGCGGAGTGACGAGCAGGTCGTAGACCTGGGGCAGGACCCGGAAACCGAAGACGACCAGGGGGTTGCCGATCCCGACACCGCGGTCGCGCCGGGGAGTGCTGATGGCCGCGACCACGGCCGCCGCGACCTGCTCCGGCGTCGAGACGGGCGGCGGCGGGCTCCCGTGCACCCCGAGGTAGGTGCCCCCCTGCCGGTAGACGGGGGTGTCGACGCCCCCCGGCGTGATGAGGCTGATGTCGATGTCGGGGGTGGCCCGCGCCTCGATCTGGAGGGTCCGGACGAGCCCGTGCACCGCCCACTTCGAGGTGACGTAGGAGCTCATGAACGGCGTCGCGATCTTGCCGAGCAGCGACCCGACGAAGACGAGGGAACCTCGCTCGCCGTGGCGGCGGAAGTGCGCCAGGGCCACCCGTGCGACGTGGATCGTCCCGTGCAGAGTGGTCTCGGTCGTCCCGCGGAAGACCTCGGAGGGGACGTCCTCGAAGCGTCCGTAGGCAAGGCTGGCGGCCGAGTGGACGACCGCGTCGAGACCTCCCAACTCGTCGACGGCGGCGGCGAACGCCGCCTCGACCGCCTGCTCGTCCGTGACGTCTGCCGGGACCACCACGGCGCGAACACCGTGGCGACGGCACTCCACGGCGACCTCTTGGAGCACGTCCTCGGAGCGGGAGAGCAGCGCGACGTCCCAGCCCTGCTCCGCGAGGAGGTGGGCCGTCGCCCGCCCGATACCGCTCGAGGCGCCCGTCACGAGGGCCCGAGAGCCCCCGGCCGCGCTGCTCCGTCGACGACCTGAGTCCATCGTGTCCATGTCACTCCCTGTGCCGAGATCGTCTGCTTCGTCGGGCCTTCCATACCCACCCGGCCTCCAGTGCGGGACTCAGCCGGCCTGGCCCGGTGTCAGCACGTCGACGACGCGGTTGTCCCGCGAGCTGGTCCGGGCCGCGTCGATGACGGCGAGGACGTGGACCGCGTCGCGGGGGTCGACGGGCATCAGCGGCTGCGGGTCGTCCGCCGCGAGGGCCGCCGCGACGGCCCGGTAGAAGTCCGCCTGGTCCGCGCCCGAGACGACCGGCCCCGGCTCACGCTCGTCCCCGTGCACGATCCACCCGACCGCGTCGCCCTCGTTCTCGAACTCGGTGAAGGCGCTGACGTCGTCGAACTGACGACCGATGACGAAGGCCCCCGTCGACCCGCTGACGCGAGCCCGCGGTCCCGGGGCGCCGTTGACCGCGCTCGCCAGGAGGTGGCTGACGACGCCCGAGCTGTGTCGGCACGCGAGGAAGGTGTCGTCCTCTGCCACCGTCGTGCGGGCGTCGAGCTCGGCATACACCGACACGACCTCGCCGTGCAGGATGACCGCCTGGTCGACGAGGTGAGTGTGCAGGTCGAGCAGCAGCCCGCCGCCCTCCCGCGGGCCGACCTGCTCGCGCCAGCGCTGCTTCGGCACCGGGCGCCAGCGGTCCCAGCGGTAGTCCGCGCGCCAGATGTCCCCCACCAGGCCGTCGTCCCGCACGGTCATCAGCGCCGCCAGCTCGGGGTCGAAGCGCCGGTTGTTGAAGACGGTGAGGGGCACGCCGTGGTGGGCGGCGAGGTCGACGACCCCGAGGGCGCTGCTCGCGTCGACCCCGAGCGGCTTGTCCACGACGAGGGGCAGACCGGCGGCGATGACCTGCTCGGCCTGCTCGACGTGCACCCCACTCGGCGACGCGAGCACGACGAGCCCGAGGCTCTCCACCGCGAGGAGCGACTGGAGGTCGGAGACGACCTGCGCCCCGGGGTGGTCCGCGCGCACCTGCTCGGCCCGGGTCGCGTCGGAGGTCGAGACCGCGGCGAGCTCGAGACCCGCCCGCACGATGAGGGGGGCGTGGATCCCGCGGCCGGCGGAGCCGTATCCGACGAGACCGACGCGGACGGACCCGGGCGCGGAGGGAGAGGCCATGCCGAAAGGGTATGCCGCCGTCCCGCGTACGCTGGCGGCATGCGTTTCGTGCACCTCGGCCTCGACCCCGACTTCGTCGACTACGAGCAGGCCTGGCAGGTGCAGCGCGAGACCCACGCGAAGGTGGCGTCCGGCGAGGAGCCCGACACCGTCTACCTGCTCGAGCACGCCCCGGTCTACACCGCGGGCAAGCGCACCGAGCCGCGGGAGCGTCCCAACGACGGCACGCCCGTCGTCGACGTCGACCGCGGCGGCAAGATCACCTGGCACGGTCCCGGCCAGATCACCGGCTACCCGATCGTGCGCCTTCCCGCGCCGATCGACGTCGTCGGCTACGTGCGCCACCTCGAGGAGATGATGATCCGGGTCTGCGCCGACTTCGGTGTCGCGGCCGGTCGCGTCGCCGGCGAGAGCGGCACGTGGATCGCCGAGGACGACCGAGGCCCCCGCCGCAAGATCGGCGCCATCGGGATCCGCGTCAGCCGACAGGTGGCCATGCACGGCTTCGCCCTCAACTGCGACCCCGACCTGTCGTGGGGAGAGGTCATCATCCCCTGCGGCATCGTCGGCGCGGGCGTCACCTCGCTCTCCTTCGAGCTCGGCCGGGACGTGCCCGTCACCGAGGTGCTCCCCCACGTCGAGAAGCACCTCGCCGACATCCTCCCCACCTTGCAACCCAACCGGCGCGCCCTGACCTGATCGGGCCCATCCGGAGGGCCTGCTCCCCTACTCTGGCGGTCACCACTCGGTGCCGTCAGGGGAGATCATGGATGCTGCAGTTCGGACCGTCAGTCTGCGCAAGAGCTATCTGGGCCGGGGCGGGCGACGGGTCGCTGTCCAGGGCCTGACGATGACCGTCCCCCTCGGCGGCGTCCACGGCTTCCTGGGACCCAACGGCTCCGGCAAGACGACGACGATCCGGATGCTCCTCGGTCTGATCCGGCCCGACTCGGGAACCGCGGAGATCTTCGGCCACGAGACGCCCAAGGACCTACCCGCCGTCATCGACCGGGTCGGCGCGATCGTCGAGTCGCCAAAGTTCTTCCCCGCCTTCACGGGCCGCCAGAACCTCCGGCTGCTCGCCGACGCCATCGGGACGCCGACCGGTCGGGTCGACGAGGTGCTCGAGGCGACCCACCTCGGCGACCGCGGACGGGACCGCTACGCGAGCTACTCCCTCGGCATGAAGCAGCGCCTCGCCATCGCCGCGACGCTGCTGAAGGATCCCGACCTGCTCATCTTCGACGAGCCGACCAACGGGCTCGACCCCGCGGGGATCCGCGAGGTCCGCGACACGATGCGGTCCCTCGGGGCGCAGGGCAAGACGGTCCTCGTCAGCTCGCACATCCTCGCCGAGGTGGAGCAGGTCGCCGAGACCGTGTCGATCATCGGCCACGGCACGCTGCTCGCCGAGGGACCGGTGTCCGACATCCTCGGCAGCGGCGGGGCGGCCCGGGTGCGGGTCGCGGTCGCGAGCCCCGAGCGTGCGCGCCAGGTGCTCGAGGAGCAGGGGTATGCCGTCGAACCCGAGAGCGGTGAGCCGCCGCGCCTGCTCGTGACGAGTGACGACCCGGCGGCCATCACCCGGGCGCTGGCCGGGCACGGGCTCTACGTCAGCGAGCTCGTCCCGATCCGCCAGGACCTCGAGACGGCGTTCCTCGCCCTCACCGACGAGCAGGGCCTCGGCTCCGCGTCGGACCGAATGGTCGGCGGACGAGGGGAAGGCGCGGCATGAGCGACCACACCCTCGTCTCCCCCGACGCCCGGGCCCGCTCGGCGACCCGGCCGCGCGGGACGTCCTTCGCCGGCCTGGTCGGGGTCGAGCTGCGCCGGCTCTGGTGGCGCCGGATGGCCAAGGTCGTGCTGCTCGGCGTCGTCCTCTTCACTGGACTGTCGGTCTTCACCGTCTACCAGGCGACGAGCCCGGAGACGCTGGCGCAACAGCTCGACAACTACAACACCCAGGTCGAGCAGTTCCCGCAGATGCTCAAGGAGTGCCAACAGGCTCAGGCCGACGCCCGGGCGGGCGGCGACACCACCGCCGACTTCGGCTGCGACCAGATGGCCGAGCAGCAAATGAGCCCGGCCGACTTCGGCCTCGTGGAGCCGGCCGTCCCGGCGATCGTGACGACACTGTCCAAGGCGGGGGTCTACGTCTACGGCTTCCTCGCCTTCCTCCTCGGCGCGAGCTTCGTCGGCGCTGAGTTCGCCTCCGGCTCGATGGGCAACTGGCTGACCTTCCAACCTCGCCGGCTGCGGGTCGCCGCCTCCAAGCTGATCGCTGCGGCCGGCGGCGGCCTCGGCATCGCCGCCGTCGGACTGGCCCTCTCGACGCTGGGCGCCTTCCTCGTCACGTCGATCAACCGCCCCGGCGCCGACGCGCCGAAGCTGCCCCCGATGTCGGTCGACACGGGAGACCCGGTGAGCCAGGTCGTGCTGCGCTGCGTCGCCCTCGTCGTCCTCGGCGGTCTCGGCGGAGCCGTGGTCGGCCTCATCATGCGGCACACCGCGGCTGTGCTCGGGCTCGTCGTCGGCTGGGCCGTGCTCGTCGAGGGGGCCGTCGCTGCCCTGCTCTTCGACGGGGCCCTTCAGCCGTGGCTCGTGCAGATCAACCTCAGGGCCTTCCTCGAGAAGGGCGCCGTCTACTACCGCACGGTCTGCGACGCCACCGGGTGCCAGAGCAGGGAGGTGCCGGTCAGCTACACCCACAGCTGGGTCTACCTCATCGTCTTCACCGTCGTCCTCACGCTCATCTCGCTCTGGTCCTTCCGACGCCGCGACGTGACGTGACGCGACGTGACGTGAGCGTTGGCGCCGCCGGGGGGCGAGCGGCATACCGCGGCGCGGTCGCCCGTGCACGGCGTGTCGGTGTCGCGGCGTAGGGTTGCCCCAGCACTGACTCACCCCCGAGGAGCTCCCCTGTGACTGTCGCACCCGACGGTCGGCGCATGCTGCGCGTCGAGGCACGCAACGCCGAAACCCCGATCGAGCGCAAGCCCGAGTGGATCCGCACCACCGCGAAGATGGGGCCCGAGTACACCGCCCTGCACGCGATGGTGAAGACCGAGGGGCTGCACACGGTCTGCCAGGAGGCCGCCTGCCCCAACATCTTCGAGTGCTGGGAGGACAAGGAGGCGACCTTCCTCATCGGTGGCGACGTCTGCACACGCCGCTGCGACTTCTGCGACATCGCCACCGGACGTCCGACGACCCTCGACCTCGACGAGCCGCGCCGCGTGGCGGAGTCCGTCGCCCGGATGGGCCTGCGCTACTCGACCGTCACCGGCGTCGCCCGTGACGACCAGCCCGACGGGGCGGCAGGGCTCTACGCCGAGACGATCCGCCAGATCCACCTGCTCAACCCCAACACCGGTGTCGAGATCCTGCCCCCCGACTTCGGCGCCAAGCCCGAGCTCGTCAGCCAGGTCTTCGACGCCCGCCCCGAGGTCTTCGCGCACAACCTCGAGACGGTGCCACGCATCTTCAAGCGGATCCGTCCCGCTTTCACCTACGAGAAGTCGCTGCGCGTGCTGAGCATGGCCCGCGAGGCCGAGCTCGTGACGAAGTCCAACCTCATCCTCGGGATGGGCGAGACCGACGACGAGATCGAGGAGGCCATCGGCGACCTGCACCACGCCGGGTGCGACATCCTCACGATCACCCAGTACCTCCGCCCCTCCAAGCTGCACCACCCGATCGACCGCTGGGTCAAGCCGGAGGAGTTCGTGCACTGGTCGGGGGTCGCCGAGGAGATCGGCTTCAAGGGCGTCATGGCCGGTCCGCTGGTCCGTTCGTCCTACCGCGCCGGACGCCTGTGGGCGACGGCGATGCGCAAGTGGGGACGCGAGATCCCCGCCCACCTCGACCACCTCGCCCAGGCGGCGGAGTCACCGGCGCGGCAGGAGGCCGCGTCGTTGGTGGCCCGCACCCAGAGCGCCGTATCCTGATCGGCATGGCACGCAACAAGGACGGCGACAACGCAGCGGCGGACAAGGCCCCGAAGGCCCCGAAGGCTCCGAAGGTCAAGAAGCAGGGTCGGCTCTCGCAGATCCTCGAGGTCTACAAGGCGGCGAAGGTCTCCGACCCCACCATCGGGTGGTGGATGCTGCTGTCCTTCCTCGTCGTCTTCGCGGTCTTCCTCGTCGCCGGTCTGCTCATCGGCTTCTGGCCCCTCTTCGCCATCACCGGCTTCATGTTCGGCATCCTCGCCGCGACGATCGTGATGAGCCGCCGCGCCGAGCGCGCGGCCTACTCCCAGATCGAGGGCCAGGCCGGCGCCGCCGGCGCCGCGCTCACCTCCATCCGCAAAGGCTGGTTCACCGACCGCGAGCCGGTCGCTGCCGACGTCGCCCGTCCCGGCGACGTGGCCTCCGCCGCGATGGTCTACCGGGCGCTCGGCCGGCCCGGGGTCGTCCTGGTCGGCGAGGGCCCGACGGCTCGCGTGCAGAAGCTCCTCGCCGCGGAGAAGAAGCGCGTCGAGCGCATCGCCCCCGGCGTCCCCGTGACGACGATGCGCGTCGGGCAGGGCGAGGGCGAGGTCTCGCTGCCCAAGCTTGCGAGCAAGGTCCAGCGGCTCAAGCCCCAGATCACCAAGGACGAGATGTCACTCGTCAACAAGCGGCTCAAGGCGCTCGGTGGGATCCGCCCGCCCCTGCCCGGTGGGGTCGACCCGATGCGCGCCCGGATGGACCGCAAGGCCCTGCGCGGCAAGTAGTCCAGGTCGCCGGCACCCACGCGTGACGAAAGCGCCCACTCGACGTCTGTGTCGAGTGGGCGCTTTCGTCCGCGAATCCTCAGCGGGTGCGGACGATGACGGTGTTGGGCACCTTGTCGTGCAGACCCCTGCCGTCCTGGTCCCAGATCACTGCCGGCAGGAAGAGGCAGAGCAGCGCCGTCCGGGCCAGTGTCTGCAACGGCCTGACCCGACCCCCGTCGAGCGCCCGGACCCGCAGGCCGAATGCGCGGTGACCGATCGTCGAGCCGATGGTGCCGACGAGGAGCAGGTTCATCGCGGCGAAGACCCCGAGCGTGACGAAGGTCTGTCCCCCCGCGGGCGGTGGGTCCGTGAACGGGAGCGGCACACCGAAGAGCCCGCGCGAGATGAGCAGCGCGACGGCCCAGTCGACGACGACCGCCCCGAGCCGCACCCCGAACGTCGCGATGGCACCCGGCCCGCTCGGCGGCATACCGAGGCCCCTCCCCCGCCATCCACCCGGCTCCGCGCCGGACGTGCGGGCTCGCGGTCCCTCGAGCCATGATCCGAAGTCCTTGCGGTCCACCACGGGACCAGCCAACCACGCCGGCGGCCCCCGTCCCACCCCGGTCGACCGGTGGCTGCTGCGTAACACGCGAGAAACAAACGGGTCATGGCCGGGAAACCCCGGGCCGCTAGGGTCGTGATCGACAACACGAGGTCGTTGCCCCCTTTCCGCACGCCGAGATCGGGTGCCGCTCTCGCCCCACATCAGGAGGTTGGATGTTCAGCTCAGCTGACGAGGTCCTCAGCTACATCAAGGACGAGGACGTCAAGTTCGTCGACATTCGTTTCTGTGACCTGCCCGGGGTCATGCAGCACTTCAACGTGCCTGCCGAGTCGGTGGACGAGGACTTCTTCACGGTCGGCCAGATGTTCGACGGATCCTCGATCCGCGGCTTCCAGGCCATCCACGAGTCCGACATGAAGCTCGTCCCCGACCCCGCGACAGCCTTCATCGACCCGTACCGCGTCGAGAAGACGCTGGTCATGAACTTCTCCATCCTCGACCCCTTCACGGACGAGCGCTACAGCCGCGACCCGCGCAACATCGCGACCAAGGCCGAGGAGTACCTCAAGTCGACCGGTATCGCCGACACGGCCTACTTCGGCGCCGAGGCGGAGTTCTACATCTTCGACGACGTGCGCTTCGAGACGAAGGCCAACGCGAGCTACTACTACCTCGACTCCGTCGAGGCCGCGTGGAACACCGGCCGCGAGGAGGAGGGTGGCAACCAGGGTTACAAGACCCGGTACAAGGGCGGTTACTTCCCCGTCTCGCCCGTCGACCACTTCGCCGACTTCCGCGACAGGATCTGCCTCGAGCTGAAGGAGGTCGGTCTCAACGTCGAGCGCAGCCACCACGAGGTCGGCACCGCCGGTCAGATGGAGATCAACTACCGGTTCAACACGCTGCTCCACTCGGGCGACGACCTGATGAAGTTCAAGTACGTCGTGAAGAACCGCGCCTGGGCCGAGGGCCACAGCGCGACGTTCATGCCGAAGCCGATCTTCGGTGACAACGGCTCGGGCATGCACACCCACCAGTCGCTCTGGAAGGACGGCGAGCCGCTCTTCTACGACGAGCGTGGCTACGGCGGCCTGTCCGACCTCGCGCGCTGGTACATCGGTGGGCTGCTCAAGCACGCGCCGTCGCTGCTCGCGTTCACGAACCCGACGGTCAACTCCTACCACCGTCTCGTCCCCGGCTACGAGGCCCCGGTCAACCTGGTCTACTCGGCGCGCAACCGCTCGGCCTGCGTCCGCATCCCGATCACCGGGACCTCGGCGAAGGCCAAGCGCATCGAGTTCCGCGTGCCCGACCCGTCGGCCAACCCCTACCTGTGCTTCGCGGCGCAGCTGATGGCCGGCCTCGACGGCATCAAGAACCGGATCGAGCCCCCCGAGCCGGTCGACAAGGACCTCTACGAGCTGCCGCCCGAGGAGCACGCGGCGATCGAGCAGGTCCCCGGGTCGCTCCCGGCCGTCCTCGACGCCCTCGAGGCCGACCACGAGTACCTGCTCGAGGGCGGGGTCTTCACCGAGGACCTCATCGCGACATGGGTCGAGTACAAGCGGAAGAACGAGGTGGACCCGATCCGCTTCCGTCCGCACCCGCACGAGTTCGAGATGTACTACGACATCTGATCGGGCGCCGCAGCCTTGGGCGACTCCCTTGTGAGACAACCGCTTTCGAGACGCGGGCCCCCCTGGGGGCCCGCGTCTCCCGTTGGTCGGTCACCGAGGCGAGTCTCCGCCCTCCACCTGCGAGCAGGCACGCGACCGCTCCGACACCCGGTCCGGGCAGCTGGGGCCAGGGTGCTATCATCTGCGCATGGATGCAGATACGCAGGATGGGCGCCTGCCGGGTGAGCAGGTCGAGCTTGCCGTCGAGATATTCCGCATGCTGGCCGACGGCACCCGCATCCGGCTGCTCTGGGCGCTGCGTGACACCGAACTTTCTGTGAACGAGCTCGCCGAGTCCGTCGGCAAACCGGCTCCAGCCGTCTCCCAGCACCTGGCCAAGCTGCGGATGGCTCGGATGGTCCGCACCCGACGCGAGGGCAACCAGGTGTTCTACCGGGTGGAGAACGATCACGTCGCGAGCCTCGTCCGCGGCGCGATCCACAACGCCGAGCACGCGTACGACGGCATCCCCGCGCACCACCGGTCCGTGGCGGCCTCGCGCGTCACACCGATCATCGGCAGGGACCAGCGCCGATGAGCGACAAGCACCACGACCACCCGCACGACCACCCGCACGACCACCCGCACGAGCGGATGCATGGCCTGTTGGGCTGGGTGCGCCACGCGCTCAGTCCGCATTCGCACGACGCAGCGGACTCCATCGACTCCGCCCTGGAGTCGAGCGCCCGCGGTATCCGTGCCGTCAAGATCAGCCTCGTCCTCCTCGGTGTGACCGCCGCCGCGCAGCTCGTCGTCGTCCAGGTCTCCGGCTCCGTCGCCCTGCTCGCCGATACGATCCACAACTTCTCGGACGCCCTCACCGCCGTGCCCCTGTGGATCGCCTTCGCGCTCGGTCGCAGAGCCACCACCCGGCGCTACACGTATGGCTACGGGCGGGCCGAGGACCTCGCCGGACTCTTCGTCATCGCCATGATCGCGCTGTCGGCCGCACTGGCCGGTTGGGAGGCCGTCGACCGGCTGCTGACCCCCGCGCCGGTCGAGAACGTCGGATGGGTGGCACTGGCGGGTTTCGTCGGCTTCCTGGGCAACGAGACCGTGGCCCTGTTCCGCATTCGCGAGGGCCGCGCCATCGGCTCAGCCGCCCTGGTCGCCGACGGTCACCACGCCCGCACCGACGGCTTCACGTCGCTGGCGGTGCTCGTCGGGGCCGGCGGCGTCGCGATCGGCTGGAACTGGGCCGATGCCGTCGTCGGTCTCGCCATCACCCTCGCCATCGTCATGGTGCTGCGCACTGCGGCGCGGGACGTCTTCCGCCGGCTCATGGACGGTGTTGAGCCTGAGCTCGTCGAGGCCGCCGAGAACACCCTGGCCGAGGTCCCCGGCGTCACGGCCGTGCGGCGCGTCCGGATGCGCTGGATCGGCCACGAGATCCACGCCGAGGCCGAGCTCGACGTCGACGCCACCACGAGCCTGGCCGACGCACACGTGCTCGCTCACCGCGCCGAGGCCGTCCTCGTGCGCACCACCCCCAAGCTCACGACGGCCACCATCCACGCCTACCCCTCCCACGCGCGCACACCCCTGGACGTGTAACCCGGGTGCGGAGCGGCAGCCGGCCACCCCCGTTCTGCACGCCCGGGCCCGGGACCCGCGCCCCGTTGGATCTTGACCAAACCTTCAGGGAACGCCAGTCGGACCTGTACCCGTGGCCCGCATCCTTGAGAGCACGTGGACGAACGTCTGCACACCGCCACTCGACCGGATGCTCTCTCGCACTGCGTGGCCTCCGTGTTTCGGAAGGACCGATGGACCCTCACACCGACCAGACACAGCAGCGCCCCGCGCATCCGTCGGGCCTGCGCCCGGGCGCGCCCGTGAACCGGCGCACCCTGTTGCTCGGCGGGCTCGGCGTGGCCGGGATCGGCGCGGCAGCGGCGTGCTCGACGGGTGCAACCACCGTCTCCGGGCCGGCGGCGGTCAGCACCCGTACGACCATTCCGGCCTCCTCCCCGCTGGCGCCGACCCCGGGACAGCGCGTGCGCAGCTTCACGCTGAACCCTCGACCGGTCACCCTCGACCTCGGTGGGGTCAACGTGCGCACCTGGGCCTATGGCGACGAGGTCCCCGGCACCGCGCTGCGCGCATCCGCCGGGGACCTGCTGCGCGTCGCGGTCCGCAACGACCTCCCCGACCCCACCACCGTGCACTGGCACGGCATCCGGTTGCGGAACGTGGCTGACGGCGTCCCCGGCCTGACCCAGGAGCCGATCGCACCCGGCGCGAGCTACGACTACGAGTTCGCGGCGCCCGACCCCGGGACGTACTTCTTCCACCCCCACGTCGGGGTCCAGCTCGACCGGGCCTTGTACGCGCCCCTCATCATCGAGGACCCACACGAGCCGGGTGGCTACGACCGCGAATGGGTGCTGGTCCTCGACGACTGGCTCGACGGGACCGGCGCCACTCCCGACCAGGTCCTCGCGCGGCTCACGGCCGCGACCGCATCGGGCGAGGCCGGCATGGGTGGCATGGGTGGCATGGAGGGGATGGGCGGGATGGGCGGCTCGACGGGCTCACCCTTCGGCGACGCCGGCGACGTCTCGTACCCGTACTACCTGGCCAACGGGCGCATCTCGACCGCGCCGCAGACGTTTACGGCCAAACCGGGCGAACGCATCCGCATGCGCATCATCAACGCCGCCTCCGACACCATCTTCTCCGTCGCCCTCGGCGACCACCAGCTGAGCGTCACCCACACGGACGGCTACCCGGTACAGCCCCGCACCACCGATGCGCTCTACATCGGGATGGGCGAACGCTACGACGTGATCGTCACCGCCAAGGACGGCGTCTTCCCGCTGCTTGCGGTCCCCGTCGGCAAGGAGCCGCAGACGGGCCCGGCCGCGGCCCAGGCGATGGCGCTGCTGCGCACCGGTGCGGGATCGGCGCCGCCCCCCACTGTGCGACCCGCCCAGCTCGGTGGTGAGATCCTCATGGTGCACGACCTCGCGCCGACGGACGCCGCACGGTTGACGGCCCGGACCCCGGACCGCACCACACCCTTGACCCTCGACGGACAGATGACCCCGTACGCCTGGGGGATGAACGGTGCGCCGTTCGGGAGCAACACACCCCTGACGGTCGGCCACGGCGAGCGCCTGCGGCTCGAGGTGACCAACCGGACGATGATGGTGCACCCGCTGCACGTGCACGGTCACACGTTCGCCCTCGCGGACAGCGGCATCCGCAAGGACACCGTCCTGGTGCGCCCGATGGAACGACTCTCCGTCGACCTCGAGGCCGACAACGTCGGCCGTTGGATGGTCCACTGCCACAACATCTATCACGCAGAGGCGGCATGATGATCGAGCTGAGGTACATGTGAGCCCGGACCGTCAGTCGCTCTCAGCCTCCCCTTCCTCCAGGCCCACGGCGATCTCAGCCGGCCCCGACGTGCCCCGCCGCCACCTCCTGCGCGGCGTGATCGGGCTCGGCGCTCTCGCCACGACGAGCGCTGTCGTCACCGCGTGCAGCAGCCCCGGCGCCGACACCACCTCACGGTCGGCGACCGCACCGGTGGGGCCCGGGCCGGCCGGCGCGCCTGCGTCCGGCTCCCCCGGCCACGTCCATGCCGCCGCGTTCGCACCCGATGGCGCCCACGCCCTCATCGCGACCCACACCGGCCTCTACACGCTGGCCGGCGAGGGCTCCACCACGGCCGGAGAGCACGGACCGACCCTCGCGCGGATCGGTCCACAGATCGACCTGATGGGCTTCACGGTCGCCCCTGACGGCGCCTACCTCGCCTCCGGCCACCCGGACCCGAGCGTCGGGCTGCCGCAGCCGATGGGACTGGCCCGCTCCACCGACCAGGGCCGCACCTGGCAGGTCATCTCTCGAGGTGGCGAGTCCGACTTCCACACCCTCACGGCCAGCACCCGCGGCGTTCTCGCCTACGACGGAGTCCTGCGTTTCTCCCCCGACCTGCGCACCTGGCAGACCAGGACGATCCCGGCACCGCCCCGAATGCTCAGTGCCCACCACGACACGGGACATGCCCTGGCCACGACCGAGCAGGGTCTGCTCCTCAGCGTCGACGACGGGCTCGGCTGGCAGATGCTGTCACCACCGGCGTTCGTGACCCACGCCGTGTGGGCCGCCGCCGACACCGTCGTCGCCATCACGACGGACCGGGTCCTCGTCCTCAGCCGTGACAGCGGAACCACGTGGCTGGCGGGGCCCGCGCCGGTGGCCGTACCGGCAGGTGCCGGCGAGCTCGGACCCGCCACCGCCCTGGCCTGCCGGGTCACGTCCGGCCGCCCGGCCACCCCCACCCCGGCGGGGACGAGCACGCCGACATCCACACTCGCGCAGGCCCCTCCGGGTCCACCCGAGGTCCTCGTCGTCGTCGGCCACCTCGCCGTCCTCACTCGCGACCTCGGCGTCACCAGCGAGCTACTCCGATAGGGCTTGAGGAGGGGCCTGCCCGCGGTTTTCTTCAGTGCGGGGCGTTCGAGCGAGTCGCGAAAGCCGCCGCGAGGCGTTGCTCGGCATCGGCGGTGCTCGTCAGGGTCGGCCTGGAGCGCCTCGTAGGCCAAGATCGGCCGACGCGGTCCGAGGACCACCTGCGACTCGACGTCGACGTCGAGCTTCTCCTTGAGGACCGCCTTGAGGTCAATCTCCGTGAGGATGCAAAACCTCTGCTCCTCCAGTGCCTCGCGCACCGCCACGACGGCCTCGTCATGGTCGTGGTTGATCGTGGTGCTGACAGGTGAAGCTGCTCATGAGGTCGTCCTCGCACGCCGTCCGGGTGCCCTCGAACCGACAGTTCGGTCGCCCGGCTGACACCGTGGGATGCCAGTCCATCGTGGCGCGGGGCGCCGTCGAACGTCCCGGGCCACTTCCGGTCCACGACGAGGTGGAGTTGACTGGCCCTACGGGAGTGGTGACGGCTCCGAGCGGGCGATCGGAGCGCGAAGCCGGACGCAGAACGAGACGAGGAGAGCCATGAGCGAGACCGGTGCAGGCGAGGCGATCGACCCGGCGGCCAGGCCGAGCGGCACCGGCTGCGTGGACTGCGATCAGCAGACGCCCCAAGGCTGGTGGTTCCACCTGCGACGGTGCGCGGCCTGCGGCCACGTGGGCTGCTGCGACTCCTCGCCGGCGCAGCACGCCTCCGGTCACTATGCCCTCACCGGCCATCCCGTCATGCAGAGCTTCGAGCCGGGCGAGGACTGGTACTGGGACTTCACGAACCAGCGGATGTCCGGTGGCCCGGAGCTCGCCCGGCCCACGGCTCACCCCGACGACCAACCCGTCCCCGGCCCGTGGGACCGGGTACCCGCGGACTGGATGACCCGGCTGCGCGAGTGACTCCGACGACGACGGCTGCCGACGGCGGAGATCTCGGGACTGATCGGGTCGGGTTCACCGGAGCCCGTTCCGACCCTTCCCGCGCAGTCCGGACCGCGAGCCCGGCACGACACCAGTCGAGTTTCACGGAGGCTTCACACGCGCGCACACAGAGCCCTCACACCCATGCAGTCAACTAGAAGTAAGGCCCCACACGGAGCCTCGGCCCACGGGCCTCGTTGACGGGAGATCACCATGAACACCAACCGGATCCGAGCACACCTCACCACTCGACGGAGCATCGCTGCGGTCCTCGCCGGCCTGACCCTGACCGGCACCATGGGCATCGCCATGGCCCAGAACGGCGCAGCCGCGCCGTTGACCGGAACCACCGTCGTGGCCGCGCAGAGCACGAGCGACGCCGCAACGCTCGCCTTCAATCGCGAGGAGGAGCGGATGGCGCGCGACCTCTACCAGGCGCTGGCGGAGAAGTACGACGGCGCCGCACCGTTCGCGATGATCACTCAGAGCGAGCAGGCGCACTGGACGAGGATCGGCGACCTGCTCATCGCTCACGGGATCACCGACCCCTCGGCCGGACTCGCGGCCGGGACCTATGCAGACCCTGCCATCCAGTCGCTCTACGACGGCTGGCTCGCCCGCGGCCTCACCTCGCTCGACGAGGCCTACCAGGTGGGCATCGAGCTGGAGCAGCGGGACATCGCCGACCTCACCACCGCGGTCGGCTCCACCACCCTGGCGGACGCCCGTCAGGTGCTGACCGCCCTGCGCGTCGCCTCTGAGCGGCACCTCGCGGCCTTCGAGGCGGCAGCCTCCGGCCAGACCCTTGGCGCCGGTGGGATGGACGCGAAGGGACCTCAGGACGGGATGCGCCAAGGCGCAGGTCGTGAGGGCCGGTCCGCCACTCCGGCAACCGGTCCCGCTGGAGCCGGCATGCACCGGGCCACCGGAGCGGGCGGCGGCGACGGCACCTGCCAGATCGGTTGACCAGCAGCTCCGAACCACCCTCGGCGCCACATCAGCGCTGCGACGGGAGACGCATCGTGAACGTTGCCCCCCTCCCCGAGCCGGCCGACGTGGCCTCGAGCGTGCCGCCCTGTGCCTCGACGAGCGCCCGGGCGATGGTCAGCCCGATCCCGCTCCCGCGCGCGTGACCCGCGCCAGGGACGGCGACCGGGTCCTCGAGGCGGACGAAGCGCTCGAAGACCCGCTCGAGGTCTGCCGCCTCGATGCCGATGCCGTCATCACAGACGTCGACCACGGCCTGCGCCCCCTGTCGGCGTAGGCGCACCGTGACGTGCCCACCTGACGGTGTCGCGCGGATCGCGTTCCCGACGAGGTTGGTCATGACCTGGGCCAGGCGGTCCGGGTCAGCGCTGACCGGCAAGGCGCCACCGACCAGCTCGACCGGCTCGACCGGCTCGACCAAGAGGGTCAGTCCCGCATCCTGGGCCTGGGACACGAGCCGGGACGTGGACGCGCGCACGACGGCGCCGAGATCAACCGATCGCAGCTCGACCCCCGCGGATCCCTCCGTGACCCGCGAGAGTGCCGACAGGTCGTCGACGAGCCGGCCGAGTCGGCCCACCTCCGCCTCGACGGAGGTCAGCTGCTCAGCCGAGGCCGGTACGACCCCGTCGATCATTCCCTCGAGGTTGGCGCGCACGACCGTCAGCGGTGTGCGCATCTCGTGCGCCACCTCCGCGATCAGACGGGTCCGGCGCGTCTCGGTCGTCGCCAGCGCCCCGGCCAGGGTGTTCACGTCGTCGGCCAGCTCGGCCAGCTCCCGCTCGTCGGGCACCGGCACCACCGCGTCGTAGCGGCCGGTGGCCAGCCGCCGCGCGGCCTGTCGGATCGCACCGATCGGGCGCAGCAGACGCCGGGAGGCGAGGATGCCGAACCCCGAGGCCACCGCGAGACCCACGAGCGCGCCCACCAGCAGTGCCTGGTTCACCGCATCCCCGACCTGCGTGCGCAGCTGACCGGTGGTCGCCGGGTCCATCTGACCCTGGCGGCCACCCAGCTGGGCGCCCAGCCGCAGGCTCTCGCCGAAGAGCGCCGGGGCGAGCTCGCGCACGACGAAGAACGTCACGATCGCCCCGACGACGGCCACGAGCAGGTGCGAGAGGATGAGGCGCGTCACCAGGCGGTTCATCGGCCGCCCCCGGAGTCCGTGAGCAGGAACTTGTAGCCGACTCCGCGGACGGTGCCGATGACCCGGGGTCGCGACGCGTCGTCGCCCACCGCGCGACGCATGCTGGCGATGTGCACGTCGATGACGCGCTCGTCACCGTAGAAGTCGTGGCCCCAGACCTTCTCGAGCAGCTGGGCCCGGGAGTAGACACGGCCGGGGCTGCGAGCGAGGGCCACGAGGAGCTCGAACTCCAAGGAGGACAGGTCGACCGGGGACCACCCCTCCGGTGTGCTGCGACGGATCTCGCGGCGCCCCAGGTCGATGACGAGGCGGTCGAAGCGCAGGACCTCCTCGGGCTCGTCCGTGGCAACCCTCGCGTCGGACGACGCAGCCTCGCCGGCGCCCACGGTTGTACCACCGGGGTGGGCCCGCCTGAGCACCGAGTGCACCCTGGCGACGACCTCGCGCGGGCTGAAGGGCTTCGTCACGTAGTCGTCCGCGCCGACGCGCAGCCCCACGATGGTGTCCAGCTCCTCGGCCCGCGCCGTCACGAGGATGACGGGAAGGTCTCGGCGCGCACGGATGCGCCTCAGCACCTCGAGTCCGTCGACGTCGGGCAGCCCGATGTCGAGCAGCACCAGGGCGGGCCCGTCCTGCTGCGTGGTCGCCCGGCTGACCGCGGCCTCACCGGTCCCCGCCTCGAGCACCTCGAAACCGTCCGCTTCCAGGTACGCCCGCAGCACGGCCCGAATCTTCGGCTCGTCGTCAACGACCAGGATGCGCTCCGCCATCGTCTCGCCACCGCTCGGTCACTGTGAGTCGTCGAGCGTCGCGAAAGCTGCCACGAGGCGCTGCTTGGCATCGGCGGAGACGGTCGCGAGGGCTGGGTTGTCGGACAGGCCCATCATCGCGTCCGGGTCGAAGGCCTCGACGAGGCAGGTGCCCGCGTCGAGGGCGCGCACCACCACGTTGCAGGGCAGCACGGAGGCGATCGACGGGTCGGCCTGGATCGCCTCGTAGGCCAAGGGGGGCCGGCACGCTCCGAGGATCACCTGCGGGTCGATGTCGACGTCGAGCTTCTCCTTGAGGACTGCCTTGAGGTCGATCTCGGTCAGGATGCCGAAGCCCTGGTCCTTGAGGGCGGCGCGCACCGCCGTCACGGCGTCGTCGTAGGTCTCGGTGACCGTGGTCGTGATCGTGAAGCTGCTCATCGGGTCGTCCTCGCTCGTCGTGGGGTGACCGTCGGCCGGACAGCTCGGGTCGACTGCTGACCCCGTGGGCTCCCAGTCCACCACGCGAGAAGCCGCCGGTGGACCAGGTCCGTCCATTCCACGGCGCCCTCGAGTGGAGTTGACTGGCTCCCGAGGCGGCCGCGAACAGGATGCCGCGACCACGACGCAGGCGTCGCGGCGCCGGAGGCGAA
>JBBRGO010000040.1:0-17431 GCA_038224055.1 Actinomycetales bacterium
AGTCGATGAGCTCGGTGACCGACGGGTCGGTGCCGCAGACGGGGCACGCGGGATCGGCTCGGACGGTGAGGGTGTCCCACGTCTGACGGAGGGCGTCGTGGACGAGGAGACGCCCCACGAGGGGCTCGCCCAGCCCGAGCAAGAGCTTGATCGCCTCCGTCGACTGCACCGATCCAATTGCCGCGCAGAGGACCCCGAGCACTCCACCCTCTGCGCAGCTGGGCACACTGCCGGGCGGCGGCGGCTCGGGGAAGACGCAGCGGTAGCAGGGGCCGTGCCCGGCCCACCAGACCGACACCTGCCCGTCGAAGCGCAGGATCGACCCCCACACGTGCGGCTTGCCGAGCATGGCGCAGGCGTCGTTGACGAGGTAGCGGGTCGGGAAGTTGTCGGTGCCGTCGACGACGACGTCGTAGTCGGCGAGGAGTCCGAGGGCGTTGGAGGAGTCGAGCCGCACGTCGTGTCGCACGACGCGGACGTGCGGGTTGACGCGGTGGACGGCGGCCTCGGCCGACTCCGTCTTGAGCCGCCCGATGGCCTCGTCGGAGTGGATGACCTGACGGTGCAGGTTGGTCAGGTCGACGACGTCGGCGTCGACGACACCGATCGTGCCGACACCGGCCGCCGCGAGGTAGAGCAGGGCCGGGGAACCGAGCCCACCGGCACCGATGACGAGCACGCGGGAGGCGGCGAGGCGTTCCTGGCCTGCCATCCCCACCCCGGGGAGCAGGACGTGACGGGCATACCTCGTCACCTCGGGACCCGAGAGGGGCGCACCGGTCTTGACCAGCGGATCGATGGGCATCCCGCCACGGTACTGCTGAGTATGGTGAGAGCGACACCGTCGTCCTCCTCGAGGCCGCGACGACCACGGATCTCCCGCAGAGGACTCTGATGCCTGACGACACCACCGCTCCCGGCCGGGGGCAGCGCCTGCCCCGCTCGGAGCGACGCGCCCAGCTGCTCGACGCCGCGCTCGGCGTCTTCGTGGAGAACGGTTACCACCAGGCCGCGATGGACGACATCGCCGCCCGGGCCGGGGTCTCCAAGCCGGTCCTCTACCAGCACTTCCCCGGCAAGCTCGAGCTCTACCTCGCCCTCATCGACCAGCACGCGAACGAGCTCGAGAAGCTCGTCCGGGACGCGTTGTCGCTCTCGGACAACAAGGCCCGCATCAATACGATGACGAGCGCCTACTTCGACTTCGTCGCCCAGGAGGGTGCCGCCTTCCGCCTCATCTTCGAGTCGGACCTCGCCAACGACCCCGAGGTCCGACGACGCCTCGACCAGATCGACCTGACCTGCGCCCGCGCGATGGCCGACATCATCAGCGCCGAGACCTCCATGGGGCAGCAGGAGGCGGTGCTCGTCGGGGTGGGGCTCGTCGGCCTGGCCCAGACGTCGGCTCGCTACTGGCTCGCCCAGGACGGGGCGCTGCCCAAGGAGTCGGCCGTCCGGGTGACGAGCGCCCTGCTCCGACGCGGCATCGCCGCCTTCCCCGCGGTCGAACGGGCGAACGGCGCCGCCGAACCACGGGAATCGGTGGGCTCGAGCGCCGGTTAAGGTGACGACGGGACGCAGCCCTGCCAGTCCTGACTGACGACGAAAGAGGTTTGACGTGGAGGTCCGCATCGGCGTGCAGAACGTGGCGCGCGAGATCACCTTCGAGACGGCGCTCAGCGCCGACGAGCTGATCGAGGCCGTCAAGGCCGCACGCTCGTCCGACGTCCTCGAGCTCACCGACGACAAGGGCGGTCGCATCGTCGTCCCGACGTCGTCGCTCGGCTACGTGACGACGGGTGCAGAGAAGAAGGGCGGCGTGGGTTTCGGAGCCTCCTGAGGGCCCGCTGTGACGTCACCCGCCCCACTGGGTACGGACTCCTTCGGACTCGGGGCGGACCAGCCGCCGCGAGAAACACCGGGACCCACGCAGGGCGACGTCGACGAAGGTCTCCGGCCGGCAGTCTCGTGTCGGTGACACCGTGAGGCGTCCTGACGCAGCACCCTTGACGTCACCGAGTCGCGTGCTCGTGACGCTGGACAGGTCTCGCAACCCACAGAAGTCGCATCGTCGACAGAAGGAGAAACCATGATTTCCGCCATCATCGGAGCCATCATCGCAGGGCTGATCATCGGCGCTCTGGGCCGACTCATCCTGCCCGGAAAGCAGGACATCTCGATCGTCATGACGATCGTCATCGGCATCGTGGCCTCGCTGGCCACCACGTTCATCCTCGGCGCCCTCTTCGGCTACGACAATGGCAACGGCGGTATCCGCTGGTGGTTCTGGATCGTCTCCGCCGTCGTCGCCGCGATCGGCATCAGCGCCTACGGCCGGATCTCCAAGAAGTCCGTCTGAGCGCAGCGTCCGACTCGGGTCGGACGACGAGAGGGGCCCGACGCGCCGCGTCGGGCCCCTCGTGCGTCCCCACTCGTCGCTCCGTCAGGCTGACAGCCCGAGCCGCTCCATCCGACGGGTGTGCTCGTCGGTGAGCCGGACGAACATCCGGCCCAGCTCCGCGAGGTCGGCCCCTCCGCGCCCGGGCGCCCCGACGAGGAGGCTGGAGAGGGCGTCCCGCTCGACCCCGACCCGCTGCGCCTGGGTGATCGCCTCACCGACGAGGCGCCGACCCCAGAGCGCGAGACGCCCGGCGATGCGCTCGTCTGCGGCGATGGCCTCACGGACTGCGCCGACGGCGAAGTCCGCCTGGCCGGTGTCCTCGAGCACCCCGAGCACGAGCGACTTCGTGTCGTCGTCGACGTAGTTGGCGACCTCCCGGTAGAAGTCGGTCGCGATCCCCTCGCCGACGTAGGCCTTGACGAGGCCCTCGAGCCAGCCCGACGGCCTCGTCCGGTCGTGGAAGCCGTCGACCGCGTCGACGAACGGCGCCATGGCCGTCTCGGGTTCGATGCCGAGCGCCCGCAGCCGGTCGGTGAGCACGGCGAAGTTGCGCAGCTCGTGGGCGGCGAGCACCGCCACCTCCGACTTGTCCCGCAGCGACGGCGCGAGCTCGGCGTCCTTCGCGAGCTGCGAGAAGGCGCACAGCTCGCTGTAGGCCAGGGCACCGAGCAGATCCCCGACGGCCTCGAGGTAGACGGGGTCCTGGGGCGGGGAGGTCGGGGTCGGATCGCTCATCCCCCCAATGTAGTGACGGCGCCGGTGACCGTGAACGAGCGGACCGGTCGGTTGCCGGTAGACTGGACGGGACAACTCGGTGCCCGGTCGGCCCGATGGTTTGCCCAGCTGGTGCCCGGCAGTACGCGGAGCACCGGTGGCCCCGCCCCACAGCGGGCGCGCCACGCCCTCACGAAACTCTCCGATCGGCCCGCCACGAGTCACTGAGCTCCCACCACCGACGTGGGGTGCTCGTGCCGATCGAGAGATACCCATGACCCAGAACACCCAGGCTCCGTCCGACGTCCCCGAGCCCACCGACGAGATCGAACGGATCGAGCAGATCGTGGCCGAGGTCGTCGAGGTCCCCGAGGTCGACGACGTCGACGTCGTCCCCGAGGTCACCTTCGCCGACTTCGGGATCCACCCCGGCATCGTCGCCTCGCTCGCCGAGGCAGACATCATCCACCCCTTCCCGATCCAGGCGATGACCCTGCCGGTGGCCCTCGGCGGTCACGACATCATCGGTCAGGCCAAGACCGGGACCGGCAAGACCCTCGGCTTCGGCGTCCCCATGCTCAACCAGGTCATCGCCCCCGGCGACGCGGCCTTCGAGACGCAGGCCCGACCGGGCAAGCCGCAGGCGCTCGCCGTGGCCCCGACCCGAGAGCTCGCCGTCCAGGTCGCGGGTGACCTCGAGCGCGCCGGCCGTGGGCGCGGCATCCGGGTGCTCACCGTCTACGGCGGCCGCGCCTACGAGCCGCAGATCGAGGCCCTCAAGCGTGGGGTCGAGGTCGTCGTCGGCACGCCCGGCCGACTCATCGACCTCGCCAAGCAGGGCCACCTCGACCTGTCGCAGGCGCGCATCGTCGTGCTCGACGAGGCCGACGAGATGCTCGACCTCGGCTTCCTGCCCGACGTCGAGACGCTCATGTCCCAGACGCCGGCCAGCCGCCAGACGATGCTCTTCTCCGCCACGATGCCCGGTGCCATCGTCGCCCTGGCCCGTCGCTACATGACGCAGCCGACCCACATCCGCGCGATGGGTGACGAGAACGAGAACGCCCACACGGTCAAGGCCGTGGAGCAGTTCGTCTACCGCGCGCACGCGATGGACAAGGTCGAGATGCTGGCCCGCATGCTCCAGGCCCGCGAGCGCGGCCTCACCATCATCTTCAGCCGCACGAAGCGGACCGCCGCCAAGGTGTCGGACGAGCTCGTCGACCGCGGTTTCGCGGCCGCGGCCATCCACGGAGACCTCGGCCAGGGCGCCCGTGAGCAGGCGCTGCGCGCCTTCCGCAACGGCAAGGTCGACATCCTCGTGGCGACCGACGTCGCGGCCCGCGGCATCGACGTCGACAACGTCACCCACGTCATCAACTACCAATGCCCCGAGGACGAGAAGACCTACGTCCACCGCGTCGGACGCACCGCGCGCGCTGGCAACACCGGCATCGCCGTGACCTTCGTCGACTGGGACGACCTGCACCGCTGGGCGCTCATCAACAAGACGCTCGACCTCGGGATCCCCGAGCCCCAGGAGACCTACTCCTCCTCCGACCACTTCTTCACCGACCTCGACATCCCCACCGACGTGACCGGCCGCCTGCGGCGCTCCGAGCGGACCCGCGAGGGCCTGCAGGCGGAGACGCTCGAGGACCTCGGCGAGACCGGCAAGCGTCACGCGACCGGTGGTCGCGGGTCCCGCGACGGCGGGCGCGGCGACCACGACGGCGGTCGTGGCTCCCGTGACACCGGACGGGGCTCGCGCGACGGCGGTCGTGGCTCGCGTGACGGCGGACGTGGCGCGCACGAGACGGCGCCCGCGACCCATGCGCACCAGGGCGCGGACGGTGCGGACGTGACGTCGGAGTCGGGCGAGAGCCGCCAGCGTCGCAGTCGCAACCGTCGGCGCACCCGGGGCGGCGGCCCGGCCGCGGCGGGCGCGGCCAGCGCGACCGAGACCACGCCGGCGTCCGAGCAGGGCGGCGCGCGCGACTCCGGTGACGGGCAGGGCCGTCCGCGCCGCCGGCGGCGCGATGGCTCCGGGCGTGGCGAGAGCACCCCGGCCGCCAGCGCGGCCGGCGAGTGACCTGAGCAGCGCCACCAGCGCTTCAGCACCCTGAACGGCCCCCGCGTCCCGGACGCGGGGGCCGTTCGCTACGGGGCCGTTCGCTCTCGACGCCCCGTGGGGTCAGGGCGTCGCGGGGCGGGGGCGTGGGCGTGGGCGTGAGCCCACCGGCATACCCCTCGCGGCATCACTCCGTGGTCGCCGACCGTCTCCAGTCGGGGTCGGGGACCCCCGCGGTGTAGATCATGTCGTGCTCGTCACTCGACCCGACGAGGGGCATGCTGCCCAGCTTCCGGTTGATCACCGGTCCCTGCCCATCGAGCTCCACGACCGTCGTCTCGCCCACCGTCACGGTCCGGCGTTCCCCACGGACGACGACCTCGACGGGCTGGCCGTCGCGCAACCTGAAGCAGATCTCGCCGGCGGTGAGCTGGATCTCGATCCGGCTGCCGTGCAGGGCGATCCGGAATTCCAGCTTCGGCCAGCCCGCGGGCAGTCTCGGGTCGAAGGTGAGCGTGCCGTTGTGGTCCCTCATCCCACCGAAGCCGTAGACCAGGCTGTTCCACACCCCGCCCGCCGAGGCCACGTGGACGCCGTCCGACGCATTGCTGTGGAGGTCGGCGAGGTCGACGTAGAGGCCGGAGTGGAAGTACCCCAGGGCGAGGTCCTGGTAGCCGACCTCCGCCGCGACGATCGACTGGACGACCGACGAGAGGGTGGAGTCGCCCGTCGTGATCGGGTCGTAGTACTCGAAGTCGGCCCGCTTGTCCTCGCGCGAGAACATCTGGCCCTGGAGGAACAGCGCGGCCACGACGTCGGCCTGCTTCAGCACCTGGAAGCGGTAGATCACGAGCGGGTGGTAGTGGAGCAGCAGCGGGCGCTTGCTGTCCGGGGTGGCCGCGAGGTCCCAGACCTCCCGCTCGAGGAAGTGTTGGTCCTGGGGGTGGACGCGGAGCGCCTCGTCGTAGGGGATGAACATCCCCTCGGCGCACCTGGCCCACTCCTCCACCTCCCGGGGGTCGAGGTCGAGCCGGGTCCGCATGCGCGCGAACCCGTCGGGGAACTCCTCGGCGAGACGGTGGCTCCACCGGGCGGCCTGACGCAGGTTGTCGCTCGCCATCGCGTTGGTGAAGAGGTTGTTGTTGACGACGGTGGTGTACTCGTCGGGGCCGGTGACGCCGTGCAGGTGGAAGCGGCGCCGGTCCCCCTCGTCGAGCCAGAAGCCGAGGTCCGCCCACATCCGCGCGGTGAGGACGAGGATGTCGATCCCCTCGCGCAGCATGAAGTCGTCGTCGCCGGACGCCTGGACGTACTTGCACAGGGCGAAGGCGATGTCGGCGTTGATGTGGTACTGCGCCGTGCCCGCCGCGTAGTAGGCCGACGCCTCCTCGCCGTTGATCGTCCGCCACGGGAAGAGGGCACCGACGTGCGAGAGCTCCCGGGCCCTGCGGAGGGCGGCCGGCAGCATGAGGTAGCGGAAGCGCAGTGCACCCCGCGCGACCTGGGGTGAGGTGTAGGTGAGGAACGGCAGCACGTAGGTCTCGGTGTCCCAGAAGTAGTGGCCCTCGTAGCCCGACCCGCTCACCCCCTTGGCCGCGATGCCGGACTGCTCGACGCGGCCGGTGGCCTGGGCGAGCTGGAAGAGGTTCCACCGCACCGCCTGCTGGATGGCGGGATGGCCCTCGATCCGGACGTCCGAGTCGGCCCAGAAGCGGGCGAGCCAGCGACGCTGCTCGGAGAAGCACTCCGTGACTCCGGTGTCGCGGACCCGGTCGAGGGTGCGCCGGGTGCGGTCGACGAGCTCACGCACCGGGACGCCACGTGAGGAGTGGTATGCCGCCACCTTGGTCAGCCGGATCGGCCGACCGACCTTGCCGCTGATCCGGTAGACCTTCTTGCCGAGGTCCTCCTCGGCGTGGGTGATCTCCTCGTAGTCGTTGTCCGTCGTCAGCTCGTGGTCGACGCCCACGGCCAGCGTCATCCCCGAGCTGGCGCAGCGGTAGCTGAGGATGGTGCGCCGGTCACTGGCCCAGTGGCTCTGTGGCTCGAGCACCCGCTCGGTCATCTTGCTCGCCTTGCGCGGGTCGACCCGCTCGGTGGCAGCCGCCGCAGCGACGTGGTAACCGTCCTGCCCGTCCTGGCGGTTGAGGACCTGCGACGAGATCGCGACAGGGGCGTCGGCGTCGAGGAGGGTGATGTCCATCGTCATCACGGCGAGGTGGCGCTGCTCGAACGAGACCATGCGGCTGGACTCGATCCGGATTCGCTTGCCCGACGGGGTCCGCCACACGATGGAGCGGCGCAGCACGCCGTCGCGGAAGTCGAGGGTGCGGTCGTAGTGCTCGAGGTCGGCGATCGAGAGACTCAGTGGCTCGTCGTCGACGTAGACCTTGATCGTCTTCACGTCGGGGGCGTTGACGATCGTCTGCCCGGTCTGGGCGAAGCCGAAGGCCTCCTCCGCGTGCCGGATCTGCCAGGTCTCGTGCAGGCCGTTGATGAAGGTCCCGTGGGTGTGGACGTCGCGTCCCTCCTCGGCGTTGCCCCGCATCCCCAGGTAGCCGTTGCCGACGGCGAACACCGTCTCGGTGACGCCGAGGTCGTCACTGTCGTGCCACGTCTCGCGCCAGGCCCACTCGTCGACGGGGAACCGGCTCCGGTCGATGGGGTCGGCACTGCCGTGGAGGGATCGCTTCATCGGACGGCCTCAGCCATCCGTGTCGTCGGCGGTGGCGCCATCGGCCGGGATGAGCTCGTCGAGCTCCGCGACGACGACGTCGGCGCCTGCGTCGAGAAGTGCCCGGGCGCCCGCGCCCCGGTCGACACCGACGACGAGCCCGAAGCCGCCCGCCCGCCCCGAGGCCACCCCCGAGAGCGCGTCCTCGAAGACGACGGCCCGGCCCGGCGGCACGCCGAGGATCTCGGCGGCCCGCTGGTAGGTCTCCGGGGAGGGCTTGCCCGCGAGTCCGTCCCTCGCGGCGACCTCGCCGTCCACGACGACCTCGAAGCGGTCGGCGAGGCCGGCGGCCTCGAGCACGGCCGGGGCGTTGCGCGAGGAGGACACGACGGCCACGGCCGTCCCGAGCCGCTCGAGGTGGTCGAGCAGGGTCACCGAGGCGGGATAGGTAGCGACGCCCTCGTCGGCGAGGATCGCCGAGAAGGTCGCGTTCTTCCGGTTGCCGAGCCCGGCGACGGTCTCCGCGTCCGGCGCGTCGTCCGGGGTCCCCTCCGGGAGGACGATCCCGCGCGAGGAGAGGAAGGTGCGGACGCCGTCGAAGCGGGGCTTGCCGTCGACGTGGGCGAAGTAGTCCTCGGAGGTGTAGCGCGGGCGCACCCCGCGCTCGTCGAGGAAGTCGTTGAACATCAGGTCCCAGGCGCGCATGTGGACGTCGGCGGTGGGGGTCAGCACCCCGTCGAGGTCGAAGAGCGCAGCGTCGTAGTCATCCCAGTCCACCGTTCAACTGTAGGGCGCCGCGTCGATCGGCGGGCGGCCCGTCCACGTCCGGGCACGACAGCGGGAACGACGAGGAGACGGGCCGGTCAGCCCGCTGCGGGCGCGAGAGCGCCGACCGACGTGGTCATGTCGGTCGGCGCTCTCGTCCCAGCGAGGTGGGGATCCGTCGCGTCAGGCGGCACCGATGGTGGAGGCGTCGATGACGAAGCGGTAGCGCACGTCGCCGGCGACGACGCGGTCGTAGGCGGCATCGACCTCGTCGGCGCTGATCGTCTCGACCGTCGACCCGATGCCGTGCTCGGCGCAGAAGGCGAGCATCTCGGCGGTGGCCGGGATGCCGCCGATGTTGGAGCCGGCGACGACGCGGCTACGGCCGATGAGGGCGCCGGGCGCGAAGTCGTAGTTGCCCGAGGGCAGCCCGACGTTGGCCATCACGCCGAGGGGCTTGAGCAGACCCACGTAGTCCTGCATCGGCAGGTCGGCGCTCACGGTGTTGATGATGATGTCGAAGCTGCTGCGCAGCGACTTCAGGGTGCCGTCCTCGCCCGTGGCGTGGAAGTGGGTCGCGCCGAGCGACTCGGCGTCGTCCTTCTTCGCGTCGGTCCGGCTGAGCACGCTTACCTCGGCGCCCATCGCGGCCGCGAGCTTGACGGCCATGTGGCCGAGACCGCCCAGGCCGATGACGGCCACCTTCCGGCCGGGGCCGGCGCCCCAGCGCTTGAGCGGGCTCCACGTGGTGATGCCGGCGCAGAGCAGCGGCGCGGCGACGTCGAGGTCGATCCCGTCGGGGATCGCGACGGCGAAGCGCTCGGAGACGACGACGTTCCGGGCGTAGCCACCCTTGGTCGGCTCCCCGTCGTAGCCCGTGCCGTTGTAGGTCATGACGGCGCCCTTGGCGCAGAACTGCTCCTCGCCGTCCTTGCAGAACTCGCACTCGCCGCAGGAGTCGACCATGCAGCCGACGCCGACGCGGTCGCCGACCTGGTGCTTCGTCACGGCGGACCCGACGGCCGAGACGACTCCGGCGATCTCGTGGCCGGGGACCATCGGGAAGATGGCGCTGCCCCACTCCTCACGGACCTGGTGGATGTCGCTGTGGCAGATGCCGGCGAACGTGACGTCGATGAGCACGTCGTCGTCGCGGAGCTCACGGTGCTCGACGGTGCGGGTCTCGAAGGTCGATCCGGCGCTGTCGGCGACGATGGCGGTGGTGCTGATCACGGGTTCTCCTCGTGGGGTTGGAGTCAGGACGCTCACTCCACGTTCCTACGCGGCCCGCAGCCGATTCATTCCCTCCCAGCCGGCTCCCAGCACTGCTCAGGACGGCCCGGAGCAGTGCTCAGATCCGCGGGAGGAGGCTCTCTGCGACGTCGCGGTAGGCCTGGGCGCCCTTCGAGGTGCGGGCCGTGGTGAGGATCGAGCGCCCCACGGCGGGGGCCTCTGCGAAACGGACCGTCTTGGGGATCGCCGGCTCGAGCACGCGCAGACCGTAGCGCTCCCCCACGTCGGCGAGCACCTCCCGCGCGTGGTTGCTCCGCCCGTCGAAGAGGGTGGGCAGGATGCCCCACACCTCGAGGTCGCGGTTGAGGATCTTCTTCACGTCCGCGACCGTGTCGAGCAGCTGGCCGACGCCGCGGTGGCTGAGCATCTCGCACGGCATCGGGATGATGAGGCCGTGCGCGGCCGTCAGGGCCCCGAGCGTGAGCACCCCGAGGCTCGGTGCGCAGTCGAGGATGACGACGTCGTATGCCGCCGTCCCCTCCTCGAGCGCCGTCCGCAGCACGTACTCCCGCCCCGGGCGGGGCAGCAGCATGGCCTCGGCACCCGCGAGCTCGATCGCGGACGGGACGAGGTCGACACCGTCGTCGCACTCGACGATGACGTCGGCGAGTGCGGCTCCGGCCGTGAGCACGTCGTGGATCGACTGCTCGACGGTGTCGGGGTCGACCCCGAGCGAGAAGGTGAGGCAGGCCTGCGGGTCGAGGTCGACGAGGAGCACGCGCTTGCCCCGCTCCGCGAGGGCGGCGCCGAGGCTGGCGACGGAGGTCGTCTTCGCCACCCCACCCTTCTGGTTCGCGAGCGCGATGATCGTCGGAGAGGTCTTCGGGTCGCTGTGGGGAGTGCGGCGCGCCATGGCGCCAGTGTGTCAGGTCGTGGGGGGCGGGCTTCCAGCCGGTGCAGCAGCGGTGTCGCGGGCGTCGTAGCTGCTGGCGTCGAGCCCGGCCCAGTCCGACTTCTCCGGCCCCATTGCCCGGCCCTCGGGGCAGTGGGCCCGGAAGTCGCACCACGAGCAGACGGCGGACGGGCGTGGCGGGAAGAGCGTCGAGCTCGCCCCGGCGTCCCGGAAGTCCGCGTCGGCCCGGCGCAGGTCGGAGGCGATCGACTCGGCCTCGGACACCTTGCGCTCGAGGGACTCGGGGGTGTGCTCGTGAGCGGCGACCGTGCCCGACGGCAGGTGGTGCAGCTCGACCGTGGTGCAGCCCCGGCGGAACATCCGTCCGGCAGCGACGGCGTAGAGCGCCATGGCGAGCGAGGTGCGGGCGTCGGTCTCGGTGGGGACCTGGCGCCCGGTCTTGTAGTCGACGACGACGAGGTCGCCGTCCCGGTCGTCGAGGCGGTCGATCCGGCCGGTGACGGCGACCGTGCCCGTCTTGAGGGACACGTTGCGCTCGAGCCCGATCGGCTGGCGGTCGCGGTCGATGCCGCGCAGGTAGGACACGACGGCGTCGCGCACCCGGAGGCGCCACGCGGCGGACTGCTCCGGGTCGCGGAACCCCGCCTCGATCCACGAGGAACGGACGAGCTCGGCCACCCCGGCGGGCGTCCGTCGCTCGGTCGGGAGGTCCCAGAAGTCGCGCAGCACGTTGTGGGTCGCGATCCCGACGGAGGTGTGGGCACGGGGGCCCCGAGCCGGCGGACGCGGACGGTCGAGGTACTGCATCCGGTAGCGCCGCGGACAGTCGAGCCAGGCGAGCAACCGGGACGGCGACGCGGTGTAGAGCGGGGTCGGCATGCCCTCGAAGCTCGGCTGCTGCACCGTCG
This sequence comes from Actinomycetales bacterium, assembly GCA_038224055.1. GTDB lineage: Bacteria > Actinomycetota > Actinomycetes > Actinomycetales > Dermatophilaceae > JBDSSS01. The sequence goes on from JBBRGO010000040.1 coordinate 11,680, forward strand.
ACCCGGGTCCACTCGTCACGCGACCACCCTAGGACCTCCCGTCGAGTGGGCACTTTCGCCCGCCCCACCCCGTGGTGGGGGCACTTTCGCCCGCGCCGTGCCCGGGGGAAAATGCCCACTCGACCAGGGTTGGGGGGGTGCGGTCAGAGGCCGACGGCGTCGGCCGCCGTGTCGGCGGTCTGCCACCTCCGCAGCTCCGCGCCGGGCGCCCACGTCGAGTGGGTGCCGCTCGAGATGCGCTCCGGCAGACGGAGCCTGCACACCGGCCCGTCGGCCACCCGTGCCGCGTCGAGGACCACGGCATACGACGCGTCGGCGACCATGTCAGTCGTCAGGGTGACGAGGTACCCGTCGTCCTCGGCCGTCCCCCCGACGCGTGGGGCCATGGCGGTCTCGCTCCCGTAGACCCCGTCCCCGAAGGAGTATCGCTCCTCGGAGCCGGTCAGCACGTCGTGCTTGACGAGCCCGTCGAAGAGGAACCACGCCGGCTTGCCCGAGGCGGCATACGTGTAGCGGTGCTGTCGGCCGGCGAGGGCGCCGTTGATCATCCCGAACTCGGTGATCGAGTCGCTGAGTGGCTGCTCCCTGACGAGTCCGGTCGAGAGGTCGAGCCGCCACCGGTGCAGCCGGGACTGCATCCGGTCGAGAGCGAGGAAGCGGAAGGCCCGCTGCCACGTGTTGCCCATGCCGTTGTCCGCCGGCTCCGGGTCGCCCTCGAAGAAGCCGTCCAGCACGATCTCGTCGCCGTCCTCGTAGGCGTTGACGAAGTGGAGCACGTAGGTCGACTCGGCCTCGAACCACCTGATGTCAGAGGTCTGTCCGCGGCGGGGGACGACCGCGAAGCGGGTCGGCAGGTCGGGGTGGAAGCGCGCGACGTGAGCTCCCTTGGCGAGCAGGTCCGGCTCCCAGAACAGCGGGAAGTCGCCCAGGATCGCGTAGTTGTCGGTGAAGGCCATGTCGTGGGGCAGTCGCGGCCCCGGCAGCGGTACGTCGATGTAGTGGACGAGCTCGTTGTGCGCGTCGACGACGCCGTAGTGCATGAAGGGCGCCCCCTTGCCGTAGTTGAAGAACAGCATCTCGCCCGCCCGGTCGTCGACCTTCGGGTGCGCGGAGACGCCCCACTCGAAGGGGAAGCGGCCGTTCCACGACTCCTTGCCCATCGTCTCCGCGGACATCGGGTCGACGCGGTAGAGGTCACCGCACTGGTAGAAGCTGGTGAGGGCCGTCCCGCGGTGCACGACGACGTCGGTGCTCGACGCGTCCTTCATCCGGCCCCGGGCACCCCAGCCGTGGCCGGGGACCGAGAGCGACGGTGGCTCGGCGAGCCCCGCCCAGAGCGCCCGCCCCTCGGCCGTCTCCTTGGCCAGACCGTCGGTGCGGACGAAACGGTTGCGGTAGAAGGCTTTCCCGTCGCGAAACCCGACGACGTGGATCATCCCGTCACCGTCGAACGGGTGGTAGCTCTTCAGAGACGGGTGGAGCGGGTTCTCGGTGTTGCGCAGGTAGACGCCGTCGAGGTCCGTCGGGATCTCCCCTTCGACGACCTCGAGGTCGTCGGCCTTCCACTCCGTGGTCTGCGGCCGCCACGGGCCGGTCCGGTAGGGGTGGTCGTCGTCCGCCGGGAGGGTGGACAGCAGCCGACCCACGACCTCGACATCCATGGGCGACCCCCTCCGCTCCCAGTAGAGCAGTCGTGCTGCGCTCGTGCAATCAGGGTCGCAGGACGGGTGTCACGCCGCTCGACAGCGACTCGATGGCCGCGAGCACCCCCGGCGCCGTCGTGTTCTCCGCGAGACGGTTCTGCTTGCCGGCTCCGTGGTAGTCGCTCGAGCCGGTGAGCAGCAGCCCGTGTCGCACCGCGAGGCGCTCGCAGCGGGCGACCTCCGCCGGGCCGTGGTCCCGGTGGTAGGCCTCGAGCCCCGCGAGGCCGGCGGTGCAGAGCCGCTCCACGAGCTCGTCGGTGACGCCCGGACCCCGCGTGCGGGTGAACGGGTGCGCGAGCACCGGGACCCCACCGGCCGCGCGGACGAGCTCGACCGCTCGCACCGGGTCCGGCGCGTAGTGGGCGACGTAGTAGGGCGAGTCGTCGGTGAGCCAGTCGGTGAAGGCCTCGTCGCGGTGCGCGATGGTGCCGTTCGCGATGAGCGCGTCGGCGATGTGTGGTCGCCCTGCCGTCGCTCCCGCAGCGACCTGCGCGACGACCTCCTCATAGGTGAGCGGTATGCCGTCTGCGGCCATCAGGTCGACCATCCGCGCGAGCCGAGTGTCGCGGGAGTGCCGGGCCCGCGCCAGCTCCCCCTCGAGAGCCGGGTCCTCGGAGTCGGTGAGGTAGCCGAGCAGGTGGACGGAGGCCTCGGCGTGGACCGTCGAGACCTCGATGCCGCGCACCAGGGCCACCCCGGTCGCGCGGGCCGCGGCCACCGCCTCGTCCCAGCCGGCGACCGTGTCGTGGTCGGTGATGGCAACGACGTCGACACCGGCCGCGCGGGCCGCGGCGACGAGGTCGGCCGGCGTCTGGGTGCCGTCCGAGTAGGCGGAGTGCGTGTGCAGGTCGATGACCGGCGGCCCGGGTGGCGTCACCGGCCCAGACTACGGCCGCGGCCGGCCGGCCGGGCTTCGGGGAGCTCCTTCGGCACGTGGCCCCGAGGAATCTCCCCGAACCCGCCGGCCGCGCCGATCGGTGGTGTCAGGCGTCGGAGCCGACGGTCCGGCCGGGCCAGTTCCGGTCGACGACCGGCTCCGGGCGGCCGGGTTGGTCCCCCCCGCGGGCGTCGAGGTAGGAGTCCTTGGGCACCATCACCTTCCGGCGGAAGATGCACACCACGGTCCCGTCCTGCGTGTAGCCGATCGTCTCGACGTGGACGACGCCCCGGTCGTCCTTGCTCGTCGACTCCCGTTTGTCGAGCACCGTCGTCTCGCCGTAGAGGGTGTCGCCGTGGAAGGTCGGGGCGACGTGGCGCAGCGACTCCACCTCGAGGTTGGCGATGGCCTTGCCGGAGACGTCGGCCACCGACATGCCGAGCAGCAGCGAGTAGACGTAGTTGCCGACGACGACGTTGCGGCCGAACTGCGTCGAGCCCTCGGCGTAGTGGGCGTCGAGGTGGAGCGGGTGGTGGTTCATCGTCAGCAGGCAGAACAGGTGGTCGTCGTACTCCGTGACCGTCTTGCCGGGCCAGTGCTTGTAGACCGCGCCGACCTCGAACTCCTCGTAGCTGCGCCCGAACTGCATGCCCACTCCTTTGACCGACCCCGTGCGTGACGAACGCTCCCAGCCTGCCCCAGCGAGCGGCATACGGACACCGTCGGATGCCGTGTGCTTCCTCACGGTCACCCCCGGTCTACGAGCCGGGCGTCCCACGCCGGCGCGGCCGCGGCACGGAACGGAGCTCACCGGTGTCGGAGAGCATCAGCGAGCGACGCGCCCGCTGGCTCGAGCCGCGCGGCATCGGCGCCCCGGTGGCGGGCATCGGCCGCAGGCCGGCGAGGCGCGCGACGACGAGGCTGGCGAAGTAGGCGCCCAGCGACACCCCCGCCGCCAGGCCGAGACCGAGGCCGAATGCCTGGGCGAGGGTCGGGAGGCCGTCGTTGAAGCCGGTGCGGTCCGGGTTGGTGACGATGAGCGAGATGCCTTGGTAGGCGAGGCGTCCCGGGAGCAGCGGCACGATGGCTGCCGTCGTCACCGCGAGGGCCGAGACGTGCAGCCGTCGGGCGAGCAGCCGGGAGCCGAAGCCGATCGCCATCGCCGCTCCGGAGGAGGCCGTGATGGCGCCCAGCCCGAGCTGCTCCCCCACGGCGAGCATGATCCAGCCGAGCCCCCCGGCCAGTCCGGCAGCGGCGACCGCCCGTCCGCTCGCGTAGGACGAGACGGCGAACGCCGTGGCGATGACGGCCGCGCAGAGCACCTGGACGACGAGGTCGTCGGTGAGCCGCGTCATCGAGCTGATCGCGATGGGGAAGCCCAGCCGCTGCCCGACCGCCAGCACCACCGCGATGCCCACCGCGATCCCGAGCGAGAGCACGACGACCTCGAAGGCGCGCGCGCCCGCCGTGACGTAGTAGCCCTCGAGGGCGTCCTCCGCGGCCCCGACGACCGACATCCCCGACAGGAGCAGGACGATCCCGGCGGCGACGACGAGGGACGGGGACACGCTGCCGAAGAAGGAGATCCCCGCCGACTGCGCGACGACGACGAGCGTGGCGACCGCCGTCGGGATCGCGGCCCCGACGCACTGGCCGAAGAAGGAGGCGACCCCGGCGCTGCTCAGCCACGTCAGCACCCGACCGACGATCGTCGCGGTGACGAAGCTGAGCATGACGATGAACGGTCCGCCACCGACGAGCCCGGCCGCTGCCGCCGCGAGGACACCCCCGGAGACGACGACGAGCCAGCGGCGGTACGGGTGCGGCGACTGGAGCAACGAGTCGAAGCGGACCAGCGCCTCGTCGACGTCGATCGGCTCGCGGGACAGCTCGAGGATGAGGCCGCGCAGGCGCTCGAGCCGGGTGAAGTCCTGCACCCGGAAGCGCACGATCCGCATGACGGTGATCGGGTCGGCGTGCGGCCCGCGGTGGTAGGAGACGGTGACGGAGGTGTAGGTGACGTCGACGTGGACGGACGTCAGCCCGTACGCCCGCGTGAGGAGTAGCACCGTGGCCGTGACGTCGGCTGCCGCGGCGCCGGTCGAGAGCATCGCCACGCCGGCCCGCATCGACAGGTCGATGACGGCCTGCGCGGTGTGCCGTTCGACGTCGTCCGAGCCGGTCCAGACGAGGATCTCGTCGGTCGGCGGTCCGGTGGGGACGATCGCCTTGCGGGTGCTCGCGCGGAGGGAGGGCCGAGCCATCCGAGTGGTCGGCCGGCGGGTGCGATCGGTGCGGGCCACCCCTGAACTGTATGCCGCTCGGTCCTCGGCGCCGCACGTGCCACCATGGACGGGTGATGAGCGAAGACCAGAAGAAGTCAGAGAACCGCGCCCGCCCGACCACCGACGAGTTCCGCGCCTTCGTGGCGAGCGGCTGGTCACCTCGCCCGGAGGGCAGCACCCCACGGTCCGAGGCGGCCCGCTTCACCCCCGCCCGACGTGAGGCCGTGAGTGCCCGCTTCCCCGGCGAGTGCCTCGTCGTGCCGGCCGGCGGGCTGAAGGTCCGCAGCAACGACTGCGACTACGTCTTCCGTCCGCACAGCGCCTTCGCGCACGTCACCGGGCTCGGCGGCGACCGCGAGCCCGACGCCGTCCTCGTGCTCGAGCCGCGCGACGGCGGGGGTCACGAGGCCGTCCTCTACTTTCGTCCCCTATCCGGTCGCGACACCGACGAGTTCTTCGGCGACGCCCGCTACGGCGAGTTCTGGGTCGGGGCCCGGCCGACGATCGAGGACGTCGAGTCCGAGCTCGGGATCAGTGCCCGCCACATCGACGAGTTCGCCGACGCCGTCGCCAAGGACGCGGGCGAGGTCGCGGTCCGCGTCGTGCGGGACGCCGACCCCGAGGTCGCGGCCACCGTCGACCGAGCCCGGGCCAGCTCGGCCGCCGACGCGCAGTCCGCCGAGGCCGGTCAGGAGAGCACCCGACAGACCGACGACGAGCTGGCGGCCTTCCTCTCCCACCTGCGCATGGTCAAGGACGAGTGGGAGGTCGAGCAGATGCGCTCGGCGGTCGAGGGCACCCACCTCGGCTTCGACGCCGTCATCGCCGGCCTGCCCGAGGCCGTGCGCCGGGGCCGCGGCGAGCGATGGGTCGAGGGAGTCTTCGGG
>JBBRGO010000041.1:0-17232 GCA_038224055.1 Actinomycetales bacterium
GGTCCGCGGGAAGTCGGCGACGGAGCGGGCGAGGTTGGCCTGGCCCGCGAGCACGACGCGCTCCTCCCGCTCCTCGACCAGGGCGTCGCCCAGCGCCGAGACGACCGCTGCCATGGCGGCCCGGTCGGGCTCCGAGGTGTCCGCAGCGAGCTGGTGCAGCCGGTTCGCGGCGGTCGTGAACGGGACCCCGCCCGCGACCTCGTTGATCCGGGCTCGGAGGGTGGCCACGAGCGCCTCCCCCTCGTCACCAGCAAGGAGCCGACCGGTGTCGACGACCCGCTGCTCGACCCGCCCGGTGTTGACGATGAGCACGATCATCAGGTGGCTCGACCCGATGGGGACGAGCTCGATGTGGCGCACCGTCGAGCGGGTCAGGGAGGGGTACTGGACGACGGCGAGCTGCCGGGTCAGGCCCGCCAGGAGGCGCACGGTGCGGTCGACGACGTCGTCGAGGTCGACGGCCCCCTCGAGGAACTGGGCGATGGCGCGACGCTCGCCGTGGCTCAGCGGCTTGACCGTGCTGAGGCGGTCGACGAACACGCGGTAGCCGGCATCCGTCGGCACCCGTCCCGCCGAGGTGTGGGGGGCATGGATGAGCCCCTCCTCCTCGAGCAGCGCCATGTCGTTGCGCACGGTGGCCGCGCTCACCCCGAGCTGGTGGCGCTCGACGAGCGCCCGGCTGCCCACCGGTTCGGAGGTCTGGACGTAGTCCTGGACGATCGCCCGGAGCACCCGGAGCCGCCGGTCGTCGTTCATCAGGTCCTCCTCCCGCCAGCTGGTCGTCGCCTCGTCCTGCCTTGGCACTCACGTCATACGAGTGCCAAGTCTATGCCGTGTCCGGGGCCAACGCCGATTCCGAACCGGCGGCGGGCACGCTACGCCGCCCACCCACGCCCGACCCTGACCTCGCCACCCCGGCGTGGCAGGCCGTGTGGTGGGGGCCCGGCGGCATACCCTCGGGCACCGTGTCCCCCATGCCCCCTCCCCCCTCCCCTGCCGACCGCTACGGCCGTGACGTCCTCTCCGGCGACTGGAAGGCGCCCCGAGGGGGACGCTCCGCGCCCGTCGCGGCCGAGCGGGACCTCGTCGTCGAGGAGGTCGAGACCGGCTGGGTCGGCGCGGTGGTCCGCGTCGAGAAGGCCGGTGGGATGCACGTCGTGCACCTCGAGGACCGCCACGGACGGACCCGCGCGTTCCCGCTCGGACCCGGGTTCCACCTCGACGGTCGGCCGGTCACCCTGACGCCGCCGACCGCCGTCGCCCACGCGGCGGTCGCGGCCGCGCGCAGCGCAGACTCGCGGACGGCGAGCGGGTCGGTGGCCGTCCACGGGGCGCGGGCGCGGGTCGCGAGCGGGTCCCGGCTCTACGTCGAGGGTCGGCACGACGCGGAGCTCGTCGAGAAGGTGTGGGGTGACGACCTGCGGGTCGAGGGCGTGGTGGTCGAGCTGATGGACGGCGTCGACGACCTCGCGGGGATCATCGCCGAGTTCGGACCCGGACCGGGACGCCGGATGGGGGTGCTCGTCGACCACCTCGTGCCCGGCACGAAGGAGTCCCGCATCGTGGCGCGGGCCGCTGCCCTGCCCGGGCTCGCCGGCACCGTCAAGGTGCTCGGGCACCCCTACGTCGACGTGTGGCAGTCCGTCCGGCCCCAGCGGCTCGGCTGGGAGCGGTGGCCCGTCATCCCGCGCGGCACGTCGTGGAAGCACGGCATCTGCGCCGAGCTCGGCTGGCCGCACGCCACCCAGACCGACATCGCCCTGGCCTGGAAGCGGATCCTCGGCACGGTCCGCAGCTACGCCGACCTCGAGCCGACCCTGCTGGCGAGCATCGAGGAGCTCATCGACTTCGTCACCGGTCCCGGCGCCTGATTGGGCCCGGCGCCTGACCGGTTCGGGCGTCGGCGGCCACCCTCCTGCCGCCGACGCCCGAACCGGGGTTCACGCGGGTCAGCCCGTGACGTAGCCCTGCACGTCGACGACGAGGTAGCTCGCGACCGAGGAGTGCACGGTGATCGAACCGTCCGCGCCCACCGGGACGATGGCGGCATTGACCCGGGTGCGCCCAGAGGTCACGGTGAGTGTCGGCAGCGACGTCCGCGCCGTCCCGGTGGCGTAGGCGGTGACGTCCGTCGTGCCGAGGGGCGCGATGGGAGTGACCGTCACCGAGACCGCCTTGACCCCGGCGGCGGGGACATCGCCCCGTCCGAGGACGGGGATGCGCACCGTGCCGCCCGAGGGCACGCGGCCCTTCGTCGCACCGACACCGCTGCGACTGTCGACCACCCGCACGGGGGTCATCGCGACGTGGTCCGCACTGGTGGGCACCCAGCCGAGGAGGTCGACGAGCACGTCGGTCGCCGCGGTCGAGTGCAGGGTGACCTTGCCGCCGGCGCCGATCCGGGAGATGACCGTGCCGGTCAGGGCGACGTTCGCGTCATACCGCAGGTGCGCGGTGGTCGGTCGAGCCGACCCCGTGGGGTAGGCCGTGAGCCAACCCGCGGCGGCCGGAGCGACCGTCGACACGTCGAGGACGACCGCAGCCGCGCCGCTGCTCGGGACCACTCCGGCCCCTGCCACGGCGAGGTCGATCGTGCCGCCGGCCGGCAGCTTCACCTTGGGGGTGGCCAGGCCGGTGCGGGTGTCGAGGACGCGCTTCGGCGCGATGGTCTTGACGTCGGCGGACGCCGCGTACCACCCCACCACGGCAACGGACAGGTCGGTCGCCGCCGAGGTGTAGAACCGCACGCGGCCGTCGCTGCCGACCTTGGCCGGGACGAGCTCGGTGTTCGTCACGCCGGCGGCGTAGGAGACGCTGCGGGAGCCGGGCCTCGTCGTCCCCGACGGGTAGTTGGTGAGATAGCCGGCCGCGGAGGGGGCGATCACGCTGACGTTGAGCATGACCGAGCCGACGCCGGTGCTCGGCAGCCCTCCCCGTCCGGCGACGAGGAGCGACACCTCCTTGGCCGCCCCGACCTTGGCCTTGGTGACCCCGAACCCGAGCCGGGTGTCGAGGAAGCGGGTGGGCGTCATGACCTCGTAGGCGCCCTTGTCCTCAACGGGGGCGCCGACGTCGTTGAGGTGGATGAAGCCCTGCGGCCAGCGGCCCCCGGTCCGGGTGACCCGACGCCACCGGAAGTCCCCTCCCCAGTTGTCCTCGGAGACGAGGATCTCATCGGGAGAGATGACCTTCTCGACGTAGGCGACGTGGCCCGTCGAGGAGTACGACTGGTCCCACCAGGCCACGGCTCCCACGGCCGGGTTGCCGTCCGTCTGCGTGCCGAACGAGGGGCCCCAGTTGTAGGCGTTGCCCGAGAGGGTCGAGGGCCTTCTGTTCGGCAGCCCGTTCGCGACGAGGCGGTAGCCGACGTAGTTGGTGCAGTTGTGACCGGTGTACTGGGACCAGTAGCTCGTCGCGGCGTGGCTCTTGTACCCGGCCTCGCTGTACCCGGCCTTGGCGCACGTGTCGTATCCGGTGCAGAGCACGATCCACTCCGAGTAGCCGACCCACTGCGGCGACGCGAACGGGAAGGGCGACGGGGGCTTGCCCTCCGCCCGGGCCGGGCCGGCCAGGGCGACGCCGAACAGGAGCGTCACCACCACGGACATGACGAGTGCGAGACGTCGGCGTACGGACAAGACGGTTGCGTGTGTGTTCACGGTTCTCCCCGGTGGCGTTCAATGGTCATCGTGGGAGAATCTAGGACAAGTTGCCCTTATGGCGCGTGTTGAACCACGAATATTTTTCTGCACCACGCGTGTCGCGCTGGAACACGCCTCACTCTGGTGTCCATACTTCGCCTTCGCCCCGCCCATCGGTGGACGGTCCGGGCTCGTCCGCGCCGGTCCGGCCCGACTCTCAGGACGCGAGCAGGCGGTGCACGACCGTGTCGGCGAGCAACCGCCCCCGGCGGGTCAGCACGACACGTCCGCGACTGACCGCCGCGGGCCCGTCGATCAGCCCCTCCGCGATGAGACCGGCCACGGCCGCACGGCCGGACCCGGCCAGCCCGGCGACGGGCAACCCGTCGACCAGCCTCGTCCCGAGCAGGATGCGCTCGTCGTAGCGCTGCTCGGCGGTGAGGGCCTCCCGAGCGGCCGCAGGTGACACCCCCGAGGCGAGGCGGCCGGCATACGCGCTCGGGTGCTTGACGTTCCACCACCGCACCCCCCCGACGTGGCTGTGCGCGCCCGGACCGATGCCCCACCAGTTGGTGCTTGCCCAGTAGGCGATGTTGTGGCGGCACCGGGCGTCCTCGCTGCGGGCCCAGTTGCTCACCTCGTACCACCCGAAACCCGCCGCGGACAGCAGCTCGTCGGCCAGCTCGTACTTGTCGGCCTCGTCGTCGTCCTCCGGGGCGGGGACCAGACCCCGGCGGACCTGGGCGGCGAGCTTCGTGCCGTCCTCCACGACGAGGGCATAGGCCGAGATGTGGTCGGGTTCGAGGGCCACCGCCGCCTCGAGGCTCCGGCGCCAGTCGTCGAGGGACTCCCCCGGCGTGCCGTAGATGAGGTCGACACTCACCTGCAGACCCGCCCCCCTCGCGCCGGCTACGGCACGCGCGACGTTGTCGGGGTCGTGGGTCCGCTCGAGGGTCCGCAGCACGTGCGGCACCGCCGACTGCATCCCGACCGAGACCCGCGTGAACCCGCCCGCCGCCAGCTCCGCCAGGGACGCGGGCGTGACGGAGTCGGGGTTGGCCTCCGTCGTCACCTCGACGCCCTCCGCGAGGCCGAAGCGTTCACGTATGCCGTCCAGCACTCGCACGAGGTCACCGGACCGCAGCATCGTCGGCGTGCCACCACCGACGAAAACCGTTGACACGGCAGGAGCCCCGCCGCCGAGCACGGTGGAGGCGAGATCGAGCTCGCGCAGCGCCGCGTCCGCGTAGCTGTCGACGCCGATCGAGGCTCCCGGACCGCCGAGCTCGGTCAGCGTGTACGTGTTGAAGTCGCAGTAGCCGCAGCGCACCGTGCAGAAGGGCACGTGGACGTAGATCCCGAGGTCGGTCGTCGCGAGGCCGGACAGGGCCGTCGACGGGAGCTCACCGGAGGACGGGGCGGGGTCGCCGTCGGGGAGGGCGGAGGGCGGCATACCTCGATTCTCTCAGTCCCCGAGGGCCCGCCGCTCCACGGGAGGGCGCCGGCCCGGAGGGATCACGGCCGATCGCCTAGGCTCGAGGACGTGCACCAACCGAACTGGATCGAGCTGGCCGGCGTCGTCAACATGCGTGACCTCGGGGGCGCCCCCACCGAGGGTGGTGACGTCGTGCGCGCCCGGCGCCTGCTGCGCTCGGACAACCTCCAGGACCTGCCGGCCGCCTCGGTCCGCGTCCTCGTCGAGACCTACGGCGTCACCGACGTCGTCGACCTGCGCACCCACGTCGAGCTCGCCCGGGAGGGCGACGGGCCGCTCCGATCGATCGGCTCCGTGCGGCACCACCACCTCACGCTCTACCGCGAGGACTCGGTGGAGACGGGCATTCCCGCCGGGGAGCGGTCGCTGCCCTGGGAGGCACAGGAGCGCCGCGCCGGCATCGGTGCCGACTCACACGAACCTCCTTCGCAGCGGACTCCCAAGGACCACGACGCGTTCTGGACCGACCACTACCTGTCCTACCTCGCCGACCGGCCCGACTCCGTCATCGCCGCCCTCGCCGCCATCGCCGACGCCGAGGGTGCGGCCGTCGTCCACTGCGCCGCCGGCAAGGACCGCACCGGCACCGTCGTCGGGCTCGCCCTCAAGACCGTCGGGGTGCCCGACGACGTCGTCATGGCCGACTTCGCCGCGTCCGCCGAGCGGATCGAGGCGATCATGGCGCGGCTGCGGACCAAGGACGCCTACGCCTCCGACCTCGAGCACAAGACCGCGACCCAGCAGGCCCCGCGGGCCGACACGATGCGGCTGCTGCTCGCCGCCCTCGAGACGCGCTACGGCGGCGTGCACGGGTGGCTCGGCGAGCAGGGCTGGACATCGGCCGACACCGACCGACTGCGGCGAAAGCTGCTGTCGGACTGAGTCGGTCAACCGGGCGGCGTCATCAGGGCAAGAGCGTCGGCAAGCGAGCCCCGTCCGGAGAGGATCGGGGAGGAGGCTGCCGGCCGGGAGCTGCCGCTGCCGTCTGCCGAGGTCGTTGCCTGCCGCAGGAGGGCCCGGTCCATCGTCTCGATGCTCTGCTGCGACAGGACCCAACCAAGCGGGGCCGTCACCGCCGGGACGGTGGACTGGTGCACGACGAACGCGGCGTGGTGGCGCCAGTCCTCCACGGCGTCCCGGAGCTGCTGCAGGTCGGCGCCTCCGGGCAGCACGGACCCGGAGGAGACGAGACGTTCGGCCTCGCGCAGGAGCGCCGGGGTGTCGACGAGTGAGGACGCGGCTCGACTCGAGGTCCGCTGGGGCACGAGCAGCTCGGGGGTGCGCTGGGGCGGCTCGACGCGGAGGTCGGTTCCCGTGCCGTTGTCGAGGTAGACCACGATGGGGATGATGAGCGACGGCGACGGCGTGCCCAGCGCTTCTTCATTGTGGCGCTGGACCTCGACGAGCCATTCAGGGCCGAGGTCGACCAGGGTCTTGAGTCCTGAGTTCTCGACGTAGCCGCCGTCGACGAACTGCTGCCCGATCTGGCCCCCGCAAGGTCCCGCCACGCCGCTCGGGGTGACGAACGGGAAGCGAGAGGCGAGCATCGCGCCGGTCGCCGCCGTCATCGGACCCAGGCACAGGTCGTCCTCGCCGCCGTCTCCGCCTGCCGCGACGGGACTCATCAGGTCGATGAGGTCAAGGGTGTGCCCGGCGGGCGCCGAGGATGCGTCGCACTCCGCGCCGGGACCGGAACCGAGAGAGAGCTGGCTGACCCACATGCGACAGCCGTCGGAGACCCGCGTCGAGTTGAGCACGAGCGCGCCGGTGCGGCTGCGGGACGCGTCCGCCTGGTCCGCGGGCAGGAACGGCCCAGACAGTCCCGCGTCATCCGCCCAGACCTTCTCCATGAGGGCACCGCGATCACGCCAGACGGGCTGGCTCGCGTCCGCGACCTCCCAGGACGGCCGGCCGAAGACGGGCAGCCCCGTGACGGCGTAGAGCAGGTCACGCACGAAGAGGCCGGCGGTGGCCTGACCCAGCGCGTCGGGCGCCGACATGGTGACGACCCTGTCACGGGCGGACGAACCGCCGGCGAACCGGGCCACGGTGAGACCCACGGCACCACCGCTCGCACCACCGGCGAGCAGCGGCCGGGAACAGGCGCTCGGGTCCCCCGCCTGCCAGTCCACCCCACTCTCAGTGACGGCTGCGGCACCGCTCAGCAGGTCCATCGCCGCGGCGGACCAATATGCTGCCCGGATCCCGCCGCCCTCGGCTGCGACGAGGAACATCGGTCGAAGCGTCACCGTGCGGCCGCCCACCGAGCGGGTCTGACCGCACCCCGACGTGGCGCCGACCCAGTTCCGGAACGCTTGGGCGACATCCGGCCGCTCGGGGACCTGCGCCACAGCCCGTCCCACGGCTGGCGGCTTCACCAGTCCCTGAAGGCCGTGGATGTCCGCGTCGTCGCCAAGGGTGGAGGTGAGGGCGATGGCCACCACGATGACGGTCGTGACCGGCACCGACGGACTCTTGATGGGGGCAAACCAGAAGACCTCCGGGCTGAGTCGCTGCTCGAGGACCACGACGATTCCACCGATGACGAGGCACGCTGCAAGGAGCGCCGACGTGGCGGTGGCGATGACTCCGACGTGGCGAGCGAACCACTCCGGCTCGAGCCCGATGACCAGGAGCAGCCCGATCCCAGCGGCGAGCACTCCCAGCCGCACGACAGGCGAGGCGGTCGTGGTGACCGAGGGAGACATGGTCCGCCGCAACCGGTTGAGCACGCCTTCGCCCAGAACGGGGTCCCCGGGGCTCCAGGTGAGGAAGTCGGTCACGGCCCGCATCAACGGCCAGGCGGCGACCGCTCCCCCGGCACCGACCACCCAAGCGATGACTGCCCAGCCCAGAGAGGTGCCCGACACGGTGGCTCCGAGGGCGATCACGGCAGTGAACGACCGGACCAGCCCGAGGCCCCCGATGACGAGTGCGGTCGTCGCCACGACGTCACCCGTCCGGAGCACGATCTCCTTGAAGGACAGGTCGAGCGGGGTGAACACGGGCTTCGGGAACCAAGGAGATCCGGTGGTTGCGCTGCTGGCTTGCCGGACCCGGATCCAGAGCGAGAGCAGGGCGATCGCGACCGGCACCCCGACGAAGATTGCCAGCGGCCACCACACCAGCCCGGGTGCGTTCGTCAGGGTGGCCGAGCCTCGCGCGACCATGATCACCCAGCCGGTGACGGCGAGGGCAGGTGCGATGGCTGCCAGCCGGAGGTGGGCTCGCTTGCCGTCGGCCGGGCCGGCCGTCGGGGGGTTCCAGGCCGTCGTGGTCCGCAGCCGTCCGAGCAGGAGCAGACCAGCGGCCACGAGCGTCATGGCCACTGCGGCCGCGGCCGCATGGCCCCATCCATCGAGCAACCAGCGTCGTTGCACGTCGGGTAGCTGGTCGAGCAGGTCGTTGCCCGGCAGGACACCGAGGACCGCGATGGGGAGGATCGCCAGCACCGAGAACCGGTGGCGGTAGGTCGCCCGACACCAGCGCCGCACCGCCGCGCGGTAGGTCGCGTTGGTCCGCCACCGGGTCATGACGACGACGCCTGACGCCAGCAGGGCAGTCGTCTTGAGCATGGTCGCGATCCACAGCAGCCACGTGAGCCAGCCGGCGGGAGGGCTTGAACCCCGCACTGCCACGAAGGCGGCAACATCCTCAACCATGTCGAACGCACCTACGACCGTGATCGCGATGGCCAGGGAATTCCAGGACGTGAGCTTCGCCGTCCACGCCGCCCAGACATACGTGAGGATGAAGACGATGTCGACGACGAGATAGGCCGTCAGCCAGGTCGTGCGGGCACCGCCGAGGTCGCCGGTGAAGGCGGCCAGCCACCCCTCTCGCGACGGGCTTCCCACGCCCATCAGGTCGTTGGCTGAGAAGGATCTGCCCCTGGTGTCGAGGACCTCGCCCGTGAGCCGGCTCAGCTCCGACATCACGAGCAGGAGGACGGCGAGGAAGGACGAGACCGTCCCGACTCTGACTCGCATGCGCGTTGGGCTGTCCATGGTCGCTCCCGTGGGCGAGGAAACCGGTTGAGCGCTACCAGAGTCGCGCCAAACACGTCGTCGGGCCCGCGTTTTCGCGAAATCGACAGTGCTCAACCGGCGTAGGTCCCGAAGCTCCAGGAGTTGCCCTCGGGGTCGGTGACCGAGAAGCCGCGCGAGCCGTAGTCGGTCTCTTCCATCGGCCTGACGACGGGCGCCCCCAGCTGCTGGGCTGCGCTCCAGACGGCATCGGGGTCGTCCACGACGACGTAGACGACGGCAGCGCCACGAGGAGTGGCGAAGGTGTCGTCGGCCTTCCCCCGGGTGTGCACCATGACCCGGCCCCCCTCGGGCCAGAGCATCTCGCTGTGCCGGACCTCCCCCTCGACGTCACCGGGCACGAGGATGCCCTCCTCGAAGCCGAGGGCGTGCAGCCAGGCGCGGGCAGCGCGGGCGTCGGCGTAGCTCACCCCCACCCAGATGTTGTGGTCCGTGCGCGTCGGTGCCGTCGGCGTCGTCGTGCTGGTTGTCGTTGTCGTGGTCGTGGTCGTCATCGGGGTCGTCCCTGCGGTGTCCATCCCAGCAGCATCGCGGCTCGGGCCGACGGTGTCTTGGACGAATGCGCGCAGCGATCGGGAGCCCTCACCTCGACCCGGTGTCGCGGAGGACGTCGTCGCTGCGCCATCGGCTCGGAGCGGTCCCGGCCAGGGCCCGCCAGTCCCGGTCCATGTGAGCGTGGTCAGACCATCCGCACCGGAGCGCCACGTCGGCCAGGGACGAGCGTCCGGCAGCGACGTGCGGCACCGACCGCTCGAACCGGCGGACCATCGCTGCCGCCTTGGGCGTCACGCCCAGCTCCGCGCCGAAGCGGCTCTGCAACCTCCGCGGCGACCAACCGACCCGGTCGGCGACCGCGCGGATCGGGGCCGCTCCCCCGCTCACGCCGATGAGACGCCATGCCTCGAGCACTTCCGGCTCGGGCGCGGGACTCGCCCGCCGCGTCCCCACCAGAGCGGTCAAGACCTCCTCGATGGCAACGAATCGCCCCTCCCACGAGTCGATCTCGTGCAACCGGTCGCGCAGCACACGTGCGCAGGGGCCCATGACGTCGGCGAGCTCGTAGGAGGTCTCGGCGACCTCGCCGGCCGGGCAGCCGAAGAGGAGACGCGCTGCCCCCGGTCGCAACGCGAGCTGCACACCGTGCTGGAAGCCGTCGTGGTGGATCCACGTCGGCGCGGTGGCGAGGCCCGCGACGACGGAGCCGAACGGGCGCGGGCCGCCGATGACCGCGCCCGAGAGGGTCAGCGGCTCATCGAGCGGGATGACGAGCGTCACGGTCGTGGACGGCATACCGACGTGGACGCCGGCCGGGTAGTCCGTCAGGCGGTAGCCGACCGCCCGCTCCACGAGCGGTGAGAGGGACGGGGAAGGTCGGTGCTCGTGGTGGGGGGCGAGCGCGCTCACCCCATCACCGTAGCTCCGGACGCGGCTACTTCTTGGGCTTCTCGCCGTCGCTGCTCAGCGCGGCGACGAAC
Organism: Actinomycetales bacterium; assembly: GCA_038224055.1. Classification (GTDB taxonomy): domain Bacteria; phylum Actinomycetota; class Actinomycetes; order Actinomycetales; family Dermatophilaceae; genus JBDSSS01. The sequence continues at coordinate 10,658 of JBBRGO010000041.1, forward strand.
GCCTCTTGAGGGACCTCGACGCGGCCGACCATCTTCATCCGCTTCTTGCCCTCCTTCTGCTTCTCGAGCAGCTTGCGCTTGCGGCTGATGTCACCGCCGTAGCACTTGGCCAGGACGTCCTTGCGGATCGCGCGGATGTTCTCGCGAGCGATGATCCGTGAGCCGATCGCGGCCTGGATCGGCACCTCGAACTGCTGACGCGGGATGAGGTTCTTCAGCTTGCCGGCCATCATCACGCCGTAGGCGTAGGCCTTGTCCTTGTGGATGATCGCCGAGAAGGCGTCGACCGTCTCGCCCTGCAGGAGGATCTCGACCTTGACGAGGTCGGCCACCTGGTCACCGTCGGGTTCGTAGTCGAGCGAGGCGTAGCCGCGGGTGCGGGACTTCAGCTGGTCGAAGAAGTCGAAGACGATCTCGGCGAGCGGCAGGGTGTATCGCATCTCGACGCGCTCCTCCGAGAGGTAGTCCATGCCGCGCAGGTTGCCGCGCTTCTGCTGGCACAGCTCCATGATCGCGCCGACGAACTCGGTGGGCGCGAGGATCGTCGCGCGCACGATCGGCTCGCTCACGGCGGTGATCTTGCCGTCGGGGTACTCACTCGGGTTCGTCACGTGCACCTCCTTCCCGTCGTCCAGGGTCACGTCGTAGACGACGTTCGGCTGGGTCGAGATGAGGTCGAGGTCGAACTCGCGCTCGAGCCGCTCGCGGACGATCTCGAGGTGGAGCAGGCCGAGGAAGCCAACGCGGAAGCCGAAGCCGAGGGCGACGGAGGTCTCCGGTTCGTAGACGAGGGCGGCGTCGTTGAGCTTGAGCTTGTCGAGCGCCTCGCGCAGGGCGGGGTAGTCGGAACCGTCGATCGGGTACAGCCCCGAGAAGACCATCGGCATCGGGTCGCGGTAGCCGCCGAGGTCCTGGCTCGCCGGCTTGCTCGCATTGGTGACGGTGTCGCCGACGCGCGACTGTCGCACGTCCTTGACGCCGGTGATGAGGTAGCCGACCTCGCCGACACCCAGGCCCTTGGAGGGGACCGGCTCGGGGCTGATGACCCCGATCTCGAGCAGCTCGTGGGTCGCCCGCGTCGACATCATCACGATCTTCTCGCGCGGGTTGAGGTTGCCGTCGACGACCCGCACGTAGGTGACGACGCCACGGTAGGCGTCATAGACCGAGTCGAAGATCATGGCGCGGGCGGGAGCGTCGGGGTCGCCGACCGGGGCGGGCAGCGTGCGCACGATCGTGTCGAGGAGCGGCTCGACACCGACGCCGGTCTTGCCGGAGACCTGGAGGCAGTCCTCCGGCTCGCACCCGATGAGCTTGGCCAGCTCCTCGGCATACTTCTCCGGCTGCGCGGCGGGCAGGTCGATCTTGTTGAGGACCGGGATGATCGCGAGGTCGTTCTCCATCGCCAGGTAGAGGTTGGCGAGGGTCTGCGCCTCGATCCCCTGGGCGGCGTCGACGAGGAGCACGGCACCCTCGCAGGCAGCGAGCGAGCGCGAGACCTCGTAGGTGAAGTCGACGTGGCCGGGGGTGTCGATCATGTTGAGGCAGTACACCACCGGCTCGGCGGCTTCGCCGCTGCCCTTCTCGCCGTGCACAGGCTCCTTCGTCGCGTGCACGGCCCACGGCATGCGCACGGCCTGGCTCTTGATCGTGATGCCGCGCTCACGCTCGATGTCCATCCGGTCGAGGTACTGGGCCCGCATGGCCCGCGGGTCGACGACGCCGGTGAGCTGGAGCATCCGGTCCGCGAGGGTCGACTTGCCATGGTCGATGTGAGCGATGATGCAGAAGTTGCGGATCAGCTCGGGCGGCGTCGCGTGGGGGGCGAGCGCGGTGCGGGCCATGGGCGACACGGTGGGGCGAACCTCGCAGAGGGACGGGAGCAGGACACGACAGTCTCCCACGACTTGGCCGTATGCCGTTCACCCCCTCAGCGGTCTGCCACCTGCTGCCGTGTCGCACAATGATGCGCATGCGTGCCCAACCGATGCAGACCCTCCCTGTCGCCTCGGGCTCCCACCTGCCCATGCGACGCGCGGTCCGCCATCCTCAGGAGCTCCTCGTCCTCGTCGTGGCGATCCTCAGCTCGCTCATCCTGCTCGCAGTGGCGACCGGGGAGGTGGTGACTGCCGCCGACGAGCAGCGGACGCCGGACATCTATGCGATCGGGCTGCTCGCTGCCCCGGTGATCGTGTGGTTCGGTCGGGGCCAGCTGTGGGCCCAGCAGCGTCTCCAGGGGATCAAGCTCACCCCGGCCCAGTTCCCGCAGGCCTACGACATGCTCGTCGACGCGGCCGCACGGTCGGGCCTGAGCTTCGTGCCCGACGCCTACGTCGTGCTCGGCAACGGGATGATCAACGCGGCCGCCTCGGGGCACGGGTTCCGGCGCTTCGTCTTCATCAACAGTGACCTGCTCGAGGTCGGCGGCGCCGCCCGGGAGCCGGCGGCGCTCCGCTTCGTCATCGCCCACGAGGTGGGGCACATCGCGGCCGGGCACACGAGCTACTGGCGCATCCTCGGAACCATCGCCTCGTCCTACCTGCCCGGCGTCGGCACCACCCTCAGCCGGGCGCAGGAGTACACCGCCGACAACTACGGCCACGCGCTCGTGCCCGAAGGGGCACGCTCGGCAATGGCGACCCTGGCCGGCGGCAAGTACCTCGTGCGTTCCGTCGACGTCGATGCCATGGCCGACCGGGCGGTCACCGAGCCGGGCTTCTTCGTCTGGGTCACCAACGCCGCGTCGACCCACCCGTCCCTGATCTGGCGGATGCACGCCCTGCGGGACCGCCGCACCGCCGGGCGCCTGCTCTGGCGGCCGCGGACCTCGTGGGACTGGTCCGTTCCCGCCGCACCGGGCAGCCACGAGCTGCCGGCGCTGGTCGGGCTCTCACCCGCGCCGGAGCCCGATCCCGCCCCCGGTCCCCCCGTCGCACCCGCGCCGCTGCCGACCGCGCCGGATCTCCCGCTCGACCCGGCCCGCGACTGGACCCCTCCCCCAGCCTGACCTCACTCGCGTGGGGCCGGGGGTTCAGGTGAGGGCGAGCTCGCGGACCGGCTCGGGCGCCTGGCGGGAGTGGCGCTCCAGCCGGACCGAGACGAGGGCGACGCCGACGCCGAGGGCGGCGAGGACCGCGCCCACCAGGCTCGGCGCACCGTAGCCCCAGCCGAGCGTCAGCACCACCGAGCCGAGCCACGCGCCGAGGGCGTTGGCGACGTTGAGGGTCGAGTGGTTGAGCGTCGCCGCGAGGGACTGTCCCTCGTGGGCCACGTCCATGAGCCGGGTCTGGAGCAGCGGCACGACGATCGAGGGCAGCACCCCGAGCAGGAAGACCATGAGGACCCCGAGCCAGAGGATCCGCACGGCGAAGCCGAAGACGGCGAGCATCCCGGCGATGAGCAGGAGCGAGACGATGATGCCGCGCAGCACCCCGCCCCGGGCGACCCGGCCCGACAGGACCATGCCGACGACCATGCCGATCCCGTAGGTCATCAGCACCCACGGGATGAGGCGCTCGTCGAGGCCGGCGAGCTCGGTCATCGTCGGGGTGATGTAGGAGTACGTCGCGAACATGCCGCCGAAGCCGACGACACCGATGAGCAGTGCGAGCCAGACCTGGACCCGACGCAGCGCCCGGAGCTCACCGCGCATCGACGCGGACTCACTCACCCGCTGCCGGGGCAGCAGGACGGCGATGGCGGCCACGGTGAGCGCGCCGATGATGCCGACGACGACGTAGGGAGCGTGCCAGGACACGCGTTGGCCCAGCAGCGTCGCCAGCGGTACCCCGACGACGTTGGCGACCCCGAGGCCGCCGAGCATCGTCGCGACCGCGGCGGTGCGCCTCTCGTGCGGGACGAGGGACGCGGCGACGACGGAGCCGATCCCGAAGTAGGCGCCGTGCGGGATGCCGGAGAAGAACCGGGACAGCATGACGGTCGGGTAGCTGTTCGCGAGGAGGATCGACAGGTGGGAGACCGCGAAGAAGGCCATCAGCCCCATGAGCAGGCCCTTGCGCGGCAGCTTCGCGGCGAGCACCGCGATGAGCGGTGCGCCGACGACGACGCCGATGGCGTAGGCCGAGACGTAGTGCCCTGCGGTGGCGACGTCGACCCCGGTGCCCTCGGCGATGCGGGGCAACAACCCCATGGTCACGAACTCCGTCGTGCCGATGGCGAACCCGCCGACGGCCAGGGCGAGGATCGCCAAGGTGGTGTGACGCGGGGTCGTGGTGGGGGTCAAGGGTCGGGCTCCGTGCTCGAGAAGGGAGGGATCTCCGTCGACCCGGTCAAGCCGTCGATCCTACGGCGTCGGACGCTAGGTTGATGACCGTGTCCACGACCTTCGAGCGGGTCCTCTCCCGCCTCCGGCGCCTGCTGCGCCCCCCAGCCCGCCGCGCAGACCGTCCCCCAGCACGCCCCCGGTCGGCCGCCCCCGGGCCCGGACGACCCCCGACCTACCCCGGCGATGCCACGACTCTGCCCGACACGAGGTACGCGCCGAAGCCGGACGGCAAGCCCGACCCCGGAGAGATCGTGTGGACGTGGGTGCCGTTCGAGGAGGACCACGGCCAGGGCAAGGACCGCCCGGTGCTCATCATCGGCCGGGAACGCACCTGGCTCGTCGCGCTCCAGCTGACGAGCAAGGACCACGACCGTGACGCCCGGCAGGAGAGCCGGCCCGGGAGGCAGTGGGTCGACATCGGCTCGGGCCCCTGGGACCGCAAGGGCCGCCCGAGCGAGGTGCGCGTCAACCGCCTGATCCGGGTCGCCCCGTCCGCCGTCCGGCGCGAGGGCGCCGTGCTCCCCCGGGCCCGCTACGACGAGGTCATCGCCGCCGCCCGACGCCACCAGGGCTGAGGCAGGACGACGACGGGCCCGTCACCGTGAGGTGACGGGCCCGTTCGACGGAGTGGGTCGCTCAGAGAGCGGCGGCCTTCTTGGCCATCGCCGACTTCTTGTTGGCGGCCTGGTTCTCGTGGATGACGCCCTTGCTGACGGCCTTGTCCAGCTTCTTCGAAGCGGTCTTGAGCGCGTCGGCTGCTGCGTCCTTGTCACCGGAGGCGGCGGCGTCACGGAACTTGCGCTGCCACGTGCGGAGCTCGCTCTTGACGGCCCGGTTGCGGTCAGTCCGCTTCGCGTTCGTCTTGATGCGCTTGAGCTGCGACTTGATGTTTGCCACGTTGAGGTTTCTTTCTTGGTCGGGGATGGTTGCCGTCGAGAGGGCGGCAGAGCAGCTCGGGACCGGGCGTGGGGACACCCTGCGTGAGCTGCCCCGGATGGAGCATGCATACGCGCACGACCTGAGCGCGCACGCAAGGGTAAAAGTTACCAGCGAGGTCACGCCGCGACCAAACCGAGCCGGCGGTCGCCCCCACCGGACGCCCGGAGCGGGGACGTCGCGCGCTCAACGGGCCCCGCGCGCCCGGGTGACGGTGAGGATCGCCCGCTCCACGGCATACACCGGGTCACGACCCCCGCCCTTGACCTCGAAGTCAGCCGCAGCCACCGCCTGGATCGCCACGGCGAGCGCATCGGGGCTCCAGTGCCCGACCGAACGCCGGGCCTTGTCGATCTGCCAGGGCGCCATCCCGAGACTCTTCGCGAGCTGCCCCGAGCTGCCCCGACCGGCCGCCCCGACCTTGACGAGCTGGCGCAGCTGCGAGGCGAGCACCGCGACGATGGGGACGGGGTCGAGCCCGGTCGCGATGGCATGCCGCAGCAGGCGCAGAGCCTCCCCCGCCTGCCCGGCGACGGCGGCGTCGGCGACCCGGAAACCGGTCGCCTCGACCTTGCCCCCGTGGTAGGTGTCCACCATGGCGTCGGTGACCGTGCCCTCGGTGTCGGCCACGAGCTGGGAACAGGCCGAGGCGAGCTCGCGCAGGTCCTTGCCAACGGCCTCGACGAGCGCGCGGACCCCCTCGCTGCTGATGCTGCGTCGGGCGCGGGCGAACTCCTTGGCGACGAAGTCGGACTTGTCGCGGTCGGACTTGATCGCCGGGCAGTCGACGACGTGGGCGCCGAGCTTCTTCATCGTGTCGAGGACCTTCTTGCCCCGCATGCCGCCACCGTGGGCCACGACGAGCGTCACGTCGGGGGTCGGGTCGGCGAGGAGGGCGAGCAGGTCGAGCTGGAGGTCGTCGGACGCCTCGTGGAGATCGCGCACGACGAGGCACTTCTCGCCGCCGAAGAGCGACGGGCTCGCGTGCACGAGCAGCGAGCCGGACTCGTAGGTGGCGGCGTCGAGGCGGATCACCTCGACGTCACCCGAGCGGGCCGCGGCGAGCTCCACGTCGATGGCGCGCTCGACGAGGATGCCCTCGGGTCCGCTCACGAGCGTGAGCGGGTGGTGGGTGCCCGTCGTCATGGGCACAGCCTGCCACGCCCGTCCGACACCCCCGTCCCCACCGCACCCCCACCCCCCGTCGAGTGGGCACTTTGCCCCGGAACGACGCGCTTCACTCGAAGAGGGCGCCGCTCGCCAGGGTGAGGCCGAGCTGCTCGATCCGTGCGGCGATCGTCTCCTCGGGCAGCTCGAAGTGCTCGACGAGCTCGTCGAGCTGCATGCCGGCCTC
>JBBRGO010000042.1:0-17033 GCA_038224055.1 Actinomycetales bacterium
CTCGGCCGTGCTCGCGGCCGTCCTGCGCTCCCCCACGATGCTGCTGCTCGCGCTCCTGTCTCCCGTGCTCGTGCTCGGCCAGTGGTGGGGCGACCGGCGGCACACGGTCCTGACTCGCCGACGGCAGTGGGCTGCGCACCGGGCGGCCACGGCTGCCGCCGACCAGGCGCTCGCAGAGGCCCTGCGCCGGGAGCAGGCCGCACGTCGCCGGGAGCACCCGGACCTCGCCCGGCTGGAGGAGGCGGTGCAGGTTCGTGGCCGAGGGATCTGGGAGCGCCGGCCGGGCGATCCCGACCACCTCCGGGTCGCCTGGGGCTCCGCGGACCAGCCGGCCCGGATCGAGGTCTCCCGCCACGTCGACCGGCCAGCCCCGGTCTGTCGGGAGGTCCCCGTCGTGTGGGACCTGGTCGGCGAGCCGGTGCTCGGGGTCTCGGGCACTCGAGCGGATGCCCTCGCCCTCGTAGGAACGCTGCTCGTGCAGGCCTGCGCCTGGCACTCCCCTCGGGACCTCGCCGTCGCGATCGTGGCCGCCCCGGGAGCACCCGCGACCGACTGGTCCTGGGCGGGATACCTCCCCCACCTGTGCCCCGACGATCCCTGTCGTCCGGATCTGGTCTCGCTCGACGAACCGGCGCAGGTGACTCGGCTGCTGTCCTCCCTCGTCCCACCTGGCGACACCGCGGACCCGGCGAAGGGCACGACGGGGGGAGCCACCCAGTCGGACCGGACCGTGCTCGTCGTCCTCGACACGTGGACCTCCCCGGGCACCCACCCCGACGTCACCGCGCTCCTGCACGCGGCGGCGACCGGTCGGGTCGTCCTCGTGGTGACCGCCCGGCGCGTCGACGAGCTGCCCCGGCAGTGCACCCGGGTCATCGCCGTCCGATCGGGGACGAGCGCGAGCGTGGAGCCCGCCGGCCCGGCCGGTGGCACGGCCACCCCCGACCTGCCCACCCCCGGTTGGCTCGAGTCCGTGGCGAGAGGTCTCGCGCCGCTGCGCGACCCGGAGCCGGTGGGCAGTGCCCACGCCCTGCCCGCCTCGCTGGGTCTCGTCGCTGCCCACCACGCCGCCGGGCTCGACCCGCTCTCGGCGGCAGGGGTCATGAGCAGCTGGCGCTCGTCAGGGCCGAGTCCCACGGCCGTCCTCGGTCAGACCGCATCGGGCCCGCTGGGTGTCGACCTGGTGCAGGACGGCCCCCACGTCCTCGTGGGCGGTACGACCGGAGCGGGCAAGTCCGAGCTGCTGCAGACCCTCGTGGCGGGGCTGGCGCTGTCGTCACCGCCGAGCCTCCTCAGCTTCGTCCTCATCGACTACAAGGGCGGTGCGGCCTTCGACCAGTGCGCGTTGCTGCCGCACACCGTCGGCCTCGTCACCGATCTCGACGAGCACCTCACGACCCGGGCCCTGACCTCGCTCCAGGCCGAGATCCGGCGGCGTGAGGCGCTGTTGGCGGCGGTCGGCGCCAAGGACCTCCAGACCTACCAACGCATCCGGCCCGCGGGCGGTGCAGTGCTGCCGAGGCTCGTCATCGTCGTCGACGAGTTCCGGCAGCTCGCGGACGAGCTGCCGGACTTCGTGCGGGGACTGGTCCGGATCGCAGCCGTCGGCCGATCGCTCGGCATCCACCTCGTCCTCGCCACCCAGCGCCCGGCCGGGATCGTCTCGGCCGACATGCGCGCCAACATCGCGCTGCGGATCGCGCTCCGGGTCCGGGACCGGGCCGACAGCGACGACGTCATCGACGCGCCGGACGCCGCCACGATCAGCGACCGCCGGCCCGGGCGGTGCTTCGTGCGCACGGGTGGCGGGCGCCTCGTGGAGGTCCAGACGGCGTTTGCCGGCACGCCCGTTGCGCCCGAGGGCGGCCCGCCCGCCACGACGTCGGTCAGCGCGTTCGTCGGGGGGTCCGCGGTGCGTGGAGTCGGGGCGGGTCAGACGCCCGAGGGACACCCGCCCACCCGCCCGCCGGTGACCGAGCTCGAGGCGTTCGTCGATGCGGCCCTCATCGCCGCCCGCACCCTGGCCGTCACCGCGGCCCCGACTCCCTGGCTGCCCGCCCTCCCCAGGGCCCTCCCTGTCGCGGACCTCGCCGCTCGGGCCGGGGTGGTGGCGATCGGGCTGCGGGACCTCCCCGCCGAGCAGCGCCAGGAGGTCGCGGTCTGGTCTCCCCTGGTCGACGGCAACCTCGGGATCGCCGGTGACCCACGAAGCGGCAGGACGACGGCGCTGCGGACGATCGCGCTCGGTCTCGCCCGGTACGCCCCCACCGACCTCCACCTCCAGGTCCTCGAGGGCGAGCCCGGCAGCCTGTCCGACCTGGCCGGCCTCCCCCACACCGGCACGGTCGCCAGCACCGCCGACCCCGACCTCGTCCGAGCGGTGGTCGAGCGCCTCGTGCTCGGCGTCGCACCGGGACCCGTCCGGACGGGACCGGTCGTCGTCGTCCTGATCGACGGCTGGGAGCAGGTCGAGGAGTGCCTCGGCGGGATCGGCCTCGGCGCGTCGTTCGACGCGCTCCTGAGCCTCCTGCGTGACGGCCCCGCGCGTGGCCTGAGGTTCGTCGTCGCGGGCGGCCGGGCCCTCCTCTCGGGACGGCTCTCAGCCCTCCTGGGGCAGCGCATCCTGCTTGCGGTGTCCGACCCTGTCGTACGGTCCCTGGCCGGGCTGCCCGCAGCACCCTCGCCCGGCCCTCCTCTCCCCGGACGGGGGCTCGAGCTGCCCTCGGGCACCGAGCTGCAGGTCGCGCACGCAGGTCCGACCCCGGCGGCGTCCGACCAGCGGGAAGCCGTGGCCGACGCGGCCCGGCAGGGCCCGGGGAGCCCCGCCCTCGACCGGGATCCGACTCGTCGGCCACTCCCCTGGCGGGTCCGGTCCCTGCCCGAGCAGGCGAGCAGCGTCGGCCTGCAGCGTCGGCCGGGGCTGCTCGCGGTCGGGGTGGGAGGGGATGACGCACGGACGGTCGGCTTCGACACCACGACCGGGCCTCGGACCGTCCTCGTCGTGGGTCGCCGCCGCACCGGGCGGTCGACGGCCCTGCGGACCATCGTGCTGGAGCTGCTCGACGCGGGCCGGACCGTCGCCGTCGTCGCCGCGCGGCCCTCGCCGCTGCTCGACCTGCGCCGCCGGCCCGGGTTGACAGTCCTCACGCCGTCCGACGCCGACCCGTTCGTCGCCCTGCGTCGGTCCCGGCCCGATCTCGCCGTCGTCGTCGACGACGCCGAGACGGTCGAGGGCGAAGCGATCGAGGGCCCCCTGCTCGAGGTGGTCCGCCGGGGGGGCGCCGACGACGGGGTCCTCGCCGTCGGGGCGGACCTGAGCCGGTCCGCCTCGGCCTTCCGAGGGCTCGTCGCCGAGACCGCCCGCAACCGGTCAGGCATCCTGCTCTGCCCCACCTCCCCCTCGGACGGTGAGCTCCTCGGGGTGCGGATCGAGCTCCTGCCCCGACGCCGCCCCGGGCGCGGGTTCCTCGTCGAGGAGGGCGTCTGCCTCCCGTTGCAGGTCGCCACAGAGGCCCGCCCGGGAACCCGTCCCGAGACCTGAGCCGGATCAGCCCATCGTGAAGACGATCTTGCCGAAGAGGTCACCGTCGACCATCCGCGCGAAGCCGTCCCGAGCATCCGCCAACGGCATCGCGCTGTCCACGACCGGCGTGATCTGCTGCTGCGTCACGAAGCGGGCGAGCCCGTCGAGCTCGTCACGAGTTCCCATCGTCGACCCGACGACGCGCAGCTGCTTGAAGAAGATCTTCGTCAGCTCGGCCCGGGTCGGGGCGTCCCCCGACGTCGCACCCGAGATGACGATCGTCCCGCCCGGACGGAGCGCGTTGACCGAGTGCGACCACGTGGCGGCACCGACCGTCTCCATCACGGCGTCGACCCGCTCGGGCAGGCGCTCACCGGAGCCGAAGACCCGGTCGGCGCCGATCCCCACCGCCCGCTCGCCCCTCGCCTCGTCACGCGCGGTGACCCACATGCGGTAGCCCGCTGCCGAGCCGAGCTGCACCAGCGCCGTCGCGACGCCTCCCCCGGCCCCCTGGACGAGGACCGTGCCCCCGGGCCGGACCCCGGAGTTGACGAAGAGCATCCGGTAGGCCGTGAGCCAGGCCGTCGAGAGGCAGGCCGCCGACTCCCAGGCGAGCGCCCCCGGCTTGGGCACGAGGTTCTGTGAGGGCACGGCGACCTTCTCGGCCAGGGTGCCGTCGTGGACCTCGGAGAGCAGGGACCGACGCGGGTCGAGCGTCTCGTCACCGTGCCAGCCGTCCGAGGCGACGACGGCGTGGACGACGACCTCATTGCCGTCCTCGTCCACCCCGGCACCGTCGCAACCGAGGATCATCGGGAGCCGGTCCGCCGGCAGGCCCACACCACGCAGCGACCAGACGTCGTGGTGGTTGAGGGCGGCGGCGCGCAGGGTGACCACGGACCAGCCCTCGCGCGGCTCGGGATCGGGTCGCTCCCCGACGACGAGACCCGACAGGGGATCGGTGGCGGACTGGGCGGCAGCGTAGGCGGCAAGCATTCCAGCACCCTAGCGACTGGGCTGCCACGCGATCGTCCGTGATGGCTGATGATGGACTCCATGAGCGACGAGCCGAAGCCCGCCGACCCCTCCAGCACCAGCCCGCGCCCCGCCTCGCCGCGGCCCCGTGGTCGCCGCGCGGTCCGCTGGGTCGCCGCCCTCGCGGTCCTGGTCTGGCTCGCCATCGGTGGGGTGGGCGGCCCACTGGTGGGCCAGCTCTCCGACGTGGCGACCAACGACAACGCGAACTTCCTCCCGCCCTCCGCGGAGTCGACCGGGGTGAGCAGGGTCGTCACGCAGATGACCGACACGGCGACGTTGCCCTACCTCGTCGTCGTCGAGCGTCCCGGCGGCCTCACACCGGCCGACCAGCAGGCCATCGCGTCATTCGTCTCGCAGATCCCCTCGATCCCCCTGTCGGACCCGTCCCAGACGGTCGGGGACTTCCTCGAGGCGCCGCCCCGGGCCGCGATCCCGAGCGAGGACGGTGCTGCCTCCCTCATCCCCGTGTCCTTCGTCGCGGACCGGGCCGAAGCCACGGTCGACGGGGACACCGCGCTGTATGCCGTTGCCGAGGCCTTGCGCGGGAGCGGCGCGAAGCGGCTCGGTTCCCTCGGGCTCACCGTGCACGTCACCGGCGCCGGCGGTTTCTTCGCCGACTTCATCATCGCCTTCAGCGGCATCGACGGGATCCTGCTGCTCGTCGCCCTCGGTGTCGTCTTCGTGATCCTGCTCGTCGTCTACCGGAGCCCGATCCTGCCTCTCGCGGTCCTGATCAGCGCCGTGTTCGGCCTGTCCGTCGCGGCCCTCGTCGTCTACCCGCTGGCCAAGAACGGCGCCATCAGCCTCAGCGGTCAGAGCCAGGGCATCCTCTCGATCCTCGTCGTCGGCGCAGCAACCGACTACGCCCTGCTCCTCGTGGCCCGCTACAAGGAGGAGCTGCACGACCACGACTCGACGTGGGAGGCCATGAAGGTGGCGTGGCGGGCTTCCTTCGAGCCGATCGCGGCGAGCGCAGCCACCGTCGTGCTCGGGTTGCTGTGCCTGCGGTTGTCCGAGCTCGGCAGCACCAAGAGCCTCGGGCCGGTGGGCGCGCTCGGCATCGCCGGTGCCTTCGTCGCCTCGTTGACGTTCCTGCCCGCGGTCCTGCTCCTCATCGGCCGTCGGATCTTCTGGCCGCAGGTCCCTCGCGTGGACCACGTCCACCGCGGTGGTGCCGTCGGCACCAAGGGCATCTGGCGTCGGGTCGCCGGCCTCGTCGGCGCCCACCCCCGCCGCACCTGGGTGCTGACCTTCGCGGCGCTCGTCGCGTGCGCCGCCTTCGTGCCGACCCTCCAGGCGCGTGGCGTGGGCCAGTCCGACCTCTTCCTCACCACGGTGGACTCCGTCACCGGCCAGAAGGTGCTCGCGGAGCACTTCCCGGCCGGGTCCGGTTCACCGGTCCAGGTGCTCGCGCCCCAGGACAAGGCCGACCAGGTCCTCGCGGCGCTCCGGGACGAGGCCGGAGTCCGCGATCCCCAGATCGGGCTCGCGCCCGGTCAGCCGCCGAAGGTCGTCGACGGGCAGGTCATCCTCCAGGCCACGACCATGGACTCTGCGGACAGCGTTTCGGCCGAGGCGACGGTCGAGGCCCTCCGCGCCGACCTCGACGCGATCGGTCCCGGAGTGCTCGTCGGCGGGAGCACCGCCACCAACCTCGACGTGCGCCTCGCGAGCGAACGAGACCTCAAGGTGATCATCCCGTCCATCCTCGCGGTGATCTTCATCGTGCTCACCCTGTTGCTGCGCTCCCTGGCGGCTCCGCTCATCCTCGTCGCCGCCAACGTGCTGTCCTTCGCGGCGACGATGGGGGTGGCCGCCATCGCGTTCAACCACATCTTCCACTTCCCCGGCTCGGACCCCTCGACGCCGCTCTACGGCTTCGTCTTCCTCGTGGCGCTGGGCATCGACTACTCGATCTTCCTGATGACCCGCGTCCGTGAGGAGTCCCGCATCCGGAGCACCCGTCCGGGCATCCTCGTCGCGCTCACCGTGACCGGGGGCGTGATCACCAGCGCGGGGATCGTGCTCGCCTCGACCTTCTCAGCGCTCGCCGTGCTCCCGATCCTCTTCCTCGTCCAGATCGCCTTCATCGTCGCCTTCGGTGTGCTGCTCGACACCCTCGTCGTCCGCAGCCTGCTCGTGCCGGCCCTGTCCTACGACCTCGGTGACCGCATCTGGTGGCCGCTGGGCCTCCGACGAGCCGGTGCCCACGAGCCGGCGATGGTGCGCGCCTCCGCGGAGGTCGGGGCGGAGCCCGACGAGGACCTGCCCCCACCGGGTTCAGTCGATCGGGTCGGAGATGCGCAGCACCTGTAGCAGGCCATCCACCACCGCAGGGTCGTACTCGTAGCCCAGCCCGAGATAGATCCGCTCGACGGCGGCGTCGCGCGCCCGGCTCCCGCGATGACCTCCAGTGAGGTCATCGTAGGCGTTGCACACCTTGATGATCCGGCTCGACAGCGGGATCTCCTCGCCCAGCTCGCGCACGCGACGGTAGGGAGTCGTCTGGTGCTCGAGGATGACGGCGACGCTCTCGAGCACCCCGGTCTCGCGCACGATCGCGACGGTGTCGGCCTCGATGCGCCGCTGGTCGGCGGGTGCCGCGAGCACCGTCGCGCCGCCCGGGATCGGGTCGACGAGAGCCACCTGACCGATGTCGTGCAACAGCGCCGCGTACTCGAGGTCGAGCAGGGACCGCTCCGTGAGACCCAGGAGCAGGCCCACCGACCGAGCCAGCGAGGCCACCCGCTCGGAGTGCCCCGCTGGGGTGTAGCCCGAGGCGTCCGTGAGCCGGGAGAGGGTGCGGATGCTCTGGAGATAGGTCGCGCGGATGCCCACGTAGCGACGGAAGGCGAACTGCGTCAGTACGAGCGGGACGAGGAAGAGCGGCAACGCGACGAGTCCGAGGGGGACTGCGGCCAGCGCGATCAGCACGCCGGTGACCGCGATGGCGATCGACACCGCGAAGGAGGCCCGCGCCTGGTCGAGCACGGCTCGCCACAGGGCGGCCTTCCGCGGCAGGGCGCGGGCCGCTGACGTCACGACGATCTCGACGGAGATGGCGAGCAGGGAGATCGCGAGCAGCAGCAGAGCCCGCTCCGACGGCTCGAGCCCGTCCGCCGGAGCCGGGGTCCCGGGCTGCTGCCCGAGATAGATCGTCCGGTATATCACCGTGGCCACGGTGATGGCGAGGAACCGCCCGACCATCTCGTGGAAACGGACGTCCTGCCCCATCGCGTAGCGGCCCAGGGCCGCCACCGTCATCGAGCCCCCGATGATGAGCAGCACGAAGCTCGTGGCAAACGGCACCCGGTAGTGGGGCGGGGGCAGGAACTCCACCGCATAGGCCAGCCCGAGCGCGGCGGCGCTCGCGATCGGCGCCGAGCCCCGGAAGCCGGGCGCGGCCAGCTGGAAGAACTCGCCCAGCACGACGGCGAGCGCGAAGGCGAGCGCGATGGCCAGGCTCATCGGGTCGCTCCAGCCAGGCGAGTCGGCGGTCCCGGCGGCGAGCAGCCCGAGGCCGACGAGGCCGAGCAGCACCGCCCCGAGGGCATAGGGATCGCGTCGCGCCGGGTCGGTCATCCTGTCCCCCCGACGACGGCGCGGGACTGCGTGGAGTGAGCGGCGAGGGCCTCCCGGGTGGCGGCCACGACGAGCGGGTCCCAACGGCGGGTATCGACCTCGAGGGCGCGCAGCGCCTGCTCGGGCGAGCGCGCGGGCGAGGTCCCATCTCCCCGGGTCAGCTCCTCGAAGCGGGCAACGACGGCGACGATCCTCGCCGCGATCGGGATCTCCTCGCCGGCGAGGCCGGCCGGTCCGGTCCCGTCGAAGTGTTCGCCCTGGTGGCGGATCCCCGTCCGGGCATCCTCGAGGAAGTCGATGCCGCCGATCATCTGCGACCCCAGGTCGGCGTGTCCGTCCAGCAGGTGCTGGTCGCGGGGGTCGAGCGCGATGCCGCCCCGACGCAGGATGCGGGTGGGCACCGCGAGGTGACCGATCTCGTGCAGCGTGGCGGCATGGCGCACCGTTCCGATCTGGTGCGGTCGGAGGCCGAGCTCCTCTGCGACCCACTCGGCGAGCGTCGCTGCGCGCCTGCTGCGCTCGACCGCCGGCGGCTCCTTCGTCCCGAGCGCGGTGACGAGGGTGTCGACGGTGCGTTCGTGCGAGCGCAGCTCCTCGCCATACTGGATGAACGCCCACCGGGCGGACAGCAGCGGGGCGATGATGAGCAGTGCGCTGAAGGCTCCCAGCTGGGCGGGAAACCAGAGGATGACGAAGAGGAAGCCGATGACGCCGTAGCCGACGTAGGCCACGCCGGAGCTCACGAGCAAGCCGCGAAAGGCGACCACGAAGGGAACCCGCTGGTAGAAGTGCAGGACGCCGGAGATGAGCAGGGCGTTGGTGAGGCAGCCCACGACGTCGGCCAGCGCCAGGGGCAGCCCGACCTGCAGCGCGAGGTCACCCGGGCCGGTGACGCCGCTGACGATGCCATCTCCGGGAGCAGCCAGCCGGTAGACCCAGCCGCCCGCTGCGCCGACGATGCTCGTCATGGCCATGTTGAAGACCACCTGGAACCACTTCGCGGCCTTCCGGTCGATCGCCACCGACACCGCGCCGACGACCCAGGCGCCGAACGGGCCGACGATGGCGGCTGAGCTGAGCATGATGATGCTGAGGAAGGAGAACCCCACTCGCGAGCCGACGTCGGGCTCGCGCAGGTTGAAGCTCACCACGCCCATGCCGCACAGCAGCAGCAGCGGGGCGATATCGGGGGCCCGGCTGGCCTTGAGGGAGAAGGACCCGAGCAGCACGGCGCCCGCCGCGACGATTGCGATGTAGACGAGCAGCCGTGTCGGGAACACAGGCTCTGGAATCGTCGACGGCGGGCGCCGATCACTCACTGCCGGACTCGATCCTCTGGGGCACGACACCTATCCGGTGACGCGCGGTCTACCTCCGGCGCGGGCCCGCGGGAGAGCTCAGAGGCCCCAGGTCCACGAGTTGAAGATGACCGTGACGACGTTGAAGACGGGGCTGGCGGCGGCGGCGAGGAACGAGAACATGAGGAGCTCCTTGGATCGAGGAAACGGCGGGGGTGTGCTACAGCTCCTCCGGCAGCCTGAGATGGGCTCGGAACGGAAGACTGGTCATACCATGACAAAAGCCGCACCAAATGGAAAGCCCGAATGAGCGTTTCACTAAGATCCAGACCAAGTCTTTGTGGCAGGACTACCAAGTCTTTACGATTCCCAACCTCGTCACGCCGGAGGGCGGCACCGTCGCACGCCCGTGACTTGCCAATTGTGCCCTACCACAGTCGGTGTGGAACACTAGGTCTTTCGTGCAAGTGCACGATGTCCCAGATGTCCCAGGACCCGACGAAAAGAGCCGACGATGAGCAAGCGCGCCCGCAAGCGCCGCTCCCGCAAGGGCAACGCTGCCAACCACGGCCGCAAGCCCAACGCCTGAGCCGCACCCGTGAGAGAAGGCCCGATCCCCCTTGGGGGTCGGGCCTTCTCGTCGTCCGGGGAGTCCGGCGGTGCCCTCAGAGGCCCTCGACGCGCATGACCGTCATCGAGATGCGCGACATGATCGTCAGACGGAGCGTGTCCGGGGCGGACTCGCACTCGCAGGACCGCTTGATCAACGACTTCAGGGTCGTGTCGAGGTCGTACTCCTTCAGGCACGGTCCGCACTCGTCGAGGTGCGCCTGGATCTTGGCGCAGTCGTCGGGACCCAGCTCACCGTCGAGGTACTCGTAGACGCGCAGCAGCGCCTCCGAGCAGTCGGTGCGCTCCTTCTCCGAGCTCATCTCCGAACTCATCTCCGGGCTCATGACGAAACTCCCTGCGTGGCCGCCGCGTTCGTGACGCCCGCGCCAACCGAGCTGCTCGTCGCGAAGCCCCGCTCGGCGGCATACTCCGAGAGCAGCTCACGCAGCTGGCGACGCCCCCGGTGCAACCGGCTCATGACGGTCCCGATCGGGGTCTGCATGATCTCGGCGATCTCCTTGTAGGCGTAACCCTCGACGTCGGCGAAGTAGACCGCGAGCCGGAACTCCTCGGGGATCGCCTGGAGGGCCCGTTTGACGTCGCTGTCGGGGAGATGGTCGAGCGCCTCGGCCTCGGCGGAGCGCAGGCCGGAGGAGGTGTGCGACTCGGCGCGGGCCAGCTGGTAGTCGGCGATCTCCGGGGAGTCCGACTCGAGTGGCTGCCGCTGCTTCTTGCGGTAGGTGTTGATGTAGGTGTTGGTGAGGATGCGATACATCCACGCCTTGAGGTTCGTCCCGGGCCGGTACTGGTGGAAGGCCGCGTACGCCTTCGCGAAGGTCTCCTGGACCAGGTCCTCGGCATCGGTGGGGTTGCGGGTGGTCCGCAGCGCCGCGCTGTAGAGCTGGTCGAGCAGCGGCATCGCCTCGCGCTCGAAGCGGGCTCGTCGCTGCGGCTCGGTCTCGGTCGCGACGTCGGCGTTCGCGTCCGCGAGCGCCACTGCGGCAGCGGCGTCCTCGGCCGGGTCCGTCGAGTCGGCGGGATCGACGAACGCGACGGCCGACATGGGGTCGGTGTTCTTGTCCTTGGTCATCGCCTCCCAGCCTAACGCGCCGGGTCCGACGAGGAGTGCGTGCGCTGGCGCGGCGACCGGACGGCGGTCCGTTGAGGAGCAGGTGACCATGCCCGTGCAACGACGCCTAGCCGGGCAGCATTCCCACGATCGTCGCCAGGGCGGCGGCGAGCGCTGCCCGGGAGCGCTCCGGGAAGCTGTGCGCTCCCGGCACCCCGAGCACCGTGGTGCCCACGGCTGCGTGCGAACCCACCTGCTCGGGGCTGCCGAACGGGTCGGCGAGACCCTGGACCACCCACGACGGCGACGGGGCGAGGACGAGCTCGTGGGCCCTCAGCCGCTCGGGGCGACCCGGCGGGTGGAGGGGGAAGCTGAGCAGCAGGGCCGCATCGGCCTCGAGCTCCGCGGCGGTCCGGCAGGCGACCCGGGCGCCGGCGCTCCGGCCCCCGACGACGAGGGGACGGGGCAGGCGGGCCCGCCCCGAGAGCAGGGACCGCACCATCGGCAGCCAGGCCGCGTCGAGCGTCTGGGGTGGCCCGGCGATCCGCCGACCGGCGACGAGCCACGGCTGCTCGATGAGGACGAACGCCCATCCCGCCGCGACGGCGGCCTCGCGGGCGAGCGCGAGATCGAGGGCACCGAGCCCTCCCCCGGCGCCGTGCGACAGCACGACCGTCCCCCCCGCCCGCACCGGTCGCGCGACGTGCGCCCGCCCCGGCCCCTGCGTCGTGGAGATCTCGCGGACCGACTCGGTCACCCGGGTCAACCGGCTCACTCGCCGACGACCTCTCCCGTCATCGGGTCGACGACGCCCACCAGCTCGGTCTCGGGCACCGGCTCGATGAGGTCGGGCCCGTTGTTGACGGTGGCGCCGACGGCACGGCCGACGGGGTGCGCCTCGAAGCGTCCGGGTTCGGTGAACTCGAGCAGGCCGCGCACCACCTCGGGGTCCTTCTCGTGCGGGTCGAGCCACTGCTCCCACTGTCCGGGCTCGAGGACGAGGGGTTGGCGGTCGTGGATGCGGTCCATACCGGCGTCGGCCGCCGTCGTGATGATGGTGAAGGACGTGAGCCACGCCTCCGGGTCGTCATCCGCCCGCTCGCGGTCCCGCCAGAACTCGTACAGCCCGGCGAACCCGACCTTCCCCCCGTCCGCCCGGTGGATGAAGAACGGCTGCTTGCGGGGCTTGCCCTTCGCGTCGACCGCGGTCGGTGAGACCTGCCACTCGTACCAGCCGTCGGCCGGGACGAGGCAGCGACGGGAGAGGGCCGCCGTGGCGAAGGCGCCCTTGCCCAGCACGGTCTCGGCCCGGGCGTTCGTCATCCGCAGGCCGAGCCTGACGTCCTTGGCCCACCCCGGCACGAGGCCCCACGTGAGCAGCCGCAGCTGTCGCGTGGCCGCCGCCCCGTCGACGGCGCCCCGGGGGGCACGGGTCAGCACGACGGGGGCGGCCTTGCTCGGCGCCATGTTCCAGTCCGGCGACCCCGCCGGCGGGGCCTGCGGGTTCTTGAGGAGGCTGCGGACCGGCTCGTCGGTGTGGTCCTCGTCGACGTCGAAGGCCTCGACCAGCTCGTCGGGCCGGGCGCTCGCGGCATACCTCCCACACATGGAGGCCAGCGTATGCCGGGAGCCGCCCTCCTCGGAGCGGGCGGGGATCAGCGGGGGCGGGGTATGTCGCTACCGTAGGTGTCCACCGACCACCACGGGCCGAGCGCCCGTGGGCCCGCGTCCCCACAGGAGGCTGTTCCATGATCGTCCGTCGTCTTGCCCGCCCGCTGCTCGCCTCGGTCTTCGTCGCTGCCGGCGTCGAGGCACTGCGCAACCCTGCTGCCCGCACCGAGCGCGCCGCGACCCTCCTCGAGAAGGTCCCGGCGCCCGAGTCCGTGCAGGGTGACCCCGACCTCTTCGTCCGGGTCAACGGCGGCGCTCTCGTGGCCGGCGGCGTCCTGCTCGCGACGGGCCGCTTCCCCCGCCTCGCCTCCACGGTCCTCGCCGCCTCGATCATCCCGACGACGGCCATCGAGCACGCCTTCTGGGACGAGACCGACCCGGCGAAGAAGGCTCAGAGCCGCAGCCTCTTCTTCAAGAACGTCGGACTGCTCGGCGGCCTCCTGCTAGCCAGCGTCGACACCGCAGGCAAGCCCGGTCTCGCGTGGCGCGCCCAGAACGCGACGAAGACGACGAAGCGTGAGGCCAAGCACGTCAAGGGCACCGCATCGCGCGAGGCCCGACTGTTCGCCCACAAGGCCCAGGACGTCGTGAGCTGACGGTGGGCGCCGCCGACCATCCCGCCACCGCCCCATCGTCGGACTGGGACGCCCCGGTCGCCGACGGCCCGGTCGACGCGACCGTCGTGCTGCCGGGCAGCAAGAGCCTCACCAACCGCTACCTCGTGCTCGCGGCGCTCGCGGTCGACCGGTCCCGACTGCGCGCACCGCTCCGGTCACGCGACACGCTGCTGATGGCCGACGCGTTGCGCTCGCTCGGGGTCGGCATCGAGGACGTTGCCGGCGAGGGCGAGGTCGGCGGCCCGGTCGACTGGCTCATCACCCCGCCCGAGCGACTGCGGGGCGGGGTCGGCATCGACTGCGGCCTCGCCGGGACCGTCATGCGCTTCCTCCCGGCCGTGGCCGCGCTCGCCGAGGGCGACGTGCGCCTCGACGGCGACCCCCAGGCGCGCGTCCGACCGATGGCCCCCGTCGTCGACGCGTTGCGCCGGCTCGGGGTCGAGATCTCCGACGACGGATCCGGGCGTCTCCCGCTCACCGTCCACGGCCGCGGGAGCGTGCCGGGCGGGGCGGTGACGATGGACGCGTCGGCGTCGTCCCAGTTCGTCTCGGCGCTGCTGCTGGCCGGCCCTCGCTACGACCTCGGCGTCACCGTGCACCACGACGGCAAGCCGGTGCCGAGCGAGCCGCACATCCTGATGACGGTCGAGACGCTTCGCGACGCGGGCGCCGTCGTCGACGACTCGGAGCCGAACACGTGGCGCGTCGAGCCCTCGGAGATCAACGCCCTCGACGTCTCCGTCGAGCCTGACCTGTCCAATGCCGGCCCCTTCATCGCAGCGGCGCTCGTCACCGGCGGCACGGTGCACGTGCCGGGCTGGCCGCAGCACACGACGCAGGCCGGTGACCTGATGCGCGAGATCCTCGACACGATGGGCGCCGACGTCCGGCTCGACCGCGAGGGACTCACCGTCTCGGGCACGGGCGAGCTCGTCGGGATCGACATCGACCTGCACGACGCCGCGGAGCTGACCCCCACCGTCGCCGCGCTCGCCGCGCTCGCCTCGACGCCGTCGTGGATCCGCGGCGTCGCGCACATCCGCGGCCACGAGACGGACCGGCTCGCTGCCCTGACGGCCGAGCTCGGGCGGTTCGGCAGCCCTGTCACCGAGCTCGACGACGGACTGCGAATCAGCCCGGCAGTATTGAGCGGCAGTCGGTTCCGCTCCTACCACGATCACCGGATGGCCACCGCGGGCGCGATCCTCGGGCTCCGCGTGCCGGACACGACGGTCGAGGACATCGGCACGACCCGCAAGACGATGCCTGACTTCGTCGGGCTCTGGGACGGCATGCTCGCCGACTCCGGCCTGACCCGGGGTGCAACGGTGGGCGGGAACGGACGGTGAGCTGGCGGGACCTCGACGAGAGCGACATCCGGATCCGTCCGAGCCGGAAGAACTCGCGGCCGCGCACGAAGGACCGACCTGCCCACGACGACGCCCTCGTCGCGATGGTGATCGGCGTCGACCGCGGTCGGTACACCTGCCTGTTGCCCGCGGGAGCCCTCGGCAAGAAGGAGCGCGAGCGGGTCGTCACCGCGATGAAGGCACGCGAGATCGGCCGCACGCGCATCGTCGTCGGTGACGACGTCGCGATCGTCGGCGACGTCGCCGGAGGTCCGGACGCCCTGGCCCGCATCGTCCGCATCGAGGAGCGACGCTCGGTGCTGCGCCGCACCGCCGACGACACCGACCCCTACGAGCGGATCATCGTGGCGAACGCCGACCAGCTCGTCATCGTCACGGCGCTCGCCGACCCCGAGCCGCGGCCGCGGATGGTCGACCGCTGCCTCGTCGCGGCCTACGACGCCGGCATGACCCCCGTCCTCGCCCTGACCAAGTCCGACCTCGTCGACCCCACGGAGTTCCTCGCCAACTACGCCCCGCTCGAGGTCGCGCACGTCGTCACCTCGCGCGTCGAGGGCGGCTTCACCGGTCTCGAGGCCCTACGTGACCGGCTCGCGGGCAAGATCTCCGTGCTCGTGGGCCACTCGGGGGTGGGCAAGAGCACCCTCGTCAACGGGCTCGTGCCCGGAGCCGGTCGCGCGACCGGCATCGTCAACGACACGACCGGCCGGGGCCGACACACCTCCTCCAGCGCGGTCGCCCTCCGGCTGCCCGATGCCGCCGGCCGACGGGCCGGTGACGGCTGGGTCATCGACACCCCGGGTGTGCGCTCCTTCGGCCTCGCCCACATCGACGTCGACCGGATCATCGACAACTTCCCCGACCTCGCCGAGGGCGCGGAGGGCTGCCCGCGCGGGTGCAGCCACGACGAGCCGGAGTGCGCCCTCGACGCGTGGGTCGCCGACGGGCACGCGGGCTCGGCCGGCCCGTCCCGGCTCGAGTCGCTACGGCGCCTGCTGGGCAGCCGCGGGACCGCCGAGGAGCGCGACGACCGGGACAGCCGGGACGACCGCGGGCGCTAGGTTGACCCGGTGACCACTGCCTTCGAGACCCACTACGACGACGACCTGCGTCTCGCCCACGTGCTCGCCGATGCGGCCGAGCGGATCACGATGGCGCGCTTCCTCGCGTCCGACCTCGTCGTCGAGAGCAAGCCGGACCTCAGCCCCGTCACCGACGCCGACCGCTCCGTCGAGGAGCTCATCCGGGCCCAGCTGAGACGGACCCGGCCCCGGGACGCCGTCGAGGGTGAGGAGTTCGACACGACCGGCCACGGCCCGCGGCGCTGGGTCATCGACCCCATCGACGGCACGAAGAACTTCGTCCGCGGCGTCCCCGTCTGGGCGACCCTCATCGGCCTCGTCGACGCGGGACGGCCCGTCATGGGGCTCGTGGCCGCCCCGGCGCTCCAGCGTCGCTGGTGGGCGGCGGCCGGCTCGGGTGCCTGGACCGGGCGGTCACTGACATCGGCGCGGCGTCTTGCGGTCTCGCGGGTCGGGCGGCTCGAGGACGCCTCCCTGTCGTACTCGTCCCTGGCCGGCTGGCACGAGCGCGGCCGCCGCGACGCCTTCCTGGGTCTCGCGGACGACTGCTGGCGGACTCGTGCCTACGGCGACTTCTGGTCCTACATGCTCGTGGCCGAAGGTGCCGTCGACGTTGCCGCCGAGCCCGAGCTCGAGGTCTACGACATGGCTGCCCTCGTCCCGATCGTGCAGGAGGCCGGCGGCCGCTTCACCGGCCTCGACGGCCGCGACGGGTGCTGGAGCGGCGACGCGCTCGCGAGCAACGGGCTGCTCCACGACGAGGTCCTGAGCCGCGTCGGACGGGCGGCGTCGTGACCCCTCCAGCCACTGTGCGGCACGCCGCACCCGACGACGTGCCCGCCCTCGCCACCGTGGCGGCGGCCACCTTCGCCCTCGCCTGTCCCCCGTCCATGACCGCGGAGCGCGTCGACCGGTTCGTCGCCGCGGTGCTCTCGCCACCGCGCTTCCGCGCCTACCTGGCCGATCCGGCCCGAGCCGTCCTGCTCGCCGAGGACGGCGCCCCCCTCGGTTACGCGATGCTCGTGGCCGGCGAGCCCGCCGACGACGACGTGCGCGCCGCCGTGGCGGCGAGACCCACCGTCGAGCTGAGCAAGATCTACGTGCTGCCCGCCGCGCACGGCACCGGAGCGGCCGGCGCGCTCATGGCGGCCGGACTGGCGTGGGCCGCCGA
>JBBRGO010000043.1:0-16842 GCA_038224055.1 Actinomycetales bacterium
TACTCGTCGAGCTCGGACAACAGACCGTCGACGTTCTCACGGTCGGTCGTGTTGTCCGATGCGTTGAACGTGCGCTCCGCCTGGGCGTCCGGCACGTACTTGACACAGACGACGATGTTCATGGGTGAACGTCCTCTTCCGTAGCTGGATGGGCTGTCGGTACAGCTGCCGGGGGTCCCCCGGCACTGCCGACCATCCTCGCACTAAGCGCTGGCTTAGCGCCCACCCGCCAGGCGTGACGCTCGCCACGGACCGGCGGGGAACACGCGTGCGCGGCCCCCCACCGGCCGGGTGGCGACCGACGTGTCAGCGGCCCTCGAACTGCGCCTTCCCCGGGCCCTGCTCGACGAACGAGGCCATGCCGATCTCCCGGTCGCGGGTGGCGAAGAGCCCGGCGAAGAGCATCCGCTCGATCTCGAGGCCGGTGTCGAGGTCGACCTCGACGCCACGGTCGATGGCCTCCTTGGCGGCGCGGACGGCATACGACGCGGCACCGACGAAGGTGGCGGCCCACTCGCGGGCCGCGGTGTGGACGTCGGCCGCAGGGACCACCTTGTCGGCGAGACCGATGGCGAGCGACTCCTCCGCACCCAGGAAGCGACCGCTGAAGATGATCTCCTTGGCCTTCGCGGGCCCGACGAGTCGGGCGAGGCGCTGGGTGCCGCCGGCGCCGGGGATGATCCCGAGCAGGATCTCCGGCTGGCCGAGCTTCGCGTCGTCGGCGACGAGGCGGAAGTCGCAGGCGAGCGCGAGCTCGCACCCGCCGCCGAGCGCGTAGCCGGTGATGGCCGCGATGACCGGCTTGGGGATCCGCGCGACGGCGCTGATCGCCGACTGGAGGGCGCCGGAGCGGTCGACCATGTCGGTGTACGACATGGTCTGCATCTCCTTGATGTCCGCACCGGCCGCGAAGACGCGCTCGCCGCCGTAGACGATGACGGCCTTGACGTCGGCGCGGCTGCCCGCCTCCTCGGCGGCAGCGCGGATCTCCTCCTGGACCTGGACGTTGAGGGCGTTCATCTTCGGACGGTCGAGGCGGATCGTGCCGATCCCGTCCTCGACCTCGAGCCGGACGAACTCACCCATCACTGACCGCCCTGCGGGCCGTCCTGGGTGGCGCCCTCGGGCAGCTCCTCGGTGGTCACGCCGTCGGCGGGCAGCCAGGACTGGAAGAAGAAACCGACGCCCTGGAGGATGTGGTTGACGGAGAGCGGGACGAGCACGTCGAGGTCGGCGTTCGGGGTGATGACGTGCTCCGCGGAGACGACGAGGCTGTCCTGGACCATCGTCAGCTTGACGATGTTGAGCTGCATCGTCATGTCGTTGCAGCGGGTGATGCGCTCCGTGGGGTCCGACGAGACAGGCTCCTGCAGCTGCCACTGGCCGAAGAAGCGGACAAGGGCGATGTCGCCCTCCGCGACGCGGGCGAAGAGGGTCGTGCTCGTCCCCTCGGGGTCGACGATCGCGAACTCGAGGTCGCCGTCGTCGTCGACCTTCGGCTCGAGCTGCAGGGTGGTCAGCACGTCGAGGATCCGGTCGCGGACGGGAGCGTCGCTCGGGGGCACTCCGTTCGGGGTGCCGGCCGGAGTGTGCGGCGTGAAGTTGGGCAGTGATGTCGGGTCGGTCATGTCCCCAACCGTAACGACCCCGCGTCGTGGGGTCGATCCGGCAGGGCTGGGATGCTGGGTCCATGGGACGCTCCGCCCGCCTCACCGTCGCGACGGCCAACACCTGCTCCGGCCACCTGCTTCGCACCGCGGGCGGGCTGCGCCCCTTTGCCGACGCCGGCGTGGAGGTCGTCGGGCTCCAGGAGGTCTTCGGCCTCGGCGTCGCCGAGGTCGAGCAGGCGCTCGGCGAGACCGGCTACCTCCTCGCCGGCCACCACCTGGCGGCCGGGCTGGCGATCGCCTACGACCCGGCGCGGCTCCGACCGGTCGGTGCCCCGCGGCCCACGACGCTCAAGTCCGCCGGGCCCCTCCTGCGCGTGTCGAGCCACTGGCACGAGCGGGGCCTGCTGCGGGCCCGCTTCGAGACCGGGGGGACCACCTTCACCTTCGCGACGGCGCACCTCATCGTCTTCGCGCGGGCCGTCGCGCGCTCACGCCAGGTCGCAGCCCTGGGTCGGGCGCTCGGGGAGGACGGGGTGCCGGAGCCCCTCGTCGTCACCGGGGACATGAACCACTACCCCGGACCCGGCCGACGCGACCGCACGATGCACCGCTCGACGGGGCTCACGGCGGCCGTGCTGCCCGGGCCGACGTGGCGCGTGACCGGCTCGAAGCACGAGTGGCTGGCCCGTGTCGGCTCCCGTGCGACCGGCCGGGCGCTCGAGCTCTTCGACGGCGAGCTCGACGCGGTGCTCTACCGGGACCTGTCCCTCGTGGACACCTCGGTCCACGAGATCGCCTCTGACCACCGCGGGGTCGTCTGCCGCTTCGACCTCCCGGCCTGAGTCCACGGACGGGACGCGGGCGTCGTCGCGCCGGCCACTCGTCCTACTCTGTGCGGCATGTGTCCGCCCCTGCCCGCGACGCCCGACCTCCCGCCGCCGCCGGGGGCGCACGTGGGCCCCCGCGGCACCGAGTTCAGCGTGTATGCCGCCCACGCCCGGTCCGTCGAGGTCTGCCTCTTCGACGTCGACCCCGAGGGGCGGGAGACGGAGCGGCGGCTGCCCCTGCGCCACCGCCGTCACGGCACGTGGTTCGACACCATCGAGGACGTCGGGGTGGGCCAGCGCTACGGCTACCGGGTCGACGGTCCGTGGGCACCCGACCGGGCCGAGCGGCACAACCCCGCGAAGCTGCTCCTCGACCCCTACGCCCGGGCCATCGAGGGTGAGGTGACCCTCGACCCGGCGCTCTACGGACACGTCGTGGGCGCCGACCTCAGCGGCGACCTCACCGTCCGGGACGACCGCGACTCCGCACCACACGTCCCACGGTGCGTCATCGTCGACGACGAGTTCGACTGGGGTGACGACGTGCCGCCCCGACGACCGCACACCGACTCCCTCCTCTACGAGGTGCACGTCAAGGGCGCGACGGCCCTCCACCCGGGAGTGCCCGAGAGCCTGCGGGGCACCTATGCCGCCCTCGCCCATCCCGCCTTCGTCGACCACCTCGTCGCACTGGGGGTCACCGCCGTCGAGCTGCTCCCGATCCACGCGTTCAGCCACGAGCCGGACCTGGTGCTGCGTGGACTCGGGAACCACTGGGGTTACAACACGCTCGGCTTCTTCGCCCCCCACGCCGCTTATGCCTCCACGAACGACCCCCAGGGGGTGCTGGACGAGTTCAAGGAGATGGTCAGGCGGCTGCACGCCGCCGGCATCGAGGTGATCCTCGACGTCGTCTACAACCACACGTCGGAGCAGTCACAGATCGGCCAGACGCTGTCCTTCCGCGGGCTCGACAACCGCGCCTACTACCGGATTGACGAGCGCGGGCAGGACATCGACGTGACGGGGTGCGGGAACACGCTCGACCTCGCCCACCCCGTCGTCGCACAGCTCGTGCTCGACTCGCTGCGCTACTGGGTGGAGGAGTGTCACGTCGACGGCTTCCGCTTCGACCTCGCGGTGGCCCTCGCCCGTGGACGGGACGACAACTACGACACGACCCACCCGTTCCTCGTCGCCCTGCGCACCGACCCGGTGCTCTCCCGGGTCAAGCTCATCGCCGAGCCGTGGGACGTCGGCCTGCACGGCTGGCGCACGGGGCAGTTCCCGCCGCCCTTCTCGGAGTGGAACGACCGCTACCGCGATGCCGTCCGCACCTTCTGGCTGCGTGACCTCGCCGCGTCGGCGGTCGGGGGCACCGGTCACGGGGTCCGCGACATCGCGACGCGGCTGGCCGGGTCGGAGGACCTCTTCGGCACGCGGGACCGCGGGACGATCGCCTCGGTCAACTTCGTCACCGCCCACGACGGCTTCACCCTCGCCGACCTCACGGCATACAACGCCAAGCACAACGGGAGCAACGGTCAGGGCGGGACGGACGGGACGAACGACAACCGCTCCTGGAACCACGGCGTCGAGGGGGGCACCGACGACGAGACGGTCGCCGCCGCACGTCGCCGCTCGATGCGCAACCTGCTCGGGACGCTGCTGCTCTCGACCGGTGTGCCGATGCTCAACGCTGGGGACGAGTTCGGCCGGAGCCAGCGCGGGAACAACAACCCCTACTGCCAGGACAACGAGATCAGCTGGTACGACTGGAACCTCGCTGACTGGCAGCACGATCTGCTCGAGACCACACGACACCTCGTGTCGCTCCGACGAGACCACCCGGTGCTGCGCCAGCGGTCCTTCTTCACCGGGCGACCGGTCCACGAGGACGGCTCGACCGACCTCGCCTGGTACGCCGCGGACGGCGACCCGATGGGGCACCGGTGGGACGGCCCGGCCGTCGCGACCCTCCAGGCCTTCTACAACGGGGTGGCGCTCGCCGCCCGGTCGGTGCTCGTGAGCATCAACGGCGCCGGGCACGCCGTCGAGCTCGGCCTCCCCGCCGCCCCGGGGGTGCGCGGCTACGAGCTGCTCTGGGACAGTGTGGACGAGCGACCGCGACCCGCGGTCGACCTCGGGCCCCTCCCGTTCGAGGTCGTGCCGGTCGGGGCGGTCCTGCCGATGAGCGCGGCGTCGATGCGGGTGTGGCGGGCCGTCGAGGCCTGAGGAACGACCCTCCGGCACGCCCCAGACGCGAAGGGCCCCGTCCGCGACGACACGGACGGGGCCTTTCGGTCACTGCTCAGGCGTTGCGGGCCAGCCCGAGCTCCGCTGCGGTCGCGAGGGACTCGTGCTTGGGCACGATCCGGACGCTGTAGCCGAAGGATCCCGTGCGGCCCAGCGGCTGGGATCCGGTGAACTGGTGGTGACCGTCCTCGTGGCTCTCGGCGAGGGTGAGCGGCGCCACCTCCACGTCCCAGAGCTCGTCGAGGTCGTTGACGTGTCCGTGGACGAGCTGCACCTCGACGTCGTCGGGCGAGAGCCCGGCGAGGTCGACGTAGGCCTTGAGCTCGAGCGTGTCCCCCACCTCCGGGGAGTCGGAGACCCCGGAGGGCTCGACGTGCTCGACCTTGAGCTGCGGCCACGCCGCGCGGACGCGCGCCTTGTAGGCGGCGAGCTCCTTGGCCCCGGCGAAGCCGTCGGCGCCCAGGGCTCGGCCCGCGGTCGCCGCGGGCGCGTAGAGCTTCTGGGTGTAGTCCTCGACCATGCGTGAGGCGAGGACCTTGGGGCTCAAGGTCTTGAGCGTGTGCGTCATCATCGCGAGCCAGCCCCGCGGCAGACCCTCGGGGTCCCGCTCGTAGAACTGCGACGCGACGTTGTGCTCGATGAGGTCGTAGAGCGCGGCCGCCTCGATGTCGTCGCGGCGGTCCGGGTCCTCGACGCCGTCCGCGGTCGGGATCGCCCACCCGTTGTGGCCGTCGAACCACTCGTCCCACCAGCCGTCGAGGATCGACAGGTTGAGGCCGCCGTTGAGGGCGGCCTTCATGCCGGACGTGCCGCAGGCCTCGAAGGGACGGAGCGGGTTGTTGAGCCAGACGTCGCACCCCGGGTAGAGGTGCTGCGCCATGGCGATGTCGTAGTTGGGCAGGAAGACGATGCGGTGGCGCACGTCCTCCTGGTCCGCGAACTGCACCATCTGCTGGATCAGTCGCTTGCCCGTCTCGTCGGCCGGGTGCGACTTGCCCGCGATGACGAGCTGGATCGGGTGCTCCGGGTGGAGCAGCAGGCTCTTGAGGCGCGCCGAGTCCCGGAGCATGAGGGTGAGCCGCTTGTAGGTCGGCACCCGGCGGGCGAAACCGATCGTCAGGACGTCGGGGTCGAGGATGTCGTCGACCCAGCCGAGCTCGGCGTCTGAGGCCCCGCGCTTCTGCCACGAGGAACGGACCCGGCGGCGGACGTCCTGCACGAGCTTCTCGCGCATCTCCCGCTTGGCCGACCAGATGGCGGAGGCGGGGACCTCGTCGATCCGGTCCCACGCGTCGGACCCGGCGATGTCGGCCGTGCCGAGGTGCTGACGAGCCACGTCGTAGACCGTGCGGTCGACCCACGTCGGGGCGTGGACACCGTTGGTGATGCTCGTGATCGGCACCTCGACCTCGTCGAAGCCGGGCCACAGCCCGTCGAACATCCCGCGACTCACGACGCCGTGCAGCTCGGACACCCCGTTGGCCCGCTGGGCGAGGCGCAGACCCATCACGGCCATGTTGAAGATGCCGGACTGACCACCCGCGTAGTCCTCGGCCCCGAGGGCGAGCAGCCGGTCGACCGGCACCCCGGGGATCGCGTTGGCCCCGCCGAAGAAGAGGTCGATCTTGGCGGCGTCGAACCGGTCGATGCCGGCGGGCACCGGGGTGTGCGTGGTGAACACGGTGGCCGACCGGACCGCCTCGAGTGCCTCGCCGAACTCGAGTCCGTGGTCGCGGACGAGCTCGGTGATCCGCTCGACACCGAGGAAGCCGGCATGCCCCTCGTTGGTGTGGTAGACCGCCGGCGCGGGCGCCCCCGAGAGCCGCGACCACAGGCGGAGCGCCCGGACCCCCCCGATGCCGAGGAGCAGCTCCTGCTCGAGCCGGGTGTCACCCCCACCGCCGTAGAGCGTCTCGGTCACCCGGCGGGTGGCCTCGTCGTTGCCGGGCACGTCCGAGTCGAGCAGGAGCAGCGGCACGCGGCCGACCTGCGCCTTCCAGACGTGCGCGTTGAGCATCCGCCCACCGGGCAGCGCGATCGACACGACCGCGGGAGTCCCGTCGTCCTCGCGCAGCAGCGCGAGGGGCAGGCCGTCGGGGTCGAGGACGGGGTAGCTCTCGACCTGCCAGCCGTCGCTGGTCAGCGCCTGCTTGAAGTAGCCGGTCTTGTAGAAGAGCCCGACCCCGACGATGGGCACGCCCAGGTCCGAGGCCGTCTTGAGGTGGTCGCCGGCGAGGATGCCGAGGCCACCGGAGTACTGCGGGAGCACTGCGGTGATCCCGAACTCGGGGCTGAAGTAGGCGATGGCCTCGGGAGCGGTCCGACCCTGCGCGCGCTCCTCGCGGCTCCAGGTCTGGTACCACCGCTCGTCGGTGAGGTAGCGCTCGAGGTCGTCGTTCGCCGCGGTCACCCGTGCGACGAAGTCGTTGTCGCCGGCGAGCTGCTCGAGCTGTGTCGCCGACAGGCGCGAGAGCAGCTTGACGGGATCCTCGTTCGCACCGGCCCACTTCTTCGGGTCGATGCTCTCGAAGAGGTCACGGGTCGGCGGGTGCCACGACCATCGGAGGTTGCTGGCGAGGACGCCGAGCCCCTCGATGCGGCTGGGCAGGACGGTGCGGACGCTGAAGCGACGGATTGCCTTCACGAGAGCACAGCATAGGGGTGGGGCTGCCCGGTTCTTGCAGATCTTGCAGTGCGTTCCACAGGACGGACCCGCTGCCGTCAGCCTCTCGTCCCGAACCCTCGGCATTCGATACGGTCAGGTGGTGACTGGCTCACCCGCGGACCCCCGCACCCCCATGCCCGTGTCCACCCCGACGTCGACCCCGGCCGCGCCCGCGGTGGCTGCCCGGCCGCCGCAAGAGCCATCCGGCGCGACGAGCGACGCCGTGAGCGTCCCCCCGACGGTCGAGGGGATGGCCGGCGGCGCCGTGCCGTTCGGCCGCATCCCGGTCACGGGCGTGTGGCCGCGGGTCGACGGCGGCGACCGTCCGGCGAAGTCGGTCGTCGACGAGGAGTTCACCGTCTGGGCGACGGTCTTCCGGGAGGGCCACGACGCGGTCAACGCCACCGTCGTGCTCACGGACCCCGACGGCCTGGACCACCACGTCGCGATGCACTGCGACAACCCGGGACTCAACCTGTGGAGCGCGGTCGTGTCGGCCGACCGCACGGGGTGGTGGACCTACCGGGTGGAGGCGTGGTCGGATCCCTACGCCACCTGGGTGCACGACGCCGGGATCAAGATCCCCGCCCGTATCGACGCGGACCTCATGTGCGCCGAGGGTGCCCTCGTGCTCACCCGTCTCGCGGAGTCGGCTCGCGCGCAGGGCGCCGACGCCGCACCGGTCGACCGGGCCGTGTCCGCCCTGCGCGACGAGCAGCGCCCGGCGACGGAGCGGTTCGCCGCAGCGACGTCACCGGAGGTGCGCGGGCTGGCGGAGACCGTCCCCCTGCGAGAGCTCGTCTCCCCGACGGCCGACTACAGCCTCTGGGTCGAGCGGGAGCTGGCGCTCTACGGGGCGTGGTACGAGATGTTCCCGCGGTCCGAGGGGGCCCACCGCGACGAGAAGACCGGCGCGTGGGTGTCGGGCACCTTCCGATCGGCCGCCAAGCGCCTGCCGGCCGTCGCCGACATGGGTTTCGACGTCGTCTACCTCACACCGATCCACCCGATCGGCACGACGGCGCGCAAGGGCCGCAACAACTCCCTCACGGCCGAGCCGGGAGATCCCGGGTCCCCCTACGCGATCGGCTCCCCCGACGGCGGCCACGACGCGATCCACCCCGACCTCGGCACCTTCGAGGACTTCGACCACTTCGTCGCGGAGGCCGAGCGCCTCGGGCTGGAGGTGGCCCTCGACATCGCCCTGCAGGCCTCGCCCGACCACCCGTGGGTGCAGACCCACCCGGAGCTCTTCACGACCCGGGCCGACGGGACGATCGCCTACGCCGAGAACCCGCCCAAGAAGTACCAGGACATCTACCCCCTCAACTTCGACAACGACCCGGCCGGGGCCTACGCGGAGGTCCGCCGGGTCATCCAGGTCTGGCTCGACCACGGCGTCCGGATCTTCCGCGTCGACAACCCGCACACCAAGCCGGTCACCTTCTGGCAGTGGCTGATCGCCGATGTGGCCAAGGACCACCCCGAGACGATCTGGCTGGCGGAGGCCTTCACCAAGCCGGCGATGATGCAGGCGTTGGCCCAGGCCGGCTTCCAGCAGAGCTACACCTACTACGCCTGGCGCAACGCGAAGTGGGAGCTCGAGGAGTACGGCCGCGAGCTGGCCGGCGACGGTGCCGCGTGGATGCGCCCGTCCTTCTGGCCCACGACCCACGACATCCTCACGCCGTACCTCCAGTACGGCGGGCCCACGGCGTGGAAGCTGCGCGCCGCGGTGGCCGCGATGATGTCGCCGACCTACGGGATCTATGCGGGGTACGAGCTCATGGAGCACGTCGCGCGTCCCGGGGCGGAGGAGCAGAACGAGAACGAGAAGTACGAGTACAAAGACCGTCAGTGGTATCTCTACGAGCCCGGCGGACCGCTCGAGAGCCGCTCGCTCGCCTGGTACCTCAAGCGGCTCAACGACATCCGTGGGTGGCACCCCGCCCTCCGTTGGCTGCGCAACCTCCACTTCCACAGCGCCGACGACGAGAACGTCCTCGTCTTCTCGAAGTCGCGCGTCGTCGACGGCGAGCGCGACACCGTGCTCGTCGTCGCCAACCTCGACCCCCACGCCACCCGGGAGACGAACATCCACCTCGACATGGAGGCCCTCGGCCTCGCCCCCTGGTCGACGTTCGACGCCCACGACCACATCACCAACCAGACGTGGCAGTGGCAGTCCGACAACTTCGTGCGCATGGGCCCCGAGTCCGAGCCCGTCCACATCATCCACGTGAGGAGCCACTGAACACATGCAGGGACTCAACCTTTCCCAGCCGGGACTGCGCCACGACCCCCAGTGGTTCAAGAAGGCCGTCTTCTACGAGGTGCTCGTGCGCGCCTTCGGCGACTCCAAGGGATCCGGCGCCGGTGACTTCACCGGTGTGATCCAGCGGCTGGACTACCTCCAGTGGCTCGGTGTCGACTGCCTCTGGCTGCCCCCGTTCTATGCGTCGCCGCTGCGCGACGGTGGCTACGACATCGCCGACTACAAGGCGGTGCTGCCCGAGTTCGGGACGCTGCCGGAGTTCACCGAGCTCGTCTCGCAGGCCCACGCCCGCGGCATCCGGATCGTCACCGACTTCGTGATGAACCACACGAGCGACCAGCACCCGTGGTTCCAGGCCTCGCGGGCCGAGCCGGACGGGCCCTACGGCGACTTCTACGTGTGGTCCGACTCCGACGAGGGGTACTCCGACGCCCGCGTCATCTTCGTCGACACGGAGGTGTCCAACTGGACCTTCGACCCGGTCCGCCGCCAGTTCTTCTGGCACCGCTTCTTCTCCCACCAGCCAGACCTCAACTTCGAGAACCCGGCCGTCCAGGAGGCGATGTTCGACATCGTGCGCTTCTGGATGGACCTCGGGATCGACGGGTTCCGCCTCGACGCCGTGCCCTACCTCTTCGAGGAGGAGGGCACCAACTGCGAGAACCTGCCGAGGACGCACGACTTCCTGGCGCGCCTGCGCGCGATGGTCGACGAGGAGTACCCCGGCCGGATCCTGCTCGCGGAAGCGAACCAGCCGCCGGCGGAGGTCGTCGACTACTTCGGCACCGAGGAGACCCCCGAGTGCCAGATGTGCTTCCACTTCCCGGTCATGCCGCGCCTCTACTACGCCCTGCGTGAGGAGAAGGCCCAGCCGATCATCGGCGTGCTCGCCGACACCCCGGCGATCCCCGACGGCGCTCAGTGGGGGACCTTCCTGCGCAACCACGACGAGCTCACCCTCGAGATGGTGACGCCGGAGGAACGTGCCGCGATGTACGGGTGGTACGCCCCCGACCCGCGGATGCGGGCCAACGTGGGGATCCGTCGCCGTCTCGCCCCGCTGCTCGACAACTCCCGGCCCGAGATCGAGCTGATCCACGCGCTCATCCTGTCGCTGCCCGGCTCGCCCTGCCTCTACTACGGCGACGAGATCGGGATGGGCGACAACATCTGGCTCACCGACCGCGACGCCGTCCGGACCCCGATGCAGTGGACCCCGGACCGCAACGCCGGCTTCTCCAGCGTCGACCCCGGCAAGCTCTACCTCCCGGTGATCTCGAGCCTCGTCTACCACTACAACAACCTCAACGTCGAGGCGCAGATGGCCTCCTCCGCGTCGTTGCTGCACTGGGTCCGCGGCATGATCCAGGTGCGGGGGCGCCATCCCGTCTTCGGTCTCGGCGACTTCGACGTCGTCCCGGCCGACAACGAGGCGGTGCTCGCGTTCACCCGCACGATGCCCGCCGACGGCGAGGAGGAGGCCGAGGCCGTCCTCTGCGTCAACAACCTCTCGAGCCGTCCCCAGGCGGCCACGCTCCAGCTGCCCGACCGGCTCGCCGGTCGCAGACTGCAAGATCTCTTCGGCGGCAGCGGGTTCCCCTGGGTCGCGGCGGACGGCCGGGTCACGCTGACCCTCGGCTCTCGTGACTTCTTCTGGCTGCGCCTGCGCGGCGGCGAGGAGCGCAGCTGATGGCCATCGTGCACCAGGGTGCGTCCCTCGTCCCGGGCAAGACCGAGCTCGTCGCGCCGTGGATGGCCCACCAGCGCTGGTATGCCGGCAAGGGCCACGTCCCGGACCTGCGTCGCGTCGGCGGCTTCCGCTTCGAGGACCCCGAGGGTCGGGTGGGCATCGAGACGCTGCTGCTCGTCGATGACGCGGCGTCCCCGC
This sequence comes from Actinomycetales bacterium, assembly GCA_038224055.1. Lineage (GTDB taxonomy): Bacteria > Actinomycetota > Actinomycetes > Actinomycetales > Dermatophilaceae > JBDSSS01. The sequence goes on from JBBRGO010000043.1 coordinate 11,522, forward strand.
CCGTCGTCTACCAGGTGCCGCTGACGTACCGCGAGGCTCCGCTCGAGGGCGCCGAGAAGGCCCTCATCGGCACGATGGAGCACAGCGTGCTGGGCACCCGGTGGGTCTACGACGGACCGCACGATCCGGCCTACGTCTCGGGTCTCGTCACGACCATCCTGCAGGGCGGCGTCTCCGACGAGGCCCAGGCCTCGGTCGGGCGCAACGACGTGGCCCGGGGGTCGTCGACGGGGCGCGCCGCCGGCAACGTCACGAGTGCCGCGGTGCTGACCGGCGAGCAGTCCAACACCTCGATCATCGCGCGGATGGCCACGCCCGACGGGGGCCTCGCAGAACCGTTGATCGTCAAGGTCTTCCGTACGCTCCAGCACGGGGACAACCCCGACGTCATCGTGCAGTCCGCCCTTACCCTCGCCGGCTCCGACCGGGTCCCGATGGCGCTCGGTGACCTGTCCGGCGCGTGGGACTCCCCCACCGGCGCCCGGCCGGAGTCGGGCCATCTCGCCTTCGCCCAGGAGTTCATCCCCGGCGTCGAGGACGCCTGGCGCGTGGCTCTCGTCGCCGCCTCGACCGGGTCGGACTTCACCGACCGAGCCCGCGACCTCGGCGTCGTGACGGCACAGATCCACGTGGTGCTCGCTGCGACGCTCGGCACGGAGGAGGCCAGCGAGCTTGCGCGGGAACGGCTGCTGCGATCGATGCGGGAGCGGTATGCCGCTGCGGTGGCTCTCGTGCCCGCGCTCGGGTCGCACGCCGCCGACGTGGCGCGAGTGCTCGACGTGCTGTCCCACCTGTCCTGGCCGCGGCTCCAGCGGATCCACGGCGACTACCACCTCGGACAGGTCCTCGACGTCCCCGAGCGGGGCTGGGTCGCACTCGACTTCGAGGGCGAGCCGCTGCGGCCGCTCGCGGAGCGGGTCCTGCCCGACGTCCCCGCCCGCGACGTCGCCGGCATGCTCCGCTCGTTCGACTACGCGGCCGGGTCCGTCCGGCTCGCCGACCCCGGGGTGGATGCGACCGGGTGGTCCACCGCCTGCCGTGACGCCTTCCTCGACGGCTACGCGTCGGTGGCGGGTGCGCCCGACACCGACACGACCACGCTGATCCGTGCCCTCGAGCTCGACAAGGCCCTCTACGAGGTCGTCTACGAGGCGCGCAACCGGCCGACGTGGCTACCCATCCCGCTCGACGCCATCGACCGACTGCTCGACGAAGAAGGTTCCTGATGACCCCGAAGCCGACCACCCCGCCGAACACGCCGACCCCGGCTGCCACCCCGCCGAACAAGCCGACCCCGGCTGCCACCCCGCCTCCGCCTCCGGAGACCACGGGTCCGACGCTCGACGACGGCGCCATCACCGCGTTCCTGCAGGGCCGCAACGGCCAACCGCACGACCTGCTCGGTCACCACGTCGGCCCCGGCGGCCTCACCATCACGGTCTACCGGCCGATGGCGACCGGTGTCTCCGCGCGCCTCGACTCCGGCGACCGGGTCGACCTCCAGCACGTCCGGGACGGGATCTGGTCGATGACCTCCCCCGACTTCGGCACCACCCACGACTACCGGCTGCTCGTCTCCTACGGCGACGGGGTGGAGCACGAGCAGGACGACCCCTACCGCTTCGCGCCGACCCTCGGCGAGCTCGACCGCCACCTCATCAACGAGGGTCGTCACGAGCAGTTGTGGACCGTCCTCGGCGCCCACGTGCGCACCTACTCCGGGCCCCTCGGAGAGGTGCACGGCGTGTCCTTCGCGGTGTGGGCCCCCCGGGCCCGGGCGATCCACGTCATCGGCGACTTCAACGGCTGGGACCGGATGTCGCACCCGATGCGCGCACTCGGAGACACGGGCATCTGGGAGCTCTTCCTGCCCGGCGCCGCCGAGGGGATGAACTACCAGTTCGCCATCCGGGGCGCCGACGACATCGTCCGGCTCAAGAGCGACCCGATGGCGCGGATGACCGAGGTCGCCCCCAAGCAGGCTGCGATCGTCACCGAGACCCACTACGAGTGGGGCGACTCGGCGTGGATGCAGACCCGCGCCCGGGAGAACCCCCACACCGGCCCGATGAGCGTCTACGAGGTCCACATCGGCTCCTGGCGCCAGGGGCTCGGATATGCGGGCATGGCCGAGCACTTCGTCAACTACGTCAAGGACCTCGGCTTCACGCACGTCGAGTTCCTGCCCGTCATGGAGCACCCCTACGTACCGTCCTGGGGCTATCACGTCACCGGGTACTTCGCGCCGAGCTCGCGCTGGGGCTCCCCGGACGAGCTGCGTCACCTCATCGACCGCCTGCACCAGGCCGGCATCGGGGTCATCCTCGACTGGGTCCCCGGCCACTTCGCCACCGACGAGTGGGCCCTGGCCCGCTTCGACGGCCAGGCCCTCTACGAGAACCCCGACCCCCGCAAGGGCTGGCACCCGGAGTGGGGCTCCAACATCTTCGACTACGGCCGGGCGGAGGTGCGCAACTTCCTCGTCGCCAACGCCGTCTACTGGCTCGAGGAGTTCCACGCCGACGGGCTGCGCGTCGACGGGGTCGCCTCGATGCTCTACCTCGACTACGGCCGCTCGGCGGGCGAGTGGGAGCCCAACGCGCACGGTGGCCGCGAGAACCTCGAAGCCGTGCGCCTCATCAAGGAGATCAACGGCACGGCCTACAAGCGCGTCCCCGGGATCGTCACGGTCGCCGAGGAGTCGACGTCCTGGCCGGGCGTCACGGCCTCCACCGCCGCCGACGGGCTCGGCTTCGGCTTCAAGTGGAACATGGGCTGGATGAACGACTCGCTGAGCTATCTCGGCGAGGACCCGATCCACCGCGTGCACCACCAGGGCAAGATCACCTTCTCGCTCGTCTACGCCTTCACCGAGAACTACGTGCTGCCGATCAGCCACGACGAGGTCGTCCACGGCAAGGGCTCGCTGCTGCGCAAGTCGCACGGCTCCCGGGAGGAGCAGCTCGCCACCCTCCGCGCCTTCCTCGCCTACCTGTGGTGCCACCCCGGCAAGCAGCTGCTCTTCATGGGCTCGGAGTTCGCCCAGGAAGCCGAGTGGGCCGACGGCCGCAGCCTCGACTGGTGGCTGCTCGACCAGCCACTCCACTACCGGGTGCACAACCTCGTCAAGGACATGAACGCCCTCTACCGCAACCACCGCGCGCTCTGGGAGATGGACACCGAGCAGGGCGGCTTCCAGTGGCTCAACGCCGACGACGCCGCGCACAACACCTTCTCGTGGCTCCGGTACGGCAAGGGTGATCGTGCGGTCGACGCCCCGGTCGTCGCCTGCGTGATGAACTTCAGCGGGTCGACGCACGAGCGCTACCGGATCGGTGTGCCTCGGACGGGCCGGTGGACGGTCGTGCTCGACACCGCCGGCTACCACCCCGACGCCCCGAGCAGCACCGGCGTCGTGGTCGAGGCGCAGGAGGGCGGGTGGCACGGGCAGCCGTATGTCGTCGAGGTGACGGTCCCTCGGCTCTCGACCGTGTGGCTGGCCCCCCTCGACGAGCCCGCCGAGCTCGGCCAGCCGGTCCAGCCCGTGGAGCCCGGCGAACCCGACACGGCGCCGGAGCCCGACTCCTCACAGGCCACGAGTGACAGCACTGCCGCCGCGGCAGGAAAGGAAGGTCGGTCATGAGCCACCCCCGAGCCGGACAGGTGGCGCTGCCCGAGGACCTCGTCGACGTCGACGCCCTCGTGGGGGCGTACTACGACCGCCATCCCGATGTCGACGACCCGGACCAGCAGGTCGCCTTCGGCACCTCCGGACACCGCGGCTCCAGCCTGCGCACCGCCTTCAACGAGGACCACATCCTCGCCACGACCCAGGCCATCTGCGACTACCGCAAGCACCAGGGCTTCGACGGCCCGCTCTTCATCGGCCGCGACACCCACGGGCTGTCGGAGCCCGCGTGGCGGTCGGCACTCGAGGTGCTCGTGGGCAACGGCGTCGAGGTGCTCGTCGACGACCGGGACGCCTACACCCCGACGCCGGCGGTCTCGCACGCGATCCTCCGCGCCAACCGGGGCAAGGCCGCCGGCGCGTCCGGTCTCGCCGACGGCATCGTCGTCACGCCGTCGCACAACCCGCCCGCCGACGGCGGCTTCAAGTACAACCCGCCGCACGGTGGTCCGGCCGACACCGACGCCACGTCCGTCATCGCGGCCCGGGCCAACGACCTCGTCCGGGGCGGCCTCAAGGACGTCAAGCGGGTGGCCTTCGAACAGGCGCGGGGCGAGGCCGCGGCATACGACTTCATGGGGACCTACGTCGATGACCTGCCCCACGTCGTCGACCTCGCACGGATCCGCGAGGCCGGGGTCCGGATCGGGGCCGACCCGCTCGGGGGCGCCTCCGTCGACTACTGGGGCGAGATCGGTGAACGACACGGTCTCGACCTCACCGTCGTCAACCCCCGCGTCGACCCGCAGTGGGCCTTCATGACCCTCGACTGGGACGGCAAGATCCGGATGGACTGCTCGTCCCCGTCGGCGATGGCCTCGCTCATCGGGGCCAAGGACGCCTACGACATCTCCACGGGGAACGATGCCGACGCCGACCGGCACGGCATCGTCACCCCGGACGCCGGCCTGATGAACCCCAACCACTACCTCGCCGTCGCCATCGGCTACCTCTACGGCGGCGCACGGCCGGACTGGCCCGGCTCCACGGCCATCGGCAAGACCCTCGTCTCCTCCTCGATGATCGACCGCGTCGCCTCCGACCTCGGACGCACGCTGCTCGAGGTGCCCGTCGGCTTCAAGTGGTTCGTGCCCGGGCTGCTCGACGGCAGCGTCGGGTTCGGCGGTGAGGAGTCGGCCGGGGCGAGCTTCCTCCGCTTCGACGGGACCGTCTGGTCCACCGACAAGGACGGCATCCTGCTCGCGCTGCTCGCGTCCGAGATCCTCGCCGCGACCGGTCGGACACCGAGCCAGCACTACGCCGAGCTCACCGAACGGCACGGGTCCCCCGCCTACGCCAGGATCGACGCCGCCGCGAGCCGCGAGGAGAAGGCCAAGCTCGGCGCCCTCTCCCCCGAGGACGTCACCGCGGAGACGCTCGCCGGCGAAGAGATCACGGCGAAGCTGACCGAGGCCCCGGGCAACGGGGCGAAGATCGGCGGCCTGAAGGTGACGACGAAGAGTGCCTGGTTCGCGGCGCGGCCGTCGGGCACCGAGGACGTCTACAAGATCTACGCGGAGTCGTTCAAGGGGGCCGACCACCTGGCGCAGGTGCAGTCCGAGGCCAAGGACGTGGTGAGCGCCGCCCTCGGCGGATGACGACCGGGTCACCGGGGCGCGGGCGGCTCGTCCTG
>JBBRGO010000044.1:0-16551 GCA_038224055.1 Actinomycetales bacterium
CGGAAGTTGACCCACGCGTCGTTCATCCGCTCCACCTGGCCGGGGGTGAACATGTCCATGCAGGAGTCCTGCGTGTAGTCCATGAAGTTGTGGACGGGGTCGAGACCGGGGGCGGTGCACGAGTCGGCCCCCACGGGGCAGTTGAACTGCGGGTAGGCCTCGCGAGGAGTGTCGGCGACGTAGTCCCCTCGTGCCGAGCAGGCGCCCGCGAAGGTGTGCTCGAGCATCAGCCAGTGGCCGACCTCGTGGGTGAGGGTGTCACCCTCGGCGTACTTGCCCGCGGTGCCGCCCGGCATCGACTCGTCGAGCATGACGACACCGTCGATGTAGTCCCGGCCGTTGTTGTAGCCCTTGGGGAAGTAGGCCCACCCGAGAAGCCCCCCGCCGATGTCCGCGGAGTAGACGTTGAGGGTCTCGGAGTCGCCCTCGTGCAGGGCCTTCTTCATGTCCCGCTCGGTCTTGCCCGGGGCGACGTGGGCCCACGCGGCGTTGACGGTGTAGTCGACCTTCGTCAGGTTGAAGCGGAAGGGGGAGTCGGCGGCGTCGCGAGACGTGCGGCCGGCATACGAGTCGTTGAGCACCTGCACCTGCGCGTCGATGAGGCGCTGCCACCGGCTGGACTCAGCCGTGGTGAGGGCGTGGTCGGAGACGACGTGGAAGACGGTCTCGATGTGGACGCTGCCGTTCGGCATCCGGGGGGCGTCCTTGACCACCCCGTACGCGTTCGCCTCGTTCTTCGAGTAGAGGTCGGGTTCCTTGGTCGTGCTGCCGTCCCGGACCCGGGCGAGCGCTCCGTCGTCAGTGCTGCCCGTGCCGCCCGTGCTGTCGGCGCAGGCGGTGGTTCCCGCGGACGGGGTCTCGGCGGCTGCCGTCGTGCTGCCGGCCGCGGTGGTGCCCAGGGCCAGGACGGACCCGGCGGCTGCGACGACGGCGAGCAGGCGAGTGAGGTGCTTCGAGTGCATTCGTGTTCTCCCGTGGTGAGTCCCCGAGACGTCGGACCTCGGGAACGTACCTCGGCGACCCGTCGAAAAGGGGCTTGTGCTGCACGGGATCGACGAGGCACCCGCCGGGTCGTCGCTCGCCCGGACGTCGCGGAGAGTGCCCGCGGCGTCAGATCCCGAGGCCGCCCTCGATGGCAGCGATGATCTTGGGACGGATCTGCTCGGCCTGGATCACCTCGTCGACCGAGCCGACCGAGACCGCACGGTGGATGCTGTGGACACCGTCGAACTCGGCCGCGACCTGCCCCAGCTTCTCTGCGCGCACCGCCCCGCGGAGCTCGGCCAGCTCGGCCGCCACCCGCGCCCGTTCCACGCCGGACGCGGACCCCATCGCGGACTCGAGCTCGGCCACGCGGGGGTCGGCGGCGGTCCTCGCGTCGACGTCGCGCGCGAAGACCACGGCAGCCGCCGGGGCGCCACCGATGACCGACGCGAACGAGCCCTCGACCGCGAGCACGGTCATCCGGGGGTTGAGGGCCTTGGAGAAGACGACGAACGCCCCACCGTGGTAGCGCGAGACGACGGTGAAGACGATCGGACCGTCGAAGTTGACGATGGCCCGACCGATCTCGGCGCCGTACTCGAGCTGGAGGTTGCGCATCGACTCGGGGGAGCCGTCGAAGCCCGACAGGTTCGCCAGGACCACGAGGGGACGGTTCCCGCTCGCCGCGTTGATCGCCCGGGCGACCTTCTTCGAGGACCGCGGGAAGAGCGTGCCCGAGGTGTAGGTGTCGGGACCGTCGGTGGGAGGAAAGCCGCGTCGTGCGACCGACTTCGACTCGATCCCGATGAGGCTCACCGGGATCCCACCGAGGTGGGCGTCTTGCACGACGGCGGTCTCGGCATCGGTCATGCCCGCCCAGCGTTCGAGCGGCTCGTGGTCCTGGTCGGCCACGGCGCGCATCACCGTGCGGATGTCGAAGGCCTTCTTCCGGTCCGGGTTGGTGGCCACCGAGAAGATGTCACCCACCGTGGTGAAGCCGGAGTCGGGCATCTCGTGCGGGTAGGTCGTCACGTCGCGGTCGGAGGGGTCGCTCGTGGCGACCCGACGCGGACCACCCTCGCCGGGGACGACGTAAGCGTGGTCGTAGTGCGCCATGAGGATGGCTCGGGCGCCCGCGAGGTCCTTGGCCCAGTACTGCGCCTGACCGTTCGGCCCCATCACGCGGTCGTAGCCGCCGATGCCGAAGTTGTCCTCGGCCGAGACCCCTCCGGAGAAGTCGAGCGACTGCTTGCCGGTGAGCACCATCGCGCTGTCGGGGGTCATCACGAGGATGCCCTTGGTGTGCATGAGCATCGTCGCCTCGGCGTTCCAGTAGGGCTGGGCGCCGACGTTGATCCCGGCGACGACGACGTTGATCTCGCCACCGGCCTGGGTGAACTCGATGATCCGCTTGAGTGCCTTGGCAACCCAGTCCATGTTCTCGGTGCCGGAGTCCATCGAGATCCGTGCGCCGGCGGACAGGGCATACCACTCGACGGGTACCCCCATCTCGTCGGCGAGGTCGATCGCCGCGATGACGCGGGCACACTCCGCCTCGGCCACCGAGCCGAGGGAGCGCAGCGGGTCGCCGCTCAGCGCGACCCGGGTGACGGCCGCCTCGTGCCGGTCGGTGACGGAGGTGACGACGGCGACGATGATGCCCGCCGTGTTGAGCCCCGGCGCCCGGTCGACGGGGACGAGGTGCCCCGACGCGTCGAGGTCGTGCTCGAGCACGGTTCCTCCGGGTCCGGCGATCATCGACTGGAGCTCGTAGGGGTAGACGAGACCGCGGCGGCGGGCGCGCACGACCTTGGAGGCGTAGTCGTCGAGCGGCCTCAGTGCCTCGGACGGCGGCTCGCCCACCGAGGCGACGACCCCGGATCCGGGCTGGTAGGAGAACCGTCCCGCGACCCGGAGCGGAGCCTCACCGGGGGCGCCGGCGACGGTGGCCTGGACGAGCACCTCCTCGATGCCGGCTCCCGCGGTGAGGGGCGCGATCCGCGTCTGGAGGGCGGTGAGCTGGGTGAGGTCGGCCTCGATGGTCGGCCAGATCTGGATCCACACGTGGTTCATGTCCAGCTTCGAGGCGCGGTGGCCCCGGCTGGCTCGCACCCGTCGCACGGCAGCGAGGCAGTTGGCCACCGCCCGCTCGACGTGCGGCAGGCCCGACACCTTGCCGGCGTCGTCGCGCACGACGACGATCTGGCGGACCTGGGCGAGGGCGACGAGCCGACGGTCGTCGGGGTTGTCCCGCGCGACGCACTCGTAGAGCAGCACGTCCTCAGGAGCCTCGAGGCGGGTGACGTCGAAGGCGGTGAGGCGCCACAGGTTGAGGCGTCGGCCGACCATGGGGTGGACGCCGCGGACGAGGGTGTCCTCGGTGAGGCCGTCGTCGACGGGACGGAAGGTGAAGTAGTCGACGGGACGACCGGTGCCGGCGCTGACAGCGACGGCGATGCGGCGCACCTCCCGGCTGACCGGGAGGGAGGTGAGCCTCGCGGACAGCATGGCGCTTGCCTCGTCGTGCGAGGCGGGCTGCTCGGGCCACCGCAGGTAGAGGTCGACGACGGCCTGCTGCCCCTCGGGCCGCCCGGCCACGTCGGCGGTCACGGCCTCCACCAGCGGACTCCCGGCCGCGAGCTCGGCGACCGACCCGATCGTCGAGGTGAGGTGCGTCGGCCGGCTGCCGACGGTGTAGTCGGCCACGGCGAACGGCCGTCCGGCGGCGTGGAAGCGGCGCAGGTCGTGCAGCTCGTGCTCGCGGTAGTGCCGCTTGATGAGCACCTCGAGCATCGGCTCGTGCCCGGGCAGGGCGTCAGGGGCCTGATCGTGGAGGCGGTCCGCGAGGAAGCCGACGATCTGCTCGGGGATGGCGGCGAGGGCGTCGATGCGGTCGGAGTCCTGGGCCGTGGTGGGCTCGAGCGCGAGCTGGGCCACCCGGTCGGCCACCCCCGCGAGGACGCTGCGGCGCTGGCGGTCGACGAGGGGCTGGTCGAACCACCGGAAGCGGACGCTCCGGGCCAGGTCCCCGATGACGGGAAAGCGCAGCTGGGTGGCGAGCACGAGGCGGTCGAGGACCTCTCGGGCCGCGTGGTCGAGCGGTGCCTCGGGCACCGGCTCCGCGAGCCACCGCTGGAGCAGGGCGATCGCGACCTGGACCTCGGGGGCGGAGCGCTGCTGCGCGAGGAAGACGCGGAAGACCGCCTGCTCGAGCTCCGGGGTGCGCTCGAAGTCACCGACCCCGTAGTGCTGGAGCACCCGCGCGAGCTTGTCGCGGAAGTCCTGGGGCAGCCCCGCCCGGTCGACGTCGAGGCTCTGGAGGTAGGAGTGGAAGTGCTCACGTGGGCTGTGCACGAGCAGCTCGGTGTGTCGCTCCTCGGCCGCCGGCCGGTTGCGGCTCAGCTCGGAGAAGTCCGTGATCAGCTCGAGGATCCGGATCTCCTCGGCGAGCGGGACGGAGCTCTCGCTCGAGAGCTCCTGCCGCGCCTTGAGGTAGGTGGCGAGCAGGGTGCTGTCGCCGTCGATCTGGGTGTCGTAGCCGAGGACGCCGGCCGAGAGCGCCTCGATGGCCCGCCCGGCGCGCTGGGACGCCGTGGTGCTGCCGTCGTCGGAGTCGGGCAGGTCGAGGTCGACCGCGTCGGTGGGAGCGGCCTCGTCGACCTCCTCCTCGTCACCGGTGGGCTCGAGGCGCAGGAGCGGAGCGCCCGTCTCGACCTGGCTGCCGACGGCGACGAGGAGCTCACGGACCCGGGCGGCGAAAGGGGACGGGAGCACCGTCTCCATCTTCATCGACTCGAGCACCAGGACGGGGGCGCCGGCTGCGACCTCCCCGCCCACCGGCACCGGGGTGGCCACGACGAGAGCTGGGGCCGGGGACCGCACGACGCCACCCTCGTCGCGCGAGACGCGGTGGGTCACGCCGTCGACCTCGACGAGGTGGACCGGTCCGTGGGTGGCGGTGACAAGCCGGTGGGTGCGGCCCTCGACGGTGATGCGAGCGGCATACTCGTCGATCCGGTCCATCGTCGCGTCGACGTGCTGGGTGACCCCGTTGGTGATCGTCACGTGGTAGCGCTGGGACGCGGTGCGCAGCACGGTCACCTTGTAGGCCGTCCCACGCAGCTTGAGGTCGATCGCGCGGCCGACGCTGTGCTGGGCCTGCGGGCGCCCACCGCGGGCGGACTCGAGCAGCCGGGCGCGCTCGATGGCCTCGGCGTCCTCGTATCCCTCGATGCCGGCCGCGACGAGGGCGATGCCGGAGTGTCGGTGCAGCACGAGGCGCCCCTCGGAGCGCACCCGGTCGATCCAGCCGGTGTCGGCGGAGCCGTCGATGATCTCCGGCTGGTCGAGCAGGTCGAGGATGAAGCTCTTGTTCGTCGAGCCACCCTCGATGACGACGGTCGTCTCGCCGAGGGCCCGCCGCAGTCGGGCGATGGCCTCGTCGCGGTCGCGGCCGGAGGCGATGATCTTGGCGATCATCGAGTCGAAGTCGGCCGGGATCGAGTCTCCCTCCTCGACACCGGTGTCGACGCGGATGCCCGGGCCGGACGGGAAGTTCAGCAGCGAGATGCGGCCGGGGGAGGGGGCGAAGTCCCGGTCGGGGTCCTCGGCGTTGAGCCGTGCCTCCACGGCGTGCCCGCGCTCGGTGGGGCGACCGCCGGGCAGGTCGTCGAGGCGGCCGCCGTTCGCGACGTGGATCTGGAGCTTGACCAGGTCGGTGTCGGTGACGACCTCGGTGATCGGGTGCTCGACCTGGAGACGGGTGTTGACCTCGAGGAAGGCGAAGAACCGGTCGCCCGGGTGGTAGAGGAACTCGACGGTGCCGGCCCCGGCATACCCGACGGCGACCGCGAGGCGCTCGGCGCTGGTGCGCACCTCGTCGGCCTGCTCGGGGGTGAGGACGGGCGAGGAGGACTCCTCGACGACCTTCTGGTTGCGGCGCTGGACGGAGCAGTCGCGCACGCCGATGGCCCAGGCGGTGCCCTGGCCGTCAGCGATGACCTGCACCTCGATGTGGCGGGCGCCGGTGACGAGCCGCTCGAGGAAGACGACGCCGGAGCCGAAGGCGCGCTGTGCCTCGTCGCGGGTGCGCTCGTAGGCGTCCGCGAGGTCGGCGTCGGAGGTGACGACGCGGATGCCGCGACCGCCACCACCGGCGGTCGCCTTGAGCATGAGCGGGTAGCCGATCGAGGCGGCCGCCTCCTTGGCCCCCTCGAGGGTGGCGACCTCGCCGCGGGACCACGGCGCGACGGGCACACCCACCTCCTCGGCGATGAGCTTGGAGCCGATCTTGTCACCGAGCTGGCGCATGGCCTCGGGGCTCGGTCCGATGAACGTGACGCCGATCCGGCCGCACAGCTCGGCGAAGGTGGGGTCCTCCGCGACGAAGCCCCAGCCGACCCAGGCGGCGTCCGCCCCGCACTCGACGAGGGCGCGCTCGAGGACCTCGTGGTCGAGGTAGGGGCGCGCCGAGGCGGGTCCCAGGTCGTAGGCGTCGTCGCTCTCCCGGACGAACATCGCCCGCCGCTCTCCCTCGGTGTGCAGGGCGACCGTCGCGATCTTGTGACCCCCCGGACCGGTGCTGGCGTTGAGGTCACGCACGGCGTGGATGAGCCGCATCGCGGCCTCCCCACGGTTGACGATCGCGATCCGCGAGATCATCGAGCAGCTCTTCCTCTCGTCGCCCGACCCGATGGGGCCTGGGGCATGCAGTCCTTCGTGCAGCCTTCCACGCATCGAGCCCGACCCGCGAGTAGACACGGAGAAGATTGAGACGGAGGAGATCGAGACCGTATGCCGCTGGGTCCGGTCGCTCGGCGCCGGAACACCGCGGTCGCTCGACGGGCCGGGCTACGATCCATGCCATGTCACGCCTCGTGCTCACCATCATCGGCGACGACCGCGCCGGACTCGTCGCCTCCCTCGCGGACATCGTGTCCGCGCACGGGGGCAACTGGGAACACAGCCAGATGACCGAGCTCGCGGGTCAGTTCGCCGGGGTCGTCGTGGTGTCGGTGCCAGCCGGGCGGGCCGACGAGCTGATGGCCGCGCTCCGCGAGCTCGACGGGTTGATGGACGTCGCGGCTCACCCGGGGAGCGATGCGCCCCAAGACGACTCGCCCCGGCAGCTGCGCATCGACCTGCTCGGCACCGACCGTCCCGGGATCGTCCGCGAGGTCTCGGGGGTGCTGCACCGCCACGAGCTCAGCATCGAGGAGATGACGACGGGCAGCCGCGACGCGCCGATGGCCGGCGGGCAGCTGTTCGAGGCTCACATCGTCGTCCGGGTCGGCGCGGAGGCCGACCCGTCCGCGCTGCGTGCCGACCTCGAGCAGCTCGCCGCCGAGCTCATGGTCGACCTCACCGTCGACGAGGAGTGACCCCGGCTCAGAACCCGGCCGGCTCCCTCGGGGTGTAGGGCGCCTCGAGGGTCGCGACCTCGTCGTCCGTCAGGGTGATCTCGAGCGCAGCCACCGCGTCGGTGAGGTGGTGCTCCTTCGTGGCACCGATGATCGGAGCGTCGACGACCGGGTTGCGCAGGACCCAGGCGAGCGCCACCGACGCCATCGGCACGTCGCGGGCCTCGGCGACCCGCTGGACGGCGTCCGCGATGGGCTTGTCGCGTTCGTTGAAGAGGGTCTCCCCGAAGGCGTCCGTGCCCGACCGGTTCGTCGTCGTGCCCCACGGGCGAGCGAGGCGGCCGCGCGCGAGGGGGCTCCACGGCGTACTGCCGACGCCCTGGTCGGCGAGCAGACCGAACATCTCGCGCTCCTCCTCGCGCTGCATGAGGCTGTACTGGTCCTGCATCGAGATGAAGCGGGTCCCGCCGTGGAGGTCGGCGGCGTGCTGCATCGCCCCGAACTGCCAGGCCCACATCGACGAGGCGCCGACGTAGCGGGCCTTGCCCGCCTGGACGACGTCGTGCAGGGCCAGCATCGTCTCCTCGACCGGTGTCTCCGGGTCGAACCGGTGGATCTGGTAGAGGTCGACGTAGTCGGTGCCGAGCCGCTTCAAGGAGGCGTCCACCTGCTCCATGATCGCCTTGCGTGACAGGCCGGAGCCGCCGGGTCCGTCGTGCATCGTGCCGTGGACCTTCGTGGCGAGCACGATGTCCTCACGACGGCTGTAGGTGGTGATCGCACGCCCCACGATCTCCTCTGAGGAGCCGTGGCTGTAGACGTTGGCGGTGTCCCAGAAGGTGATGCCCAGCTCGACGGCCTGACGGAAGAACGGACCGCTGGCCTCCTCGCTGAGGGACCAGCTGTGGTTGCCGCGCTCGCTGTCGCCGAAGCTCATGCAGCCGAGGGCGATCCGGCTGACGGTGAGTCCTGAGCTGCCGAGTCTCGTGTAGTCCATGTCGTCGATCCTCGCACCGGCCCACACGCTGGCCGGGACCGGGGGCGGCCGGACACCAGGCGGGTGCGTGGTGTCCGGCAGCGAATCCGTCGGCCCGGCGGAGAGGACGCCGGGCCGCACGCTCAGCCCAGGTCGAAGCGGTCTGCCTCCATGACCTGCGTCCAGGCACCGACGAAGTCGTGCACGAACTTCTCGGCCGCGTCGTCGCTCGCGTAGACCTCCGCGACGGCGCGCAGCTCCGAGTTCGAGCCGAACAACAGGTCGACTCGCGAGCCCGTCCACGTCTCCGTGCCGGACGCGTCCGTGGCCCGGAACGTGTCGGCGGCCTCGGAGGTGGGCGTCCACGTCGTGCCGAGCTCGAGCAGGTTGACGAAGAAGTCGTTCGTCAGCGTGCCCTCGCGGTCGGTGAGGACGCCGACGGTCGACCCGCCAGTGTTCGCGCCGAGGACGCGCAGCCCGCCGACGAGCACCGTCATCTGCGGTGCCGAGAGCCCGAGCAGGTTGGCCCGGTCGACGAGGAGGAACTCAGCCGGGACGTCGCCGCCCTTGCCGAGGTAGTTGCGGAAGCCGTCGTGTCGGGGCTCGAGGTAGCCGAACGACTCGACGTCGGTCTGCTCCTGCGACGCGTCGACGCGGCCGGCCCGGAAGGGCACCTCGACGGTGACGCCACCGGCCGCAGCAGCCTGCTCGACCGCGACGTTGCCGGCGAGCACGATGAGGTCGGCGAGCGAGACGGTACGGTTCGAGCCGCTGTTGAAGTCGGTGTGGATGTCCTCCAGCGCACGAAGGACCGTGGCGAGCTCGGCGGGGTCGTTGACGTCCCAGCCGTTCTGCGGGTCGAGACGGACGCGGGCACCGTTCGCCCCGCCACGCTTGTCGCTGCTGCGGACGGTCGAGGCGGAGGCCCACGCGGCCTTGACCCGCTGCGAGACGCCGAGGTCTGCGTCAACGATCTGCTGCTTGAGTCCCGCGACCTCCTCAGCGGTGATCGGCTCACCCGCGGCGTCGGGCAGCGGGTCCTGCCAGAGCAGATCCTCCCTGGGCACCTCGGGCCCGAGGTAGCGCACGACCGGACCCATGTCGCGGTGGGTCAGCTTGAACCAGGCGCGGGCGAACGCGTCGGCGAACTCCTCCGGGTTCTCGTGGAAGCGGCGCGAGACCCGCTCGTAGGCGGGGTCGACGCGCAGCGACAGGTCGGTCGTGAGCATCGTGGGGGCGCGCCGCTCACCGCCCTCGTCGGGAGCCGGGATCGTGCCGGCGCCGGCGCCGTCCTTCGCCACCCACTGGTGCGCCCCGGCCGGGCTCGCGGACAGCTCCCACTCGTGGCCGAAGAGGTTGTCGAAGAACCCGTTGTCCCACTGCGTCGGGGCGGAGGTCCAGGTGACCTCGAGGCCGGACGTGATGGCGTCCTTGCCCTTGCCGGTGCCGAAGGAGTTCTTCCAGCCGAGACCCTGCTCCTGCAGGGCGGCGCCCTCCGGCTCGGAACCCACGTGCACGAGCGGGTCGGCGGCCCCGTGCGTCTTGCCGAAGGTGTGGCCGCCGGCGATGAGGGCGACGGTCTCCTCGTCGTTCATTGCCATCCGGGCGAAGGTCTCACGGATGTCGTGGGCCGCGGTCAGCGGGTCGGGGTTGCCGCCCGGGCCCTCCGGGTTGACGTAGATCAGGCCCATCTGGACCGCCGCGAGGGGGTTGTCCAGGTCACGCTCGCCGGTGTACCGCTCGTCGCCGAGCCACTCCGACTCGGAGCCCCAGTACACGTCGTCGTCCGGCTCCCAGACGTCGTCACGCCCGCCACCGAAGCCGAACGTCGGCAAACCCATGCTCTCGAGCGCGACGTTGCCGGTGAGGACGATGAGGTCGGCCCAGGAGAGGCTCTGCCCGTACTTCTTCTTGACCGGCCAGAGCAGACGACGGGCCTTGTCGAGGTTGCCGTTGTCGGGCCAGGAGTTGAGGGGGGCGAAGCGCTGCTGGCCTGCACCCGCGCCGCCGCGGCCGTCCTGGACCCGGTAGGTGCCGGCGCTGTGCCACGCCATCCGGATCATGAAGGGGCCGTAGTGGCCGAAGTCTGCAGGCCACCAGTCCTGCGAGTCGGTGAGGACCGCGGCGATGTCTGCCTTGACCTCGGCGAGGTCCAGGGAACCGAAGGCCGTCGCGTAGTCGAAGTCCTGGCCGAGCGGGTTCGCGACAGCCGGGTTCTTCGCGAGCACCCTGAGGTTGAGCCGGTTGGGCCACCACTCACGGTTGCTCGTGCCGGTGGGCCGGGACGCGCGGTCGTGCGCCACCGGGCAGGTGGCTGCCTGGGGTTCGTTCATCTCGCCGACCTCGGCGTTGGTTGCATGGAGCTCAGACACGGGAACGTCCTTCTCTGTGGGGGGTGGGCACTTCAGGAGGCGGCCGCGGTGGCGCAGCCGGGACAGATGCCCCAGTACGTCACCTCGGCCCGGTCGATGACGAAGCCGTGGTCGTCGGAGGCCGTGAGGCAGGGGGTCTCCCCGACGGCGCAGTCGACGTCGGCGATGGCGCCGCAGGAACGGCAGACGACGTGGTGGTGGTTGTCCCCGACGCGCACCTCGTAGCGGGCGACGGAGCCGGCTGGCTGGATGCGCCGGACCAGGCCGGCGTCGCTGAGGGCACGGAGCACGTCGTAGACGGCCTGGTGCGAGACGTCGAGGCCGGACCGGACGCGGCCGATGACGGACTCGGTGTCGGCGTGGGGGTGCTCACGGAGCGCACGGAGGACGGCGAGGCGGGGGCGAGTCACTCTCAGCCCGCGCTCTCGAAGCAGCTCCTCGGAGCTGGGTTCCCTGCTCATGGCTCCCACCCTGCCGGGTTATCTGGAACAGATCAAGTCTTGACAGGTGAGCGGTGATCGGCGGGGAGGCTACGGCGAGGTGGCCGTGGAGTGGGGCAGCAGGGGTTGAACCGTGGACCGACGGATGATGTCAATCATTCGTACGCGCTCAGGAAGGCCGCGATCGCCTAGATCGTGCGTGGTTCCTCTCGGTTCGTTGACCTGCGACTCGTCGGTCTCGGCACATGCGTGCCACGTCGGCCTCCCGCGGGCTCCCATGCCAGCCTCGCGATGACGGCTCCATCCAGAGGCGCCGAACGCGTAACGCGACCGGTGGCCGGTAGGGGAGGGGATGCGGCTCGCGGCGAGCCGCAGCAGGCGCGCCACGCCACCAAGACAGGGCTACCCGCGAAGGCTCGCGATTCACCCATATGCCGATGACGGGACGCTGGCTGAGTGCCAGGGATTCATTTATAGCAGTTGCTATACTCATTTTCATGGAAGAGGACCTGGCTCAGGTGGCGCGTCGTTCCGACCAAGCGGTGGCTCGGGCGCGCGCTGAGCTGGTGAGTACGGTCCGTCGGGCCGCGGCTGAGGGTCTGACCCAGACGCAGATCGCCCGGGAGATCGGTCGCAGCCAACCTGAGGTCTCCCGCCTCCTGCGGTTCCACGGGACTTCTCCACTGGCGCAACGACTGCGGCGTAGCGCCGGCCAGGTCCGACAGATCGTGGCAGAGGCCGGCGGCGACCGGGTGCGAGTCTTCGGCTCCGTCGCCACCGGTTCGGACCGCCCCGACTCTGACGTTGACCTGTTGTTCACCATGGGTGCGCCACTGAGCCTGATGGACCTCGCGCGACTCGAGCAGCGTCTCGAGGCCGCGGTCGGTGCCCAGGTCGACCTGGTCCCGGACACCTCCATCAGGCCCGAGCTGCGGGACCGGGTGCTGGCCGAAGCCGTGGCGCTGTGACCCGCTCGGACCACGAGATCCCTCAGGAGGCGCTCACCCACTTCGACCTGATGCTGCATCACGCGCAATATGACGTCACAGACCAGCTGGTCATCGACGCGGTCTGCATGCGGTTGTCCGCGGGGCTGGACGTCTTGAACAGGCTTGATCCAGACGTGCGAGACGAGATGTTCGGCCACAGCTGGCCCCTGATGTGGGGCATGCGCAACCGGATCGCCCACGGCTACCTCCTCGTGGAGCCGAGGGTCATCCGCAGCACGCTCGACACCGACATCCCGGCGATCATCGACCAGATACACAAGGGCCTGGCTGAACGCTGAGCATGTCCGACCATGCCGCTCGTCGGACGACGTCCGACCATGCCGCGGACGGGACGTCCGACATTGCCGCTCTGAGCGCAGTCGGCGGAAGGACACCTCGCCAGATTGCCCGGCTACGTCCCCGAACCCGCACCGGAGATATGGTCCGTCCAAGCCATCTCGGCTTCCTCGAGAGTCATCTCTTCGACCTGGGAAGCCGGGATGTGCACCACGTAGAGCAGCGCGTCGGTCAACCACTTCGGGACCAGCTCGGGCTTCTCCGGTTCGGGAGTGGTGCTCAGGTTGCTTGCCTGCTTGGCGAAGAGATCCAGAACCTCCGTGAGCGCCTTGGTCTTCTGCGAGGAGCCGGCGTCCGCGACGCGTTGCGTGATCTCTTCGTAGACCTCGTTGTCGTTGCGGTACCCAACTGCCCAGACCTCCGCGACCTCCACTCGAAAGACTCCTGCGTCGTCCTGCACTACTCGCCATACGACGCGCCAGTCCCGATCGCCGACGGTGATCTTGCGGTAGCCGATGAGACCGCCTAGCAAGGGGGCTCCTGCGTTGGGGCCGCGCTCGATCTGGATCATCTTCTTCACGGCCCAGCGCACCATCTGCGGGTCGGTCTTGAACAGGATCTGCAGGTCCTCGACCGCATCGTCCGTCAGGCGCACCAGGCGTCCTGGCACTTCCGGATGCTTCCTCTTCTCAGCCATGCGTCACCGCCGGCCCGGGGCCGGTCCGTGGCAGCGGAGTCACTCGCGCCCGGTGGCGAGGTCAGCGTCGAGCTCGGCCTCGAGGTCGGCCCGGTCGAACCCGAACGCCGCGATGGCTTCGTCCAGATCGGTGCGGGTGCCGGTGTCAGAGAGCTCGCGTGCCAAGACGAGGGATGCGGCGATCAGGTCAGCCCCGACCCGGTGAAGCTCGTCGAAGTGCTCCACGGAGATGACGGCGGCGACCGCGCGGCCGTGGCGCTCGACGGGGATGTCCTCACCACGCTCCGCATCCTTGACCAGGCCCGCGACACCGCGACTCGAGGCGGTGGTAACGGACAGAGTCCGCTCGTGGTGCAAGCCAGCGAAGATGGTCATGCCAAGAACTGCACAGAAATCTGTGTGGATGGCCAGGGTGTGCGCCTAAGCCTCACGGCGAGAAGCCATGGCTCGCGGGGCTACATCCCGGCCCGAGCGGGCCCTCAACGAGAGGCGCGCAACGTCCGGTCATGCCGCTCCGGGGGCGACTACGAGCGCCCGCTGGGACGCCAATGACAGACGCCCTGTCATGCGTGTACGGAGTGGACTAGGGGGTCACGCGCAACCATACGGCAGAGCGTCCTGTGCCCTGCGGCTTGAGGAGCCCTTCGTCCTTCAGCTCGTTGAGGACCAGTCGAATGGTCGGATCGCTGATTCCGGGTAGCGCAGCTCTGACATCGGAGATCGCAAAGACGGACGCACCGTGGCTCAAGACGTGCTCACGGACGCGTTCCGCTTTCGTGCCTCCAGACCTGTCGGCGGCGACACCCTCGGCGAACTGGGCATATCCGCGAGCGAGGAGCCGGCTGAAGTAGGCCAGCCAGGGCCACGGGTCGTTGGCGTGGTCGTTCCAGTCGTGAGTTGAGTCGAGCAGTGCCTGGTAGTAGTCGTCAGCAGATTCGGCGATGAGCTGCTCGAGCGACACGTAACGGCCGACCCCATACCCCGCCTCGGCGAGAAGGGCGTTCGTCAGCGCTCGTGCCACGCGACCATTGCCGTCGTCGAACGGGTGGATGATGAGCAGATCCAGGACGAACAGACCGACGAGGAGCACTGGGTGGTGCCGGTTTGCCTTGACGGCATCGACGTAGCGGTCGATGAGCTCGGCGGCGTAGCACTCGGTGCGAGCCGCGGGGACGGGCTTGAACCGAACAGTCTGGACTCCGTCGGGAGACCGGTCGACGACGAGGTTGTCGCTCTCTTTGAAGGTCCCTCCGGTGGCTTTGGTATTTGCAAACAACAGCCGGTGCAGGTGAAGAAGCAGGCCGACGCTAAGGGGACGCCAGTCCTCGGCGAAGAGGTAATCGAGGGCAGCACGGTAGCCGGCGAGCTCTTGTTCGCTGCGGGTGCGCAGCTCGATGGGCTTGTTGGCGATGATGGCGGCCGCACGGCTGCGGTTCTTTACGACGATGCCCTCAAGGGCGGACGACGCGGTGATGCTCGCGACCCGGGCGCGGTTGGCCAGTTCGGTGAGGAGGTCGGGCACCTGGTTGAGGTACAAGCCCTCGCTGCCCTGGCCGCGGTCGATGTCGCGCAAGGTCATGACCAAAGGCGCCGGCACAGCGCCGAGGACTCGATCAAGATCAACGAAGGAGTGCACAACAAGCCCTCACAGACGGTCTAAACTACATAATGCGGCGGTCACTTATTTAGTTTAGACCGTGCTGGGGGTAGTTTGGCGACTCCAGCACCGCCCCGCGCCGCGCCGCTATGGCTCGCCTGCTCGAGGTGCTGCCCAACCTGGTCCGGAACCCAACACGCGAAGTGACGAAGTCGCCCGCGGCCGGCACCGTGTCGACGAGCATCTACGAGGCTGCTCCTCCGATTCTCTTCCTGCTCGTTTTCGTCTCATCCTGGAGGTCGCCTCGCATGACTTCGGTTCCGCGGCTCGACGTCGCTCGCTCATGCCGCGTTGAGGGCGGCTACGCTCGCCCGGTCATGCCGCTCCTCGGACGGGACGCCCGGTCATGCCGCTCGGCGGACGACGCCCCGGCTGATGCGACCGGATCAGTTCGCGATCCGTCGGCCGAGTGTGCCCCGGGGCATTCACCTGCTTGGATGCTGTGGTGCCCGTGATCTGCTGCTTCTGTGGTGAATCCCTGGACGACGCTTGGGCAACAACCTTGCCGTAGCCCCACCACGGTCGGAAGACGAGACCCAGGGGCTCTGGTGTCATGGTGGGTGTCTCAAGACCGGCTGCACCCGTCGATCCCGTTCCATCCGAGCATCGAGGACGCGTACCAGAACACCGCTCATGCCGCTCCTCGGACGGGACGTCCGACATCGCCGGGTTGAGGGCGGCTACGCTCGCCCGACATCGCCGCGGGCCGTGCGAGCTGATCGCCCCTGCTAATTGATCTAATTGATGCGGAGGCGTTGAACGGGTTGGGCAGTGAGTTCTGCGATGAGGTCGAAGTCTTTGTCCAGGTGCAGCACGGTGCGCTGGTTCAGTTCGGCAGCGGCGGCGATCAGCAGATCGGGGATGGACGGTGCGCGATGCTGGCCGCGCTCTGCCACCAGTCGTTGCACCTCGACCGCGCGGTCTTCGGCCGCGGGGGTCAGGTACTCCACGGGCATCGCTGCCAATGGTGGGGACCCCATCGCTCGGGACAGGTCGGCTGCGGACCTGGCGGAGAAGCCCGCCTCGAGCAGGGTGACGGTGCTGATGGCGACGAGTCCACGCTCGACGCGGTTCGCCCACTCCTCAGCGTCGGGGCTCGAACCCAGACGAACGAGGGCGGACCTGTCGATCAGCCAGGACGTGTTCACAACCAGGCGTCGGACGTGATCGTGTCGTCGCCAAGGTCGGGCAGTAGCTCGGCCACCGCCCGAAGGTCACCTGCGGTCACCGAACCTGCCGTGCGTCGGGCCTCCCGATGAAGGTGCCGGCGCAGGTACTCGGTCCGCGAGATGCCCAGACGGCGGCCTGCTCATCGAGCAGGCTGAGGTCTTCGGCGGGGAAGTTGCGAATCAAACGTCGGGCATGGTGCCCCTCCTAGATATCTCACAATATCAAGCGCTCGACACGCACTCATTTGCCGCGTTGCGGGCGGCAATCGGGGCGGGCAGCACCAAAATCCTGGCGGCGGTCGACGGTCAATAGCCATTAATGGTCCTCGGCCACTTTGCGGTGCTCAACCGCTGCCCGCGGCGCTCGTGCATCCCGGTGCAGTTTGGCGTCACAAGGCCCAGCGTCGCAGGAGATGTGCCACGAGTGGGCCACGAGACCCCCTGAGGCCCATGATGGGCAGACTGCGACTCATTCGCAGGACCTTGACTGAACTGCACGAGCGTCATGGTGGGGCAGCAGGGGCTTGAACCCTGGACCGACGGATTATGAGTCCGCTGCTCTGACCGGCTGAGCTACTGCCCCGGACCGTGCGGGGGACCGCTCGGCGTCC
>JBBRGO010000045.1:0-16266 GCA_038224055.1 Actinomycetales bacterium
GGCATGAATGCCGGCGGAGACCGAGTTGAAGAGGTTGGCGTGCGCCGAGCCGACGAGCCGCACCGTCGAGGTCGAGCAGTTCTGCTCGTGGTCGGCGTGCAGGATGAAGAGCAGGTCGAGCGCCTTGGCGACGGTCTCGTCCACCTCGTAGGGCTCGGCCGGGAAGCCGAACGTCATCCGCAGGAAGTTCTCGGTGAACCCGAGCGAGTTGTCCGGGTAGATGAACGGCTGGCCGACGCTCTTCTTGTAGGCGTAGGCAGCGATCGTCGGCAGCTTGGCCATGAGCCGCACCGTCGAGATCTCGACCTGCTCCTCGTCGAAGGGGTCGAGGCTGTCCTGGTAGAACGTGCCGAGCGCCGACACCGCGGAGCTGAGCACGGGCATCGGGTGCGCGTCACGGGGGAAGCCGTTGAAGAAGGCTCGCAGGTCCTCGTGCAGCATCGTGTGCCGACGGATCTGCTCCTCGAAGTTGCCCAGCTGGTCCGAGGTGGGCAGCGAGCCGTAGATGAGCAGGTAGGCGACCTCGACGAACGTCGACTTCCCTGCCAGCTGGTCGATCGGGTACCCGCGGTAGCGCAGGATGCCCTCGTCGCCGTCGATGTAGGTGATGGCGCTCTTGCAGGCCGCCGTGTTGACGAAGCCCACGTCGTAGGTGACCCGACCGGTCTCCTTGAGCAGGGCCCCGACACCGAGACCGTCATTGCCCTCGACCGCCGGGACGCCCGGGAACGTGAGTTCCTTGTCTGCGACCGTGAGGGTCGCGTCCACTGCCTTCGTCACTGTTCCATCGCCTCCTGTCGGTCCGGCACCAGGACGCCGGACGTATCCGCACGTGACGTTACCCCAGCGACCGGGTGCGGAAGCAAGGCGGTCCACCCGCGCCAACTGACGGGTAACCCATCCCGGGACGTGTCGGGGCGCCGGGAGGTGCCCACCGACCGGTCAGAGACGGGCACAGGCCGCGGCGATCCGCTCATCGGTGGCGGTGAGGGCGATCCGCACGTGACGGCTGCCGGCCGGCCCGTAGAAGGATCCCGGCGCCACGAGGATGCCGCGCTCGGCCAGGTCGGCGACCGTCGTCCAGCAGTCCTCGTCGCGGGTCGCCCAGAGGTAGAGGCCGGCCTCGGACAGCTCGACGCGCAGGCCGGCCCGGGCGACCGCCTCGAGCAGGAGGGCACGCCTGCGTCCGTATGCCGCTCGCTGCGTCGCGACGTGCGTGTCGTCGCGCAGGGCGACCGCCATGGCGTGCTGGACCGGCGCCGGCACGATCATCCCCGCATGCTTGCGCACCTCGAGGAGGCGTCCGACGATCGCCGGGTCGCCGGCGACGAAGGCCGCGCGGTAGCCGGCGAGGTTGGACTGCTTGGACAGGGAGTAGACGGCAAGCAGCCCCGTGTGGTCTCCGTCGCAGACGTCCGGGTGCAGGATGCTCGGCGTCGTCGTGTGGCCCGACCCCTCCGGGCCATCGGCCGTGTCACGCCAGTCGAGCTCGGCGTAGCACTCGTCGCTCGCGACGACGACGCCGTGGTCGCGGGCCCACCTGACGACCTTTCGCAGGTGTGGGACGCCGAGCACTTGACCGTGCGGGTTGCCAGGGCTGTTGAGCCACAACAGTTTTGGCGTCGTCCTGGCCGTCGCCGGGCCGAGGCTGGTCAGGGACTGGACGACGACCGGGGTGGCCCCGGCGATTCGCGCACCGACGTCGTAGGTGGGGTAGGCGACCGCGGGGATGCCGACGATGTCACCTGCGCCCAGCCCGAGCAGCGTCGGCAGCCAGGCGACGAGCTCCTTGGAGCCGATCGTGGGCAGGACGGCGTCGTGACCCAGGCCGGCGACGCCACGGCGTCGGGCGAACCACTCGCCGATGGCCGCCCGGAGGTCGGTGGTGCCGGCGGTGAGCGGGTACCCGTGGGCGTCGGAGGCCGCCGCGAGCGCGGCACGCACGGCGTCCGGTGTCGGGTCGACGGGGGTCCCGACCGAGAGGTCGACGATCCCACCCGGGTGGGCCGCCGCCCGCGCCTTGGAGGGGGCGAGGGAGTCCCACGGGAAGTCGGGGAGGTCGAGCGGCTTCAGCGGGCGCTCACTCGTCGTGCTCCTGCGGCGGGAGGGCCTCGATGAGGGGGTGGTCCTTGTCGATGACGCCGAGCTTGGCGGCCCCGCCCGGGCTGCCGAGGTCGTTGAAGAACTCGACGTTCGCGTTGTAGTAGTCGGCCCACTGCTCGGGCACGTCGTCCTCGTAGTAGATCGCCTCGACCGGGCAGACCGGCTCGCAGGCACCGCAGTCCACGCACTCGTCGGGGTGGATGTAGAGCGACCGCTTGCCCTCGTAGATGCAGTCGACCGGACACTCCTCGATGCACGCCCTGTCCTTCAGGTCGACACACGGCTGAGCGATGACGTAGGTCATGGAAGCGGGACCTCCTGCTGTGGAGCGGTTCGAGGGCGGGTGCTGCTCCGCCTAGTATGCCGGACATGAACGGCGATCCCACGCACGACCCCACCCTCGAGACCGCCGGTCACCGGCTCTCCGCCGCCCTCACCATCGGCCACCGGGTCGTCGTGCGCTACCGCCTCGAGCCGGGGCCGGGGGCGAGCGCCACGGACTTCATCGGCGAGCTCGTGGCTCGCAACACCGACTTCCTCGTCGTCGACACCCCCACGGAGCGGGTCAAGCTCATCCGCGCCGACGTCGTCGCCGCCAAGGACGTCCCCCCGCGGGCCGAACGAGCCGGAGCCGCCCACGTCCGGGTCTCGGCCGACGACCTCGAGAAGCTGATGGCCGACGGATGGGTGCCGACCGAGCGGGCCGAGCTCGGTGGCTGGCTGCTCCGCGCCGCCGCCGGCTTCACCGGCCGCGCCAACTCCGTTCTGCCGGTGGGCGACTCGACGCTCGACATCGCGAAGTCGGTCGACTTCTGCGAGCGGTGGTATGCCGCTCGGGACCTCCCCGCGCTCTTCCAGCTGCACGGCCCGGCCGGCTTCTCCGAGGCCGACTCAGCCCTTGGGCGCGAGCTCGTCGACCGTGGCTACGTCCCGGGCCCGGGACATCCCGACTGGGAGCGCATCCTCGTCCTGACGGGCGCCTCCGCCGCAGTCCCCCCCCTGACGACCGAGTCGGCACCCGTCACCGCGGAGGCAGAGGTCGGAGCCGAGTGGCTGATGGCCTACGGCGAGCAGCGCCCCATCGTGCCGGGGGTCACCGAGTCGGTGCTGAGCGGGAGCCAGGGCCAGCTCTTCCTGTCGGTGCGCGACGAGCAGAGCCGCCGCATCGTCGGCCTCGCCCGGATGGCGATCCACGTCGGCTGGGCCGGTCTCTTCGGCGTGTGGGTCCACCCGGACCACCGCCGGTCCGGTCTCGCCCGCGCCATCGTGTCGGCCGCGGCCATGGTCGCGCGGGAGAACAACATGCCGGCCATGTACCTCCAGGTCTCCGCCGACAACGCGGCCGGGGTCGCCTTCTGGAAGGCCCTCGGCTTCACGACGCACCACGAGTACACCTACCTCGGCCGACCCGCCACCTGACCTCGAGCACCCCCGCGCCCTCCCCTTGGTTCGATGTATCTGCGCGCCCCCCCGGGCGCGCAGATACATCGAACCGCGCGAGAGGACGACAAGAAGGGGGCTGGGCTGACTCAGCCGGCCGCAGGGGCCGTGCAGGTGATCCGGTCGGCGGCGGCATACCCCGTCGTGAAGCTCTCGGACCGCTCCCGGCGCGTCGAGCCGTGCGCGTACCACTCCCGGCGCACCGTGACGTCGAAGCCGGCCTCGGGCTGTTGCGGCACGCAGCTGGCCGAGCCGTCCCGGATGTCGCGGGGCTTGATGAGGTTGGCCCGGGCACCGGTGACCGCCTTGATGTCCCAGACGCGGGTGCTCCAGACCTGCCCGCGCACCACGCCACCCTCGACCCAGACCCGCAGCAGCATCCCGTACGGGGTGTCGTTGGTCCACCTGAGCTCCGGACCCGGCCAGCCGGCGGTCGCCTCGCGTCCGACCGGTCCGAGCCCGACGTGGATGCCGGGTCGGTCGACCTCGTCGATCCTGGCGCCGGCGTCGTACGCGAGCCCGTAGACGACGGCTGCGACCCGGCTGATCCCCCCCGCAGTCACGCGGGCGAGCCGCCCGTCGACGACGTCGACGCCCTGGCCGTAGCCGTTCGCCGCCGTCCGCTCGCCGAGGCGGGCGTTGAGCCGGAAGGTGCCTCCGGGCGCGACGTAGGCGCCGGTGACCCGCGCGGCGGCGAGGGAGACGTTCGCGGCCGTCCCGGCATCACCGCGGGGCACCGGCGAGGTCGCGCTCGCGACGACCTCGCGCACCCCGACCTTCACCGCGTCCTCGCTCGTGAAGGCGGCCTTCGCGACCACCGGGGTGATCGTCACGGTGCGGGCCGGCGAGGTCAGGGCCCTGGCGAACAGCCCCGGGATCGCCCCCTCGTCCACGACGCTGCCATCCACTGCGGGCACGAGTCGCGGCACGCCCTTGTCGAAGACCCAGCCCGCGGGCTTCGCCGGCGTGGTCGCGACCGCGACCTTCGAGGACACGAGGGCCAGCAGGGCCGCCTGGTCGTAGGTCGGCACCAGGCGCCCCTCGGAGGGGACCATGGTCACGGCGGGGCCGTAGTCAGAGGGCGCGATCGTGGCCCGCGAGCCGCCGGCCACGACGGTGACGGGGCCAGACATCGCCGTCGCCGCGAACCCGGTCGCCGCCTCCCGGATCGCCTCGGCGCTGACGACGGGCCGGGAGTGGCGCAGCACCGCGACGACGGTGCGCTCGTCGGGGAAGGCACGGCGCAGGGCGAGCTTGGTGGCGGCGACGTCGAGCGAGCGACCCTGTGTCGGCAGGCTCATCGAGACCATCCCCCGCGGGAAGGTCACCGACCCCTCGACCGCCGCGGTCTCGACGCTCGGGGCGAGGGCCTCGAGCCTCGCGGTGAGCACGTCGTCGTCGGTGTGCGTGAGCAGGGGGAGCTCGACCGTGTCGGTGAGCTTGGTCCAGACCGCCCGGGGATCGAGGGTGAAGCCGGTCAGACCCCCGACGGAGCCGGTGACGTCGAGTCCGAGGCCGGAGTGTTCCGGCACGACCTCGAAGGTGTCGTCGGCGCTGCCGGGCAGGGTCACCGTCATCGGCGAGGTGAGCACGTCACGCGCGCCGCGCCGGATCGCGCTCTCGGCACGCTCGGGCGTCATCCCGCCCACCGCGATGCCCCCGACGGTCGCGCTGGCCGGGAGGTGCTGGGCCGACCAGAGGCACAGCCCGACCCACGCACCGCCGAGCACGAGGACGGTCACGACGAGTCGCACGACCGTGTTTCGGGTCTCGTTCGGTGACATGAGAGCTCCGCAGGCACAGGACGGTGACGGATGGGACGACAGGGGCGAACCCTCGCACGATAACCCGGGCCGCGCGTACCGTCCCGGACCCCGCCCGGGACGCGCGGCCGATCGGTCGTCGCTCAGTCGTCGAGCAGTCCCGTTCCGCCGCCACGGGCGTCGGCGACCACCGGGGCCCACGTCCGCGGGTCCACCGCGGCATACCCCTCCCGCGCCGTCGTGCGGATGGCAACGAGGTTGGACAGGGCGTGGACCTCCTCCGAGAGCACGATGACCTGGGTGGCGTGGGCGCGCAGCGCGTGGGTGCGGACCGCCCGGGCGGCCTCGTCCTGCACGACGCGGGTGACCCGGTCGTCCGCGACGACCGACGGCGGGAAGGGGTCGTCCGCCACAGGTGGCGAGAGGAGCCGGGAGGTGCGCTCCCCCGGGGCGTGCGACAGCCACTCCACCTCGCCGCGGTATGCCGCTGGGTCCACGGACCGCAACCAGGCGCGGTCCTCCTCGGCCCAGGAGCGCGGGGTGAGGATCTCGAAGGCCCGCGGCAGCTCGGAGTCGTCGAGCCGGGCCAGGGCGTCCCGGGTGACCCGGTGGGTCTGCACGTGGTCGGGGTGCGCGTAGCCGCCGTGCTCGTCGTAGGTCACGACGACGTCGGGTCGGAGGCTGCAGACGAGGTCGGCCACGAGACCGGACGCCTCGTCGGGGTCGGCGTTGACGAAGGCCTCGGGCCGGTCGGCCGCCGGTGAGCCGACCATGCCGGAGTCGCGGTAGCGCGACAGCCGGCCCGGGGCGGCGCCGAGGACGTGCATCCTCGCCCCGATCCGGCGCAGCGCCTCGGCGAGCTCGCCGTGGCGGTGCGGGCCGAGCAGGTCGTCGGGATGTCCCTCGAGGGCGGCGAGCGGCGGGGGGATGACCTCACCCTCCTCTCCGAGCGTGCAGGTGAGCACGTGCACCTCGTCACCGCGAGCCACGTGGTGGGACATCGCGATGCCGCAGGTCAGCGTCTCGTCGTCGGGGTGGGCGTGGACGAAGAGGAGTCTGCGGGGCACGTGGACCTCCAGGTCAGCGGACGGAGACGGTGGCGAGGTCAACGATCCCACCGACGGAGTGCTCCTCGTAGTGCGCCACCCCCGGGCCGTGGACGTGCAGGGCCCGGCCGGCGACGAGCGCGACGTAGCCACCGGCGTCCCGGATGGCGCGATCCGCCTGCCCCCACAGGTCGGCGCGCTCGGTCGCGTCGGGCGTCGCCGCCGCGCGGTCGGCCAGGGCCTGCACCCTCGCGTCGTCGAAGTAGCCGACGTCCTGGCCGGGGCCCGAGCTGCCGACGTTGGTCCGTGCGTCGAAGAGGGGTGGGAGCACCGCCGCCGCGGACGGGAAGTCCGGGGACCAGGCACCCCGGAAGACGTCGTAGGCCTGCGCCGCCCCGGGCCTGATGATCAGCGCGTAGTAGTCCTGCGCCGGCACGCTCGAGAGCCGGACCTCGAAACCGGCGCGCTCCCACCCGACGGCGAGAGCGGCATACGCCTTGTCCGCGAGCACCGACTGCGCGTGGACGACCCGCACCCGCACCGGGAGGGTGCGTCCGGAGCGCTCGAGCAGGGCCCGGGCGGCGGCCGGATCACCGTCGACCGCCTGACCGGTGGCGGGAAGCAGCCCGGTGTCCGACACCGACGGCGGGAGCACCGACCAGCTCGGGGCTCCCGCCGGCCCACCGCCGGTGGCGGCGACGTAGGTCGCCCGGTTCGTGGCGAGCGCGAAGGCCGCGCGGACCGTGGGGTCGGACATCACCGGGCTGCGCTGGTTGAGCGCGAGGTAGTCGACGTTGCCGGTGAAAGGCGTCGTCATCCGGGACGCCAGGCCCGGGGTGGCCTGGTTGCGCAGGGTGGGCGAGGCGGCCACCCACGAGACGGCGTCGGCGTCCCCGCCCTGACCGTTGAGCAGCCGGGAGATGACCTGGCCCTCGTCGAGACCGGTGGAGACGGTGACCGTGTCGGGACGAGCCTCGCGGATCGGGTCGCTCTCCCGGTCCCAGTTCTCGTTGCGCACGAGGGTGCCGCCGGCCCCCGGTGTCCACCCGCTCGCGAACCGGTACGGCCCGGTCGACAGGACCCGGTCGGGGCCGGCCGGGGTGCCCACCGCGCCGGGAGCGGTGGCGCCGGGAGTCGGGTCGACCGCCCGGCTCGGCGCGAACTCCGGCAGCGCGACGATCATCGGGAAGTCGGGCTCGGGCGCGCGCAGGTGGAAGGTGACCGTGCTCCCCGAGCAGGACACCGCACGCTCGAACGCGGTGCGGTTCGTCGTGTCGGAGGGCCCGGTGTAGACCGGCTCCTCGAGGCCCTCGGGGGTGAGCCGGGTCGGCACGTCGAGCAGGTAGGTCGCGTAGTTCGTGCCCCGCAGACCGGCCTGCGGCTCGAAGGTGCGGGCGACGCCGCGGCGGACGTCCTCGCAGGTCACCGGCGCGCCGTCCTGCCAGCTGACGCCGGGTCGGAGGGTGAAGGCCCACGTCCGTCCGGCGTCATCGGGGCTGCCGGTCGTCGTCGCGAGGTCGCCGAGGAGGTCCTGCTGGTGCTCGCCCGCGCCGTAGCCGGTGAGGGTCCGCACGAAGGTCCGCTGGGCGAAGAACGCCTCCGGGCCGGGGTGCATCCGCTGCGGGTCCCAGGTGCGCACCTCGCCGGCGACGAGCACCGACAGGTCCCCGCCCGGAGCTGCCGTCGTCGTACCGGTCCGCCGGGAAGATGGCGCCGATGGGGCCGATGGCGCCGACGCAGCCTGGTGGTCGGTCGCGGACGGAGGCGCGGTCGGGCCGCCGGTGCACGAGGCGGCCCCGACCGCCAGCGCCGTGGCGCCGAAAGCGGTCAGGAGCCGCCCACGGGCTCCGACAGAACGGCGGACTCCTCTGACATCGCGGACTCCGCGGACTCCGCGGACTCCGCGGACCAAGGCGGCTCAGGCCTCGGCGCGCGCCGCCGACCGCGCGCGCGACGCCGTGCGGGCCCGGGCCCCGGCCTCGAGCACGACCTTGCGGATGCGGACCGCCTCGGGGGTGACCTCGACGCACTCGTCCTCGCGGCAGAACTCGAGCGACTGCTCGAGGCTCAGGTTGCGCGGCGGCACGATCTTCTCGAAGTTGTCCGAGGAGGAGGCGCGCACGTTGGTGAGCTTCTTCTCCTTGGTGATGTTGACGTCCATGTCGTCGGCGCGGGAGTTCTCTCCGACGATCATGCCCTCGTAGACCTCGGTGGTCGGCTCGGTGAAGAGCGTGCCGCGCTCCTGGAGGTTGACCATCGCGTAGGCGGTGACGACGCCGGTGCGGTCCGAGACGAGCGAGCCGCTCGTGCGGGTCGTGATCGCGCCGAACCACGGCTCGTAGTCCTCGAAGACGTGGTGCGCGATGCCGGTGCCGCGGGTCTCGGTGAGGAACTCGGTGCGGAAGCCGATGAGTCCGCGGGAGGGCACGAGGAACTCCATCCGGATCCAGCCGGTGCCGTGGTTGGTCATCTGCTCCATGCGGCCCTTGCGGGCGGCCATGATCTGCGTGATCGCGCCGAGGAACTCCTCCGGCGTGTCGACGGTGAGGCGCTCGACCGGCTCGTGGGTCTTGCCGTCCACCTCGCGGGTGACGACCTGCGGCTTGCCGACGGTGAGCTCGTAACCCTCACGCTTCATCTGCTCGACGAGGATCGCGAGCGCGAGCTCGCCGCGGCCCTGGACCTCCCACGCGTCGGGACGCTCGGTGGTCAGGACCCGGAGCGAGACGTTGCCGATGAGCTCCTTGTCGAGCCGGTCCTTCACCATCCGCGCCGTGACCTTCGAGCCGCGGACCCGGCCGACCATCGGACTCGTGTTCGTGCCGATCGTCATCGAGATCGCCGGCTCGTCGACGGTGATGAGGGGCAGCGGCACGGGGTTCTCCGCGTCGGCCAAGGTCTCCCCGATCGTGATCTCGGGGATGCCGGCGACGGCGATGATGTCACCGGGGCCCGCCGACTCGGCAGGCTTGCGCTCGAGCGCCTCGGTCATCAGCAGCTCGGTGATCTTGACCCGCTGCTGCGAGCCGTCGTGGCGGCACCACATGACCTGCTGGCCCTTCTTGATCGTGCCGTTGAAGACACGGAGCAGGGCGAGCCGGCCGAGGAAGTTGGACGCGTCGAGGTTCGTGACGTGGGCCTGGAGGGGCGCCTCGTCGTCGTAGACCGGCGCGGGGATGGTGTTCATGATCGTGCTGAAGAGGGCCTCGAGGTCCTCGCCGTCGGGCATGCCGCCGTCCTCGGGGCGCTCGAGGGAGGCGCGACCGAACTTCGCCGACGCGTAGACGATCGGGAAGTCGATCTGCTCCTCGGTGGCGTCGAGGTCCATGAACAGCTCGTAGGCCTCGTCGACGACCTCGGCGATGCGCGCGTCGGGGCGGTCGACCTTGTTGATGCAGAGGATGACCGGCATCTTCGCCGCGAGCGCCTTGCGCAGCACGAAGCGGGTCTGGGGCAGTGGGCCCTCGGAGGCGTCGACGAGCAGGACGACACCGTCGACCATGGACAGGCCGCGCTCGACCTCGCCGCCGAAGTCGGCGTGGCCGGGGGTGTCGATGATGTTGATCGTGACACCGTCGGTGAGGCCCTCGGACTCCGCGGCAGCACCGGTGTAGTGCACGGCGGTGTTCTTCGCGAGGATGGTGATGCCCTTCTCGCGCTCGAGGTCACCGGAGTCCATCGCCCGCTCGTCGACGTGCTGGTGCTCCCCGAACGCGCCGGACTGCCAAAGCATCTTGTCGACGAGAGTGGTCTTGCCATGGTCGACGTGGGCGACGATGGCGACGTTGCGGATGTCCGCGCGGGTCTTCATGGGCATGAGGGACAGTCTCTCAGGGTTTTGGAGTGCCCTCGTACACGGGCCCGAGCCGGGCCGCCACCGCCCGCACGATCGGCAGGTCGGCCGGGAGCCACGCGACGGCATCCAGCTGCTCGAGCGTGAGCCACCGGAGGGCGTCGTGGTCCTCGATGGGTGCGGGGTCCCCCTCGACGACGAGCGCGAGCCAGACGAGCATCTCGTAGCGGTCGCCGAGCGCCCACGTGCCGCCGGGGCGCGGGCCCGGGACGTGCGCCCCGAGCTCGACCCCGACACCGAGCTCCTCCCGGAGCTCACGGTGCAGCGCCGACAGCGGCGACTCCCCCGGGTCGACCTTGCCGCCGGGCAGCTCCCAGCCTCCGGCGAGGGCGGCCGGCTCGGTGCGCCGTGCGGCGAGCAGCCGGGTGGGTGCGACGAGGTCGTCGACGACGGCAGCCCCCACGACGAGGCGGATCGGCTCGGGGGGTGGCTGGGGACTCGGCTGGGCGCTCATGGCAGCAGCGATGCTCGCACACTCGTGGCGGGACGGGGGTTTACTGGAAGGCATGACACGCCTGCTCACCGACGAAGAGATCACCCGACAGCTTGCCGACCTGTCACCGTGGACGCGGGAGGGCGACACGATCCGATCGGCCTGGGTCGCGCCGGACTTCCCCAGCGGCATCCGACTGGTCACCGAGGTGGCGGACGTGGCGGAGACGATGGGCCACCACCCCGACATCGACATCCGCTGGACGACCATCGCGTTCGCCCTCTCGACCCACTCGGCCTCACCCGCGGGGGGCCTGACCCAGCTCGACATCGAGCTCGCGCACCGGATCTCGCAGGAGGCCGCTCGCCTGGGTGCTCGGACGGCGGACTGACACCCGGCCCTTCTCGCCTACCCTTGACCCATGCGAAGCGACGCCTCGGAGGGCCATAGTCCGCTGCCGGACCCCGTCCGGCTTCCCCCGTCCCACCGACCGCCCGCCCCGGGTCCTGCGGCGGTGACCGCGTGAGCATCGCCCTCGGGATCGCGCTCATCCTCGCCCTCACCGCGGCGACCGGCTACTTCGTCGCCCAGGAGTTCGCCTACGTCGCCGTGGACCGCAACGCGCTGCGAGAGCTGGCGGACGCCGGTGACGAGCCGGCCGGCCGCGCCCTCGTCGTCACCTCCCGGCTGTCCTTCACGCTGTCCGCGGCCCAGTTCGGCATCACGGTGACCGCCCTGCTCGTCGGCTACGTGTCCGAGCCCCTCGTCGGGGTCGGTCTGGCCGAGCTGCTCGACCCCTCGATGTCGTATGCCGCTCGCCTCAGTCTCTCGGTCACCGCCGTCCTCGTCTTCTCCACCGTCGTCCAGATGGTCTTCGGCGAGCTCGCGCCGAAGAACCTCGCGATCGCCCGCACCGTGCCCGTCGCCCGGGCGCTCAGCCGGTCGACCTTGGTCTACCTCACGGTCATCGGGCCGGTCGTCCACCTCTTCGACCGCGCGTCCACGGCGCTGCTGCGCCGGCTCGGCATCGAGCCGGTCGAGGAGCTCGAGCAGGGCGCGACGGCGGAGGACCTCACGCGGATCATCGACGAGTCCCGTGCCGGAGGGCTGCTCGACGAGGACCTCTCAGAGGTCCTCGAGGGGGGTCTGCGCTTCCGGGAGCTCTCGGCCGGTGACGTGATGACGCCGCGGGTGCGGGTCACCAGCCTCGACGGGGACGACACCGTCGCCACCCTCGTGGAGTACCTCGACACCGGGTGGTCGCGCTTCCCCGTGACGGGTGAGGACGGCGACGACGTGCTCGGTGTCGCCGGTCTCGCCGAGGTCCTCGCCGTCGAGCCGGGGTTGCGTGCGACGACGACGCTCCGGTCGCTCGTCTCCCGCCCGATCGTCGTCCCGACGAGTGCGCTGCTACCGGGCGTGCTCGACCAGATCCGCGCCGACCACCAGCAGATGGCGCTCGTCGTCGACGAGCACGGTGGATTCGCCGGGGTCGTCACCTTCGAGGACATCGCCGAGGAGGTCGTCGGCGAGATCCTCGACGAGGACGACCCCACGGCGCCCGGGATCGTCGTCGCCGGCGAGGGGGTCTGGGTCGTGCCGGGCCACCTGCGCCTCGACGAGCTCGAGGCCGCGACCGGTCTCGACCTGTCGAACGGCGACGACCACACGACGGTGAGCGGGCTCGTGCTCCAGCAGCTCGGCCGCGTCGCCCTGGCCGGTGACCTCGTGGAGGTGCCCGGCAGGTTCGAGCTGCCGGACGGCGCCGACGACGACACCCCCCGCCTCGCGCCCGTGCAGGCCCGCCTCGCCGTGACCGTCGTGGCGCGCCACGTGCCCGCCCAGGTGCGGGTCGAGGTGGCGCGATGATCACCGCCCTGCTCGTCTCGGTCGTCCTCCTGCTCGCGAACGCCTTCTTCGTCGCGGCCGAGTTCGCCCTCGTCGCGAGCAAACGGCACCGCCTCGAGGACCTCGCCGAGCGCGGCAGCGTGGCCGCCCGGGCAGCCGTCCGGGGCAGCCGGGAGCTGTCGCTCATGCTCGCCGGCGCCCAGCTCGGCATCACGCTGTGCACCCTCGCGCTCGGTTCCCTCGCCAAGCCGGCGGTCGCGGAGCTGCTCGCGCCCGTGTTCGGCGCCGTGGGGATCCCCGAGTCGGCGGCATACGTCATCTCCGTCGTCCTGGCGGTCGCCATCGTCGTCTTCCTCCACATGGTCGTCGGCGAGATGGCGCCGAAGTCGTGGGCGATCGCCCACCCGGAGCGCTCCGCGGTGCTGCTCGCGCTGCCGTTCCGCGGCTTCGCGTGGGTGGCGCGGCCACTGCTCAGCGTCCTCAACGCGATGGCCAACGCCACCCTGCGCCTCGTCCGGGTCGTGCCTCAGGCGGAGCTGGCCCAGGTCCACGGGCCCAAGGAGCTGCAGCTGCTGCTTGCGAGCTCGCGCGACCACGGGATGCTCGCCGAGCCGGAGCACCGCGTGCTCGCCGGCGCCATCGATCTCGACTCCACCGTGCTCGGCGCGGTGACGGTGCCCTGGGGCCGTGTCGTCGGCCTGCCCGGGACCGCGAGCTGCGCCGAGGCCGAGGCGCTGTCGCGGGAGACCGGCCGCTCTCGCCTCGTCGTCACGCAGGGCGGGCGTCCGGTCGGGATCGTCCACGTGCGGGACATCGTCCGCGCACCCGCCGACGCGCCCGTGACATCGGTGGCGCACGCCGCGGTCCACGTGCCCGCGACGATCTCGCTGCTCGACGCCGTCGGGGCGATGCGGTCCGAGCGCGCCCAGCTCGTTCTCGTCGACGGGCCGGACGGCCCCCTCGGGCTGGTGACGATGGAGGACCTCCTCGAGCGGGTGCTCGGCTCGTTCGACGACGAGACCGACCGCTGACCCGACCGAGCAGGGTCGTTCGGGTGCACGAGCCTCGCAGTGGGGTACGCCGGGCAGCCCGGTCGGCGCCCCGTCCCGCCGCCGCGGCCGTCGGGGACGCCGACGCTGCGGCCGACGCTGCTGCGGTGCCACGTCTCGGACCTGTAAACATTGCCGCCGAACGGCGACACCGCCCCCTGACTTCACTATGTTTCCACCAACCCGTCACGCGGGGCCCGCCCGCGCGTGAAGAAGATGTCCTGTCGGTCTCCCCTACCGGGGGCGACCTTCGCACTAGAGCGAGGTAACTCATGAAGTTCTCCCGAAAGGCAGCACCCGTCGCACTCGTCGCGGTGGTATCGCTGGCCCTCGGCGCCTGCGCCCAGTCCGACCGTGAGACGACGACTCCCGGCGCGACGGACGGCGCTGGCGCATCCGGCGGCACGTTCACCTTCGGCGCCGCCGGAGCCCCCAAGCTGTTCGACCCCTTCTACGCCACGGACGGAGAGACCTTCCGCGTCACGCGCCAGATGTTCAACGGCCTGCTGACGATCAAGCCGGGCACGGCCGACGTCGCGCCGGACCTGGCGACCGAGATCCCCACCTCGGACAACGGCCTGGACTGGACGTTCAAGCTGCGCACGGACGTGAAGTTCACCGACGGCACGCCCTTCAACGCCGACGCCGTCTGCAAGAACTTCGAGCGGATGTTCGACCAGAACGCCGACGCCCAGTCCGGCCCGGCCGAGTACTGGTCCTACACGATGGGCGCGTTCAAGGACAAGGCCTCCGAGTCCCTCTACAAGGGCTGCAAGGTCGTCGACGACGCGACGGTGACGCTCTCGGTCAACACCACGACCTCGAAGTTCCCGACGATGCTCTCGCTCGCCTCCTTCGCGATGCAGAGCCCGACCGCCATGGACAAGGGCGACGCCAACAACGTCAAGGCCCAGGGTGAGGGCTTCGTCTACCCCGCCTACTCGCAGGCTCCCGTCGGAACGGGCCCGTTCAAGCTCGACAAGTACGACGAGGCCAACAAGACGGTCACCCTCGTGCGCAACGACACGTACTTCGGCGAGAAGGCCAAGCCCGACAAGCTCGTCTTCAAGATCATCCCCGACGAGACCACGCGCCGTCAGGAGCTCAAGGCCGGCAGCATCGACGGCTACGACCTGCCGAACCCGGTCGACTGGAAGGGCCTCAAGGACGACGGCAACCAGGTGCTCGTGCGCCCGGCGTTCAACATCCTCTACATGGGCCTCAACCCGGAGAAGAACCCGAAGCTGAAGGACCTCAAGGTCCGTCAGGCCCTCGACATGGCGATCAACCGTGAGCAGATGGTCCAGACCCAGCTGCCCGAGGGCGCGACCGCCGCGTCGCAGTTCATGCCCGACACGGTGGCGGGCTACAACAAGGACGTCGCGGTGACCCCCTACGACGTCGCGAAGGCGAAGTCACTGCTCAAGGAGGCCGGAGCCGAGGGGATGACCCTCAACTTCGCCTACCCGACCGAGGTCTCGCGGCCGTACATGCCGAACCCGCAGAAGATCTTCGAGGCCCTGCGCACCGACCTCGAGGCCGTCGGCGTCAAGGTCAACGCGATCGCCAAGCCGTGGAACGGTGGCTACCTCGACGGCATCGACGCCGGCGCGTTCGACGCCTGGATCATCGGCTGGACCGGTGACTACAACGCCGCGGACAACTTCCTCGGCACGTTCTTCGCCCCGACGAAGAACGACTTCCACACGTTCTCCCAGCCGTGGGGCAAGATGCTGTCGGCCGACCTCAAGGCCGCCGACGCGATCGTCGACGAGAACGAGCGGAGCGCGGCCTACGAGAAGATCGCCACGCAGATCAAGGACGAGTACGTCCCGGGCCTGCCGCTGTCGAGCTCGCCGCCGGCGCTCGTGATCGGCCCGAAGGTCCAGGGTCTGGTCGCCTCACCGCTCACCGCGGAGGAGTTCGCCCCGGTCACGGTCGGCGGCAAGTGAGCTGATTCGACCCTCCGGTCGGATCGGACGCACAACCACGATGACGGGGGCCGTCCCGGGAGATCCGGGACGGCCCCCGTTCGTGAGAAGAGGTGACCTGTCGTGTTGAGATTCATCATCCGGCGACTGATTCAGATGATCGGCGTCGTGGTCGTGCTGTCGCTGCTGCTCTTCCTGTGGCTGCGGGCACTCCCGGGCGGGACGGTGTCGGCCATGCTCGGGGAGCGCGCCACCCCCGCGTCCCGCGCTGCCCTCGAGAAGACCCTGGGCCTCGACCAGCCGATCTGGGTGCAGTACGGCAGCTACGTCAAGCGCCTCCTCGCCGGCGACTTCGGGGTCTCCAACGGCGTCCTGCCCGGCAAGGACGCCGTCGACATCTTCCTCACCCGGTTCCCGGCGACGCTCGAGCTGAGCATCATGGCGATCATCATCGCCGTGGCCATCGCCATCCCGCTCGGCTACGTGGCGGCCCGCCGGCGCGCCACCTGGTTCGACAACTCGACGATCTTCGTCTCGCTCATCGGGGTCGCCGTCCCCGTCTTCTTCCTCGCCTTCCTGCTCAAGTACTACTTCGCGCTCGAGCACCAGTGGCTGCCCGTGTCCGGGCGCCAGAGCCCGGGCATCGACGCGACGCGCGTCACCGGCTTCTTCGTGCTCGACGGCACCATCACCCAGGAGTGGGACGCCGCGTGGGACGCCTTCAAGCACCTCATCCTGCCCGCCCTCGCCCTCGCGACGATCCCCTTCGCGGTGATCTTCCGGATCACCCGGGCGTCGGT
>JBBRGO010000046.1:0-15841 GCA_038224055.1 Actinomycetales bacterium
CCCCGGAGCCGTTCTCCTTGCGACTCTTGCGACGCTCCTTGCCCGACTTGCGGCCCTCCTCCTCCTCGTCCTCGTCCTTGAGCTGAGCCAGCTCGGGCAGCAGCTCGTGGCGGTGGGTGAAGGTGTCGAGGACCGAGAGGCTCACCGCAGCGATCGGGATCCCGATGAGAGCGCCGATCGGGCCGAGCAGTGCTGCGCCCGCGATGACGGAACCCAGCGCGATCGCCGGGTGCACGTCCATGGTCCGGCGGCTGATCTTCGGGGTGAAGACGTAGTTCTCGATCTGCTGGTAGATCGTCGCGAAGATCGCGATCCACAGGGCGTTGACCGGCTCGTTCAGCAGCGTGAAGAGGGCCGGCAGGACCACGCCGATGTAGGTGCCGATGGTCGGGATGAACTGGCCGACGATGCCGGCAAAGATGCCGAGCGGGAGCCAGAAGGGCACGTCGATGAACCAGAAGAACGCGACGTGGAAAGCGGCGGACAGGCTGGCGAGGACGAGCTTGGAGATGACGTAGCCGCCCGTCTTCTCCACCGAGATCGTCCACACGGTGACGAAGACGCGCTGGAAGCGCTGGGGGAGCCAGGAGCCGATCGCCTGGCGCAGCTTGGGGCTGTCGGCCGAGAAGTAGTAGGCGAAGACGAGGATCGTCAGGGCGTCGAAGATGAAGGTGAGGAGCGAGCCGAAGATGCCCAGGATGCCGCCGCCGTAGCGACCGGCGAGCTCCCCGAGCTTGTCCGGGGTGAGGTCGAGCGTCTTCTGGATCTGCGCGATGTCGAAGGAGGTCTGGAAGGTCGAGTTGACCCAGTTGATCGCCGCCGTGATGGCATTGGGTAGCTGCGTCCCGAGATCGGAGAGCTGGGAGACGAATACCGAGCCGAACATCTCCCCGAGCGCGCCGAAACCGACGAGCATCCCCAGCATCGTCAGCCCGGTGGCGAGGCCACGCTTCATCCCGCGCTTGGTCATCAGGAGCACGACCGGCTCCATCGCGATGGACAGCAGCCACGCGAGCAGGAGCAGCAGCAGGAAGGAGCCCGTCGCCTGGAAGGCCCAGGTCGCGATCCACAGCAGCACGATCGCGACGATGATGATGAAGGCCGTGCGTCGGGTGTTCGCCGGGCTGATGGCGACCCACTGCGTCGGGCCATGGGGACGCGGCGCGCGTGGGGCGCCGAGAACGGGGCCCTTCGTCACCGGTTGGTCTTCGCTCACAAGCCCGAGACTACGGCTCGCCACCTCACGTTGCCCCACGAGGAGACGGGCGAGTCGTTCGCCGCCGGTGCAGGACGCACGGCCGACCGTGGCCCGGCGGGTCAGGGTCGGCCGGCCGAGACCTCAGACGGGGATGCCGACGCGCCAGCCGTGCGTCGGGGCGAAGCCGATGAGCTCTTTGGCGCGCTTGTTGGACAGGAGGGTCTCGTGCCCGGTCAGCTCGCCGCGGACCTCGACCTCGGGGAAGAAGCGCTGCATGAGGACGGCCGACTCGTCACTCACGATCGTGTCGTCGTTGGCGATGATGACGTTGACCGAACCCGTCGTGTCCGCCTCGAGGGCGTTGCGGCAGGCGGCTGCGCCGTCACGGACGTCGATGTAGCCCCACAGGTTCCAGATCCGCGACTCGGGGTCGTCCTTGAAGCCGGGGACCCGCTCGTAGTCGGCATCGGTGAAGATGTTGGAGAAGCGGAGCCCGACGAAGGGGATGCCCGACCACTGCGAGATGTGCTCGGCCATCGTCTCGGTCAGTACCTTCGACAGGGCGTAGGTCGACTCGGGGAACGGGAAGTGGTCCTCGTCGACAGGGGCGTAGCGCGGCGGTGAGTCCGGGCCGAAGGCGAGCCCGAGCGTCGTCTCGCTCGAGGCCCACACGACCCGCTGGAGACCGAGCTCCTTCGCGGCGAGGAAGACGTGGGCGTTCATCGAGGTGTTCTCGGTGAGCGTCGCCGCTGCCGGACGCAGGCCCGGCGCGGGGATGTTGGCCAGGTGCACGACGGCGTCCGCACCCGAGAGGACGTCGACGGCCTCCCCGTAGACCGTGAGGTCGGCGCGCAGGAACTCGCCGTCGAGATCAGCCGGCCGCGGGGCGGCATCGGTGGCGAGCACGTCGTAGCCGTGCTCCGTCAGCTCGGCGACGGCGGCCCGTCCGGCCTTGCCCGCTGCTCCGGTCACGACGACGCGCTTGATGGAAGTAGTCATCTGCCTACAGTAGGCACACGACCCCGCCGCGTGCGGAGTCGCCCCTTCCGTGGGAGCGCCTCGCGGGGCGGGACGGGGGCGGGGCCTGGCCGGGCGGGCTCACGTAGGCTGACGACACGATGGGCCCGCGGGTCCTCGCGACCGAGCCCAGCGGCATACGGACGACAGCCACGAGACACGAGAACGGGGCCGATGGACCGCTATCAGTACCTCGCGCTCATGGTGGCGTGCCTGCTCGTCACGCTGCCGCTGGAGTTCGTCTTCGACGCGCGCGTCTACCGCCGGCCGCGGCTGCTGCTCATGGCGATGCTGCCCGTCGTCGTCGCCTACTCCGCGTGGGACATCGTCGGCATCTGGCGCGGTCACTGGAGCTACAACCCCGACTTCGTCACGGGCATCCTGCTCCCGTTGCGTATGCCGCTCGAGGAGCTCGTCTTCTTCGTCGTGATCCCCATCTGCGGCCTGCTCTCCTACCAGGCGGTCGGCACGGTGCTGACGACGGTCCGCCGGCTCCGAGGCAGGCGTTCGGATGCGTGAGTACACCGTGCTGGCAGTGCTTTCCGTTGCCATCACCATCGCTCTCGTGCTGCGGCTACGGGTCGGGATCTTCCGCACGGCGCAGTACTGGGTCGCGATGGCCATCGTCGTCGCCTTCCAGGTGCTCGTCGACGGCTGGCTGACCAAGCTGAGCACACCCATCGTCATCTACAACCCCGAGCACCACCTCGGGCTGCGGTTCCCGTGGGACGTCCCGGTCGAGGACTACCTCTTCGGCTTCTCGATGGTGACGAGCTGCATCGCCCTGTGGGAGCGCGGCAAGCGGAAGTCCCGCCGCGCCGACCCCACCTCCACCGCCGAACCGATGAGCCACAGAAGGAGCCAGTCATGACGACGACGCACGCGGTCCCCCGAGGTGAGGTCTCCGAGGCCTTCGACGAGGTCGCCGACCGCTACGACCTCATGGTCGCGCTCAACCCCGGCTACCACGCACACCTGCGGGCGTCGGCGACGGTGCTCGTCGAGTCGCGGCCCGCCGGGACCGGACCCGTGCGCCTCCTCGACCTCGGCTGCGGCTCCGGCGCCTCGACGAAGGCCCTCGTCGCGGCCCTCGAGGAGAGCGGCCGCGACTACACGCTCGTCGGGGTCGACGCCTCGGCCGGGATGCTCCGCGAGGCCCGCAAGAAGGACTGGCCGAGAGGGGTCACCTTCGCGCAGGGCCGGGCCGAGGGTGTGGGTGGGCTGGCCGAGCTGACGGACGTCGTCGCCGACGGCGGTCTCGACGGGATCTTCGCCGCCTACCTGGTGCGCAACGTCCCCGAGCGCGACGCCCTGCTCGCCTCCCTGCACGAGGTGCTCCGGCCCGGTGCGGCGCTCGTCATCC
Organism: Actinomycetales bacterium; assembly: GCA_038224055.1. GTDB lineage: Bacteria > Actinomycetota > Actinomycetes > Actinomycetales > Dermatophilaceae > JBDSSS01. Next base: position 3,579 of record JBBRGO010000046.1, read on the forward strand.
ACGAGTACTCGGTCGCGGGCAACCGGAAGGCCGAGGCGGTCTGGACCGCCGTCTGCTGGTCGGTCGTCGTGCCGCTCGGCTACGTCACGTCGCGCCGGACCCGGCTCTACCAGTACCTCTGGAAGAGCGTCATGGAGATGGACTCGACGCAGCGGCTGATGGAGCGGCTGCTGGTGGCAGGGTTCGAGGACGTGCGCTCGCGGACGATGGGCAGCTGGCAGCGCGGCATCATCCACACCTTCCACGCCCGCCGTCCGCTCGACTCGTGAGCCCGGCGCGCTGGCGGCCGGGCCGGGACCACCGGGCGGAGTGGCACCCGGCCGCCACCCCGGGTGAGGCGGTGCGACCGCTCGCCGGACGGGGGGTCGTCGTCGTGGGTGGCGGCGTCGCAGGGCTCGCGGCCGCCACCGGCCTGGCCGAGCGCGGCGTGGCCGTGACGCTCGTCGAGCGGCAGGCGACCCTGGGCGGGCGGGTTCGCTCCTGGGACATCGACCTGCCCGGGGAGCGACCCGGCTCGATGAGCCGCGGCTTCCACGCCTTCTTCCGGCAGTACTACAACCTGCGAGCGCTCTTGCGGCGCAGTGACCCCGGGCTCGAGCGGCTCCGCTTCGTCGAGGACTACCCGCTCAGCCTCGCCGACGGCCCGACCGACTCCTTCGCGCGGATCCCGAGGACCCCCCCGCTCAGCATCGCCGCCTTCGTCGCGCAGAGCCCGAGCTTCCCGTTGGCCGCGCTGCGTCACGTCGACGTCGGTGCGGCGCTGGGACTGCTCGACGTGACCTTCCCCGACACCTACAGCGAGTACGACGGGGTGAGCGCGGCCGACGTCCTCGACCGACTCTGCTTCCCCGACGAGGCCCGCCACCTCGCCCTCGAGGTCTTCGCCAGGAGCTTCTTCGCCGACCCCCGCGACTTCTCCGGTGGCGAGCTCGTGGCGATGTTCCACACCTACTTCACCGGGTCGTCGGAGGGACTGCTCTTCGACGTCCCGAGTGCCGACTACGACTCCGCGCTCTGGGCCCCCCTGGGCCGTCACCTCCACCGGCTCGGCGTCGACGTGCGCGTGGGCGTGGAGGTCACCGGGCTCGCGGAGCTCGACGACGGCGGGGTCCAGGTGCGATTGGGAGACGGCTCGGCGCTGGATGCCGACGCCGTCGTGCTCGCCGTCGACCGGGCTCCGTTGCAGCGCCTCGTCGCCGACGCGGCCTGGCTCGGCGACTCTGGATGGCGCTCGCGGATCGCGGGTCTGCGGATCACGCCCCCGTTCGCTGTGTGGCGCTTGTGGCTCGATCAACCTGCACCGCAAGGAAGCCCACCCTTCCTCGGCACGAGCGGTTACGGCCCTCTCGACAACGTCTCCTTCGTCGAGCAGATGGAGCAGGGCGCCGGGGAATGGGCGGCCGGGTCCGGTGGCTGCGTCGTCGAGCTCCATGCGTATGCCGTCCAGCCCGGTGCCGACGAGACCGCCCTCCGCGCGGAGCTGCTGACACAGCTGCACCGCATCCACCCCGAGCTCGACGGGGCGACGGTGGTGCACGACGAGTGGATCCTCGCCGAGGACTGCCCGCTCGCCGGCACCGACACGTGGGCGGACCGTCCCGGCGTCGTCACGCCCGACCCGCGGGTGGTGCTGGCCGGGGACGGCATCCGGTGCGCCTACCCCGTCGCGCTGATGGAGCGGGCCGCGACAACCGGCTGGCTCGCCGCCAACACGCTGCTCGAGGCGGCCGGCCTCGACGGGCACGACCTCTGGACCGTGCCGCAGCGCGGGCGCGGTCAGGCCGCCGCCCACGCCGCCCGGCGGTTCCTCGCCCGCTGAACCTGGCGTGCGGGGCGCGGCCCTGCAGATGTGACCCCTTCGGCCGCGCCCTGGTCGGCCCGTCAGGCGCCGTAGGACTCGCCGCGGTCGCGCAGCAGCCAGCGGCGCTCGGCATACGCCATGTCGTCGACCCAGAGCTGCCGGGCCGTCGAGGCGACCGCCGGGCGGATCAGGCCGGCCAGGGCACGGGCCACGGCGAACCCCTTGCGGTTCGAGTGCGCGATCGTCGCCTCGGTCATCACCGTCACCGGGTGGCCCGCCTCGTCATGGCCGAGCAGGGTCGCATGGGTCTCGACGACGCTGCCGGTGCCCTCGCCCCCGGTGATCGTCATGACGATCGTCCGGGCGTCGGGGCAGGCGAACTCGGCCCGCACCGGCACGCCCCAGCTCTTCGACACCCGGAAGGCGACGTCGACGACGAGCACCTCGTCACTCGAGGCGGAGTCGTCGACGGTGAGGTGGCTGAAGGCGTAGGGGTGGTACCAGGTGCCGTGCCAGGGGTCGAGGCGGTTGGCGACGATGTCGGCCGGCTCGCAGCGTCCGCGCACGGTGACGACGGTCGCGAACGACGTCTCGGCCGGGGGCCGGGTCGTGAGGACCGGTGCCTCGCCGGGCTCCTCGCCGGGAGTCGGCAGCTGCACCCAGAGGAAGACACCGTCGTCGTGGGCCGGAAAGGTGAGCCAGTCGCGCCGGACGCCTTCGGCCAGGGCGAGGCCGTGCCACCGGCAGTAGACCTGCCCGTGCATCACCTCGCAGTCCTCGAGGAGCGCCCCGAGGTGCGGGCACGAGCCCGGCCCGGCCCTGAGGCCACCGTCCTCGGCACGCCAGAGCACGACCTCCCGACCGAGCAGGACCCGCGTCACCGAGCGGGTCGACCCGACGTCCCCGGACGCACCGACGACGTGCCAGCCGCCGGGGTCCCGCTGCTGCGAGAGCTCGAAGGACCTGCGGATACGGGCAGGACGGGCCTGCCGCCAGGTGCCGGACAACCGGTCGCGCGGCTCCGGGGGAACGTGCCGCAGTGGGTTGATCGGCGCCTTGGCAGCTGCGGACCCCAGATCTCCCGGTCCGTCGGGCGCGGTCCGCAGGATCGGTCGGAAGCTCACGGGCTCACCGCTTTCGGGTCGGTGCTGACGGGGGCTGACGGGGGCTGACGGGGGCTGACGGGTGCCGACAGGGGCCGACAGGCTGGTCCTGCCATTGTGGACCCCCTCAGCGCGGGCCGACGACGAGCACCCGGGTGCTCACCGCAGCCTTGCGCCACGTGGGGACGCGGGCGCGCGAGGTGAAGACGTCGTGGTCGGCGGCCTCGATGCGCTCGAGGATCCGGGCGTAGAGGGTGCGGGCGGCACCCACGCAGCGGGCCGAGGCGCGCGGTAGCAGGGCGATTCCCTCGTCGGCGACCGTGTAGAGCTCGCGGTTGCGCTCGATCTCGAAGCGCATCAGGTCGCGCCACTCGGGCGTCACCGTGCGGGCCCACGGGTCGGCGCCGAAGCGGCGCAGGTCCTCCTGCGGCACGTAGACGCGGCCGCGCCCGAGGTCCTCGCCGATGTCGCGCAGGAAGTTCGTCAGCTGGAAGGCGAGCCCGAGCGCCTGAGCGGGCTCGAGCGCGGCGGGGGAGGTGGGCCGCAGCACCGGCAGCATCATCTCGCCGATGACCGCCGCGGAGCCGTCCATGTAGCCGAGCAGGTCGTCCCACGTCTCGTAGCGCGTCTGGGTGAGGTCCTGTGCCATCGCCCCGAAGAAGCGCTCGAAGCACTCGCCGGGGATGTCGCACGACCGGACGCTGTGCCCGACGGCGGCGATGACCGGGTCGTCCGTCGGCTCACCGGCAGCCACCCGGCGGAAGGTCTCGGCGAACTCGTCGAGCCGCCGGGTCGTCGCCTCGACCTGCGCGGGAGAGGTCGCCCCCGGCTCGTCGACGATGTCGTCCGCGAGCCGGCACAACGCATACACGGAGTAGACGTGGCGGCGGCGCTCCGGCGGCAGCAGGAGGGTCCCCCAGTAGTACGTCGTGCCGTGCTGCCTCGTGATCCGGGCGCAGCGGCGGTAGCCCTCGTCGAGCTGCTCGGAGCGGGGCTCGGTCACCGCGCTCACCGCCGTGCACCCGTGGCGAGGGAGCGTATACCGTCCAGCCTGCTCCGCGTCCTCGGCGCGGTCCCGCTGGCGACCCGGCGGGCGGTCGGCGGGAGGTAGTCGGTGACGCGCTCGGCCGCCAGCTTTCCGCTGATCAGGACCATCGGGACGCCCACTCCCGGAACGGTTCCCGACCCGGCGAAGACGAGTCCGGGGACGCGCCGCTCGAGGTTGCCCGGGCGGAACGGGCCGGTCTGCATGAAGGTGTGGGCGAGCGCGAAGGGCGTACCCTCGTGCATCCCCATCTCGGCCCACTCGACGGGGGTGACGAACTGCTCGCTGACGACCTCGGTGGGGTAGCCGTTGGCGCCGAGGAAGCTGTGCAGGCGCTCGCGCATCGGGCCCCGCTCGCGGTCCCAGTCGATCTTCGCCGACAGGTTGGGCACCGGCTCGAGGACGTAGAGGACCGAGTCTCCCGACGGGGCGAGCGTCGGGTCGGTGAGCGTCGGCACGGTCACGAGCCGGGACGGGTCGGGCATGAGGGTCTTGTCGTCGATGAGCGCCCGGAAGCTGCCGTCCCAGTCGTCGCCGAAGTGGATGTTGTGGTGGTTCGTGCCGGCGGCCGGCTGACCCTTCGCGCCGATGTGCCACACGACGGCCGACGGGCTGTAGCTGCCCGAGCGGACGAGCCGCGGCGGCTTCAGCTGCGGCAGCAGGTGGTGGTAGGCCGTCGGCAGGTCGAGCGTGCACACGACGGCGTCAGCCCGGATCTGCTCGCCGTCTTCGAGCACGACGCCGGCCACCGCGCCACCGCGGTCGAGGGAGAGCCGCTGCACCGTCGCGCCGTAGCGCATGTCGGCGCCGGCCTTGGCGGCCGCCGTCGCGAGCGCGGCCGGGACCGCGTCCATGCCGCCCTCCGGGAACCAGACGCCCTCGATGGAGTCCATGTAGGTGATCACGGCGTAGAGGGCGAGCGCGCGCTCCGGCGACAGCCCGGCATACAACGCCTGGAAGGAGAAGAGACGGTGCAGCCGCGGGTCGGTGAACCACTCGCGGATAACCGGCCCGAGCCGGCGGAAGCCGCCGAGCCGCACGAGCTTGGCCGCGGCGCCGGGGGAGCCCATCAGGTCGAGGGGGGAGTCGAAGTTCGCGTCGATGAAGTGGGGCATCTCGACCCGGTAGAGCTGGCGCAGCCAGGCCGCGAAGTCGACGAAGGCGGCTGCGTCGACGCTCCCGCACGTGTCGGCGATCTCCTGGCGCATCGCCTCGACGCCGTGGCGGACCATGATCTCGCTGCCGTCGGTGTAGCGGGCCCGGTAGGCCGGGTCGAGCAGTCGCATCGGCAGCGCGTCGGCGAGGTTGGACCCGACCGCACGCAGGGCGTCGGCGACGAGGTCGGGCATCGTCATCACGGTGGGGCCGGTGTCGAAGGTGAAGCCGTCCTGGTTGACCCGAAGCCCGCGGCCGCCGGCGGCGTGGTGCCGCTCGACGACGGTCACCTCGTGGCCCTGGCCGATGAGATGACAGGCGGCGGAGAGGCCGGAGAGGCCGGCTCCGATGACGACGACGCTCATGTGGTCCTCCGGGCAGTTGCGTGGGCGAGCAGGGTGAGGTTCTCGACCGCGAGCGGGTGCAGCTCGGCGTCGTCGAGGTGGGCCAGGGCGAGGGCGAGCTCTCGCTCGATGCGGGCCTCGACCTCGTCGCGGACCCCGGCCTCGACCATGAGGCGCTGCAGCTCCGGCACGTCCTCGGGGGTGATGACGCACGCCGGCCCGAGGTAGCGCTCGCTGGCCTCGTCGGGGAGCAGTCGCCGGGCCTCGGCGAGCAGCACCGTGGCCTTGGCCGCGAGGAGGTCGTCCCCGACGGGCTTGCCGGTCGTCGCGGGGTCACCCCAGACGCCGAGCACGTCGTCGCGCAGGGCGAAGGCCTCGCCGAGGTGCTCACCGTAGGCCGTGAGCGCGGCGAGCTGATCGCCGTCGGCTCCCGCGGCGAGCGCCCCGAGCAGGAGCGGTCGCTGGATCGTGTAGGCGCCCGACTTGAGGCGAGCCACTCGGCGGGCGTGGTCGACGTCGCGCCGGCGGGCCGCCGCGGCGGTGACGTCGAGGAGCTGGCCGTGGACGAGCTCACGCAGCATCTCGCGCCAGAGGGCGCGCAGGCTCGCGGGCGCGTCGGCGATGAGCACGGCCGCCTCGCTCAGGGCGAGGTCACCGAGCAGGATCGCGACGCTGTCGCCGAAGAGGACCGCGTCTCCGAGCGCACCGTGCTCCGTGTGCGAGGCGGCGGCCTCGACGTGGGCCGTGACCCGGCCGCGCCGGGAGTCTCCGCGATCCATGATGTCGTCGTGGACGAGGGCGAAGAGGTGCAGCAGCTCGAGGGCCGCTCCCGTGCGGACCATGACGTCGTGACCGTCCGCACCGCGCGCCCCGTTCGCCCCGTCGGCGCCCGGCCGGGCACCGTCGCGGTCGTCGGCCGAGACGTGCGCCGCGACCCAGCCCCAGTGGCACATGAGCGGTCGGAGCCGCTTGCCCGTCGCCGGGAGCAGCCAGCCGAGCAGCGTCTCCGGCAGGTCCTGCCCGAGTATGTCGGGCGGGCCCGGGACGCGGTCGGCCCAGCCCGCCTCGAGGTCGGCGTGGACCTCCCGCAGCATCACGTCGATGGCGTCCATCGTGCGGTGCGGGTCGGTGGCCGACCCGGCGGTCTGCGTGGCGTCGGACGGGCGGCGGGTCTGGCCGGTCGCGTCCCGCGGCCACTCCAGCGCTCTCGAGCGGCGCTCGCGGTCGCTCGCGGTCCCGGACGGACCCCGTCCCGCTGGCGAGGTGCGGTGGCTCTCGCGCCGGAGGGTCTGACCGGCTCCGATGTCGGTGTTCGTGTCGCTGCCGATGGCTGACCGTTCGGGACTCACACTTCTCCTTCGGGGGGCTTGAGGCCTCTCCGGGTCCATCCTGCCTCAGCGCGGCCGGAGTCTCACCCCCGTCGAAACGATTCGGTCAGGACCGGCTCGTGCCGGAGCTCGTGGGGGGAGCCCACCCAGGCCTTGCGACGATGACTCCCGGGCCGCACGCTGCACCCATGACGACATCGGTGCGGGAGGCCCGTGAGCTCACCCTTGCGGTCGCGGAGGTCCTCGACGTGCTGCGCGATCTCGCGCACTGGGAGTCCCGGGTCCGGCTCGCCGGGGAGGGTCGGCTCGTCCTGGCGGCGCTCGAGGTCACGGACGCGGTGGTCGAGGCGACCCTCGTCGGCCCGGTGCCGTTGGACTGGCTGCCGTCGGTCGTCCGGTACCGGCTGTCGTCCCCGCCCTCGGTCCGCCGGGTCGAGCGCTGGTCCGCGGTCGGCAGCACGGCACCGGACGGGCCGGGCGGGCCGGCTGGGCCGGCTGGGTCGGCTGGGTCGGCTGGGTCGGCTGGGTCGGTGACCGGGTTGTCCGGCGTGCTCGACTTCACGGTCACGGGGGTGAGCGCGAACGTCACCGGGACGGGGTCGGTGCGCCCCACGTCGACCGGCAGCCGCATCGTCGTGGACCTCGGGATCGGGGTCGACCTGCCGTTCATCGGCGGCCTCGTCGAGCAGGCGATCGCGAGCCAGGTGGGTCTCAACCTGGCCCGGGAGCTCGCCCTCATCCGGACCTGAGGGGGCCGGGGCAGCCTCGTCCGGACGGGGTCCGGACGGCATCCGGGCGGCATCCGGGCGAGGACCGGAACGTGGCTTCGTGACACTGGCCGAGCGGGGGCGGCCGCCGTACTGTGATCACGGGCCGAGACCGGCACCGACGTCCGAGCGGGAGGACCCACCGTGCAGTTCGACACCACCGTCAACGGGGCGAGTCGGAGCGTGGAGATCGGTGGGTCGGAGTCCGCGGTCGACGTGCTGCGCGGCCAGCTCGACCTGACCGGCACCAAGCTCGTCTGCGGGGCGGGCGTCTGCGGCGCCTGCACGGTGCTGCTCGACGGTGAGCCCGTGGTCAGCTGCCTGCTCCCGGCGACGCGGCTGCGCGAAGCCGCCGTGACGACGGTCGAGGGGATCGCCGGCGATGACGGCCTGCACCCGGTGCAGCTCGCCTTCCTCGCGCACGACGGGCTGCAGTGCGGCTTCTGCACGCCCGGCTTCATCGTCAGTGCGGCCGCCTTCCACGACCGGTGGCGCGCCGAGCACGGCACGGCCGAGCCGGACCGGCAGGCCATCGCCGAGGCGCTCGCCGGCCACCTGTGCCGGTGCGGTTCCTACGAGGGGATCTACCGGGCCGTCGCGGCCGCCTGCCGCGGCGAGCACGACGACACCACCCTGCGGGTGGTCCGGGTCGACGGGCCCGAGAAGGTCACGGGCAGAGCGGCATACACCGTGGACGTGACCCTCCCGGGGATGCTCCACGGGGTGATCCGGCGCTCGCCGGTCGCGGCGGGAATCGTCCGCGAGGTCGACCTCGGCGACGTGGCGTATGCCGTCGACCTCCTCCCCGAGGACCGTCGGGTCCGCTGGGCCGGACAGCCGATCCTCGCGGTCGCGGCCGAGACGGTCACCGCTGCGCGCCGGGCCGCGGCGGAAGTCGCGGTCGACCTCCAGCCGTTGCCCCACGTCATCGACCCGGAGGTGGCCAAGCGAGCGGACGCCCCCCTCGTGTTCGCCGACAAGGCGGCCCGCAAGCAGGCCCCGACCGCGTCGGAGGGCGGGACGACGCCGGCGCCGTGGCACGGCAACGAGCGGGGCCCGAGCCGGGTGCCCTTCCTGGGGACGGTGGCCAAGCGGCGGATCTCCACGGCCCGGGGCCGAGGGGCTCCCGGCCTGGTCGAGCTCGAGTTCCACACCGCGTCCCAGCTGCACACGAGCTTCGAGCCGCACGCGTGCGTGGCCGACTGGACCAATCCCGACCTGCTCCGGCTCTGGGTGAGCACCCAGGCCGTCGAGGCGGTCGGCATCGCCGCGGCGGAGCGCTTCGGCCTCGAGCCGGACCAGGTCGAGGTCGTCGCCGACCACGTCGGCGGAGGCTTCGGCTCCAAGCTCGGCATGACGAGCGAGACCGTCGCGGCGATCGAGCTGAGCCGGGCGAGCGGGCATCCGGTGAGCGTCGTGCTCGACCGGCGCGAGGAGCTCACGGCCACGGGGAACCGCCCGGGCAGTCGCACCACGGTTTCGCTCCTCGTCGACGAGGCCGACGGAGGCCTGGAGGCCCTCGTCGTCGACACCGAGAGCCACGCCGGGGTCGCGGTCGGCAACCAGGTGGCTGCCCTCGCGATGCTCAGCTACGAGCGGTCCCCCCGGCTGGCTCGGGACACCGACATCGTGACCAACGCCCCGCCCGGGGCGCCCTTCCGGGGACCCGGCGGCCCGACCTACGCGTGGGCCCTGGAGCAGACGATCGACGAGGCCGCCCACCGACTGGGGCGTGACCCGATCGGCCTGCGGCGGCAGTGGGACGGCAACGCGAAACGGGCGGCGCTCTACGACTGGGCCTCGGCGCTCCCGCTGTGGCGCGACCGGCCGGCGTCGGGCAGCCAGACCGGCCGCTACCGCCGCGGGGTCGGGGTGGCCGCCGCGAACTGGATCTACATCGTCGATCCGGACGCCGAGGTCGTCGTCTCCGTGCAGGGTGGTCGGCTCGTGGCCGAGACCGCGAGCCAGGACATGGGCACGGGGAGCCGCACCGTCGTCGCCCGGGCCGTCGCCGAGGTGTTCGAGGTCGCGCCCGAGTCCGTCGAGGTCCGGCTCGGGCGGTCCACCGCCGCGACGACCCACGGACCCACCTCGGGTGGGAGCCGGACGACCGTGTCCCTCTGGCCCACCGCGCGGGAGGCGGCGCAGCGGCTGCGCGACCTCGTCGGTGGCCCGGTGGGTGCGACGCACGACGGGCTGTCGGCCACGGCGACCCGGGGCGGTGACCGGGGGCTGCGCGCCGTGCCGGTCACGTCGTCACACATGCAGATCGGGCGCGGCTTCTCCGGGGCGGTCCACGTCACCGAGGTCGAGGTCGACACCCGGACCGGGCGCACCCGCGTGCTCACGGTCAAGGGCGGCATCGCCGTGGGCCGGATCCACGTGCCGGAGCTCGCGCGCAGCCAGTGCGAGGGCTCGGTCATCCAGGGCATCGGCCTGGCGCTCTACGAGGACCAGGTGCTCGACCCCCACACCGGCCTCACCCTCAGCTCCACCCTCGAGGACTACCGGATCCCCCAGCTCGGGGACACCCCCGACATCGAGATCCACTTCCACGAGGACGGCTGGGACCGGGTGCCCGGGGGCGGGATCGGACTCGGTGAGGTCGCCACGATCAGCCCGGCGGCCTCGGTCGGCAACGCGATCCACAACGCGACCGGGTGGCGGCCACTCACCCTCCCGGTGCGACCGGACCGGGTCGTGGAGGCGCTGCGATGACCGACATCACCTTCGTCACCTCCCTCGACGAGCTGCCCCGGGTGCCCGACGGTGCCACCGTCGAGGACACTGTCTTCCGGGCAGGAGGCACCGACCTCCAGGAGCGGCTGCGCACGAGCAACGCCCAGCCGCGGATCATCGACCTCACCGGCCTGCCCGGCTTCGCCGACGTCTCCGACGTCCCCGAGGCGGAGGGCGGCGGCCTCGTCATCGGGGCGGGGGTCACGGTGGCCCGCCTCGCCCGTGAGCTGAGCGGCTCCTACCCCGCGCTCGCGCTCACCTGCGCCGGGCTCGCGACCCCGCAGGTGCGAGCCGTGGCGACGATCGGTGGCAACCTGCTCCAGCACACGCGCTGCTGGTACTACCGCCACCCCGAGACCAGCTGCCTGAAGGCCGGTGGCACGACCTGCCCGGCCCGGGACGGCCGCCACCTCTACGGCGTCGCCTTCGACACCTCCCCGTGCGTGCACCCGCACCCGTCGTCGCTCGCCATGGCCCTGCTGACCTACGACGCCACGGTGACCGTGTCGGGAGGCGCCCACCTCGGCGTCGAGGAGCTGCTCGGCGACGGATCGGACGGCACCCGGGACCACCGGCTCCCGGAGGGTGAGGTGCTCACCACGGTCGTCCTGCCACCGGCGCTCGCCGGCGAGCGAGCGGCCTACTTCCGGGCGATCAGCCGCTTCGAGGCGGAGTGGCCGCTCGTCGAGGCCGTCTGCCGGGTGCGCCGGGGCGAGGACGGACGGGTGCAGGAGTGCGGGCTCGCCATCGGTGGGGTGGCCCCGGTGCCGCTGCGCCTCCGCGCCGCCGAGGACATCCTGACCGGGTCGCTCCTCGACGAGACCACCATCGCGGCGGTGTCCGAGGCGGCGACTGCCGGCGCCGACCCGCTGCCCGAGACCGGCTACAAGGTGGACCTCATCGCGGCGACCGTCCGCGAGGTCCTCGAGCGTCTCGCCGCCGAGGGGGGCTGACGGGGGAGGACGGCTCAGTCCGACGAGGCGGCGAGCTGCTCGGTCATCGCCGCCTGCGCCTCGGCCACGATCAGGGCCATGCCGGCCTCTGCCGCGACCGCGTCCCGCGAGGCGACCGCCTCCGCGACCTCGCGGTGCCAGTCGATGGCCTGCGGGTTCGGCCGCGACGGCATGAGGCGGTGGTGGGTGCGTCCGGCCAGGACCTCCTCGACGAGGTCACCGAAGCGGGCCAGCATCGGGTTGCCCGACGCGCGCAGCAGCGTGTGGTGGAAGGCGGCGTCGTGGCGCAGGTAGGCCTCGAGATCACCGCGCCGACCCGTCGAGGACATGCCGGCCGCCGCCGAGGCCAGGGCGTCCTGCTGGGCCTCGGACGCGCGACCCGCCGCGAGCCGCGCCGCGACGGGCTCGATCCCGCTGCGCAGCTCGCTCAGCCACTGGAGCTCTGCCTCGCGCCCGGGTCCGTCGAGGCGCCACCTCACGATGAGCGGGCTGAGGGCATCCCACTCGGCCTCCGGGCGCACCGTGATCCCGACACGGCGCCGGCTCGCCACGACCCCCATCGACTCGAGGACCTTGACCGCCTCGCGGGCGATCGACCGGGAGACGGCATACCGCTGCTCCACCTGCTCGGTCGACAGGACGGATCCCGGGGTGAGGCGTCCGCCGACGAGGTCGGCCCCGAGCTGGTCGAGCAGATCTGCGTGCTTGCCGGCTCCGCTGGGGGCCGCTCCGGCAGCGCTCATCGCTCTCACAGGCCCATCCTGCCCCACCGCGGCCACGAGCAATAGACAGTCGATACCGATTGCCTCTTTACAATCGTATGCTTATTGCGTCACCATGGTCGACACCAGCCGCTCACCCCCGGGCGGCACCCCCACGGTTCACCTCACCACCTGACAAGGGAGTCACATGTTCGCCGCTGCCGTCGAACCCGCCTACGGGACGGTGCCGCTGTTGCTCATCGCAGCAGCCGCCGTGCTCGTCCTGCTCGTCCTGATCATCGCCCTCAAGCTCCACGCGTTCGTCGC
>JBBRGO010000047.1:0-15648 GCA_038224055.1 Actinomycetales bacterium
AACCCAGCCCCTTCTTGCACGCATGTCGCACGATCACGGTTTCCCTCGACCTCACAACACTTTGACCTGCACAAACATCCGTCGGGCTGACAGGATTTGAACCTGCGACCCCTTGACCCCCAGTCAAGTGCGCTACCAAGCTGCGCCACAGCCCGAATGCCCCTCGGGGCGAACGAAACGATAGCGCACGCGCTGCCCCACAACCGAATCGGGGTGGCCGCCCCGCCTCAGGTCAGCGCTTGCTGCGCTTCTCGCGGACGCGCACCGAGACCTCGATCGGGGTGCCCTCGAAGCCGAAGGTCTCGCGGAGGCGACGCTCGATGAACCGGCGGTAGCCGGCCTCGATGAAGCCCGACGCGAACAACACGAAGCGCGGCGGCATCGTGGAGGCCTGGGTCGCGAAGAGGATGCGCGGCTGCTTGCCACCGCGCACCGGGTGCGGGTGACCGGCGACGATCTCCCCGAGGAAGGCGTTGAGCCGACCCGTCGGGACCCGGGTGTCCCAGGACTCCAATGCCGTCTCGATGGCGGGGACGAGCCGGTCCATGTGCCGGCCGGTCTTGGCCGAGATGTTGACCCGCGGGGCCCACGGCACCTGGACGAGCTCCTTCTCGATCTCGCGCTCGAGGTAGTAGCGGCGCTCGTCGTCGATGGTGTCCCACTTGTTGTAGGCGATGACGATGGCGCGGCCGGCGTCGATGGCCTGCTGGATCACCCGGATGTCCTGCTCCGCGATCGCCTCCTCGGCGTCGATGAGCACGACGGCGACCTCAGCCTTCTCCAGCGCGGTCTGGGTGCGCAGCGAGGCGTAGAAGTCCGCTCCACGGGTCTGGTGGACACGGCGACGAATGCCGGCCGTGTCGACGAAGCGCCACGTCGTGCCACCGAGCTCGATGAGCTCGTCGACGGGGTCACGGGTCGTGCCCGCGACGTCGTCGACGACGACGCGCTCCGAGCCGGCGAGCCGGTTGAGCAGGCTCGACTTGCCGACGTTGGGACGACCGATGAGGGCCACCCGACGCGGGCCACCTTGCGCATACGCGCCGTGTGCCGAGACGGCGGGCAGCACGTCGAGCATCGCGTCGAGCGCATCACCGCTGCCCCGGCCGTGGACGGCGGAGACGGGCCACGGCTGGCCGAGCCCGAGGCTCCACAGCGTGGCCGCGTCGGCCTCGCCGCGCTGGTCGTCGACCTTGTTGGCGACGAGCACGACGGGCTTGCCGGAGCGGCGGAGCAGCTTGACGACGGACTCGTCGTCATCGGTGGCTCCGACGGTGGCGTCGACGACGAACATGACGACGTCGGCGAGGTCGATGGCGATCTCGGCCTGCTCGGCCACCCGCAGGTGGATACCGGTCGCGTCGGCCTCCCAGCCGCCGGTGTCGACGATGGTGAAGCGGCGTCCGGACCACTCCCCCTCGTAGGAGACGCGGTCACGGGTCACGCCGGGCACGTCCTCGACGACGGCCTCACGGCGCCGGAGGATGCGGTTGACGAGGCTCGACTTGCCGACGTTGGGTCGGCCGACGACGGCCACGACGGGCAGCGGACCCCGGGGCGTGGCGTCAGCGGCATACGGCCCCTGCGCGTCGAGCAGGGCCTGGTCCTCGGGGCTCAGCTCGAACTCGTCGAGGCCTGCGCGCAGGGCGCGCTCGACCGACTCGTCGTCGGGCTGGACGCTGGTCGAGATCGGAGCGCCCTCGTCAGCGGAGGGGCGGGCGGTCTCGTCGGTCACGATGTCCTCGAATCACAGGGGGTGTCACCAGGTGGTGCTTGAGGGACCATTCTCCACCCGCGCGCGGCCCACGAGTGACGCGAGCGACACGCGCAGCTGCTCGCCGGCAGCACGCGGGCCCTGACGGCCCGGCGCGCGGTCATGCCCGGGCGGCCTCGACGACCTGGAGCACCGCGGCCACGGAGCCGTCGAAGTCGAGGTCGGAGGTGTCGATCGTCGTCACCCCGTCGGCGGCCACGGTGAAGGAGGTGACCGCCGAGTCGGCCCGGTCGCGGTCGATCACCTGCGCCCGGGTGGCGGCGACGGCGTCGGAGCCCGCGTCACCGTGCAGCTCCCGCGACCGCCGGGCGAGCCGGGCCTCCTCCGACGCGGTGAGCAGGATGCGCACGGGGGCGTCGGACGCGACGACCGTCGTGATGTCACGGCCCTCCGCGACGACGCCACCCTCGGCCCGCCCCGCGTCGGAGATGAGGCGACGCTGGAGGCCACGCATCACGTCGCGTACCGGCAGCACGGACGCGACGGCGGACACCTGCGTGGAGATGCGGCTCTCGCGGATGGCCTCGGCGACGTCGGTGCCGTCGACCCGCACGGTGGGGTCCGAGGGGTCGGTCCCGATCGCGAGTGGGAAGGACCGGGCTGCGGCGAGGACTGCCTCACCGTCCTCGAGGTCGACACCACGGTCGAGGCACCACCACGTGAGCGAGCGGTACATCGCACCCGTGTCGAGATAGCCGAACCCGAGCGATCGCGCCACCTGCTTCGAGACGCTCGACTTCCCCGAGCCGGACGGCCCGTCGATAGCGATGACGAAGCCCGAGAGGTCGCTCTCGGGGGACGGGTGGAGGTGCTCAGGCATGAGCACGACCCTACTGGGCAGCCTCGTGCCCAGTCGCACCCAGTCGTGCAGGGGCCGTGCCCAGTCGTGCCCAGTCGTGCACGGGTCGTGCTCAGTCGTGCACGGGTCGTGCTCAGTCGTGGACGCGCCAGCCGAGCCGGTCGAGGGCCGCCCGCAGGGGTAGCACCGACGCGGGCACGACGGAGATCTCCGCGATGCCGACCGCCTGGCCGAGCCCGTGCTCGAGGTGGAGGTCCTCGAGGTTGACGCCCGCAGCGCCGACGTCGCCGAGCAGCCGACCCAGGGCTCCGGGCTCGTCAGGGACGACGACGGACACGACGTCGTATGCCGCCGGCGCCGCGCCGTGCTTGCCCGGGATGCGCGCGTGGCCGAGGTTTCCCGCCTCGAGGACCCGGCTCAGGGTGCCCAGGGAGCCCGTGCCGTCCCCGTCGACGAGCCCGTCGAGGGCCGCGACGACGTGCGCGATCTCGTCGTGCACGTCCCGGAGCACGTCACGCACCGCCGCGGCGTTGCCGGAGAGGATCTGGGTCCAGAGGCGGGGGTCGCTGGCCGCGATGCGGGTGACGTCGCGCAGGCCCTGTCCGGCCAGGCCGACCGCCGACTCGGGCAGCTCACGCAGCGCCCCGGCGACGACGCTGGCCGCGATCTGGGGGACGTGGGAGACGGCCGCCACCGCTTCGTCGTGCTCGTGGGCGGGCATGACCCGCACGGCCGCGCCGACGGCGGTCGCGAGCTCGCGGACGCGGCGGAAGGCGTCGTCACTCGATCCCGGGTGCGGCACGACGACCCAGGCGCGGCCGTCGAAGAGGTCACCGCGCGCGCCGACCGCACCGGACCGCTCCCGGCCCGCCATCGGATGCGATCCGACGTAGCGGGTGGCGTCCGCGCCCGAGGCCAGCACCTGCGTCAGCACCGACTCCTTGACGGAGGCGACATCGGTGACGACCGCTCCCGGCCACCGCTTCAGCGCTGCCACGATGACGGCTGCGGCGACGTCCGGCGGGGCCCCGACGACGACGATGTCGGGCTCGGCAGTGAGGTCCTCTGCCGTCCCGGCGCGCAGGTCCCGGGCCAGCCGGACTGCCGTCGGTGACGGGTCCTCGAGGGTGACCTCGAAGCCGTTCGCGGACAAGCAGATCCCGAGGCTCGTGCCGATGAGCCCGGTGCCGACGATGTGGACGTGCGTGGTCACCGCGTCAGCGTAGCGACGCGGCCGGGCGCCGGGGGCAGCGTGACGAACGCCCCCGGGGGCGCTGGCTCACAGGCCGGCAGCCTTGTAGAGCGCCCCGACCTCGGCCTTGTTGAGCCGACGGGTGCGACCGAGCTTGAGGTCCGCGAGCCGGATCGGGCCGACCTCGGTGCGGACCAGCTCGAGCACCGGGTGGCCGACCGCCTCGAGCATCCGGCGGACGACGTGCTTGCGCCCCTCGTGCAGGACGACCTCGACGAGCGCCTTCCCGGGCTGGGAGTCGACAACGCGGAAGGAGTCGACGGTGACCGGGCCGTCCTCGAGCTGGACACCTTCGCGCAGCTGGCGTCCGACACCGTGTCCGACCGGTCCTCGGATGGTGGCGAGGTAGGTCTTGAGCACCCCGTATGCCGGGTGCTGCAGCCGGTGCGCGAGGTCGCCGTCGTTGGTGAGCAGCAGCAGGCCCTCGGTGTCGGCGTCGAGGCGACCGACGTGGAACAGGCGCTCCTCCCGGTTGCCGACGTAGTCCTCGAGCGAGATCCGGCCGAGGTCGTCGTGCATCGTGGTGACGACGCCCTTGGGCTTGTTGAAGGCGAGGTAGACCCGGTCGTCGTCGAGGTTGACCCGGACGCCGTCGACGTGGACGACCTGGCGCTTCGGGTCGATGCGCACGCCGAGCTCGGTGACGAGGTTGCCGTCGACCTCGACCCGGCCCTGCTCGATGAGTCCCTCGCAGACGCGGCGGGAACCGACGCCGCCGGCCGCCATGAGCTTCTGGAGGCGGATGCCGTCGGGGTCGTGGACGTCGACCGCGGGCTTGTCGGGTCGCTGCGGCAGCCGGGTCGGCTGGCTCGGCTTGGTGGAGCCGGCGAACCGGGCCCCGGTCGACCCCCTGCCGGCACCGGCCTTGCCGCTCCGGCTGCCCGTCGGGCGTCCGCTCGGCCTCCCGGAGCGCCCTCCGGCGCCACCGGCCCCGTCGGCTCGTTTGCGCGGCTGTCGGGGTGACCTCGAGTGCTCGCTCATGCGTGTCCTTCCTCGATCAGCTCGTCGATGACATCGACGTCGGGTAGATAGGGAGCCAGCGCCGGGAGGTCGTCGAGGGACGACAGACCCATCCGCTGGAGGAAATAGGGGGTCGTGCGGTAGAGGACCGCACCGGTCTCGCCGAGATCGCCGAACTCCTCGACGAGACCGCGCGAGAGCAGGGTCCGCACGACACCGTCGACGTTGACCCCGCGCACGGCGCTGACCCGGGACCGGGATACCGGTTGGCGATAGGCGATGACGGCGAGCGTCTCGAGGGAGGCCTGGGTGAGCTTGGCCTGCTGCCCGTCGAGGACGAACTTCTCGACGACGGGGGCGAAGTCGGACCGGCTGTAGACCCGCCAGCCACCGGCGACGTTGCGCAGGGTGAAGCCGCGCTGGTCCGCGGCATACCCCTGCTCGAGCGCGACGAGGTGGTGCAGGACGTCCTCGACGGGCAGCTCGAGCGCCGACGCGAGCGCGAGCTCGCCCACCGGCTCGTCGACGACCATGAGGACGGCCTCGAGGGCCGAGCGGGCACCGCCCGGGAAGTCGTTGATGTCGAAGGCGATCTGCTCGTCACCGACGACGTCGCCGGGCACGTCCGGCGCCACGGGGGGCACGTCGCTCTCACTCATGCGGCTGCTCCTGCTGGGTGTCGGACGCGGTGGGCTCGGGGGTGGGCTCGGGGATCTCGGTGGACTCGCGCAGGTCCTCGTCGAACTCGTCGTCGATCGCCACCTCACCGTCGACGGTGCCGGTCCACTGGATCGTCAGCTCGCCGAGCGCCTCGGCCTGCTCGAAGACGACCGCTGCCTCCTTGAAGAGCTCGAGCACGGCGAGGAACCGGGCCACGATGACGAGGGTGCTGTCGGCGTCGGCGACGAGGTCGCGGAAGGACACGTGGCCGCGTCCACGGATCCGCTCGACGATGAGGGCCGCCTGCTCGCGGACGCTCACCTGCGGTGCGTGCAGGTGCTCGAGCCCGACCGTTGGCGCCACCCTGGGCGTCATCGCCCGGGCGGCGATCCGGGCGAACTGCTCGGGCGTCACGGCGATCACGAGCTCGGGCAGCAGGCGGGCGAACTCCGGCTCGAGCCCGGCCTGGCGCGGCATGATCCGCCCGGAGGTGGCCATCCGCTCCGCGAAGGTGGCGGCGATCTGCTTGTAGGCGCGGTACTGCAACAGCCGCGCGAAGAGCAGGTCTCGCGCTTCGATGAGCTCGAGGTCCTCGTCGTCCTGACCGCCGATCTGGGGCAGCAGCCGGGCTGCCTTGATGTCGAGGAGGGTCGCGGCGACGAGCAGGAACTCAGAGGCCTGCCCCAGGTCCCAGTCGTGCTCGGCGGTCTGCGCGGCCTTGAGGTGGGCCACGAACTCGTCGGTGACCTTGGCGAGGGCGACCTCGGTGATGTCGAGCTTGTGCTTGCTGATCAGCCCGAGGAGCAGGTCGAAGGGTCCGCTGAAGACGTCGAGGTGGACCTCGAACGGCGTGACGGTGCGCCGCGTGATGATGCCGCCGGGGGTCATCTCACCCCGGGGCGTCGATCGACCCCCGGCGCGCGGGACACCCCCGTCCGGGGCGCTCGCGTCGGCGGGCGGCATCCGGTCGACGGTGTCCTGCCCAGTCATCGCGTCATTCGTCAGGCCGCCCCACCCCGGGCGATCAGCTCGCGCGCGAGCTGACGGTAGGCGTTCGCGCCCGAGTGGTCGGAGGAGTACGTCGTGATCGGCTCCGCGGCGAGCGTCGCGTCGGGGAACTTCACCGTGCGGCTGATGACGGTGTGGAAGACCCGGTCGCCGAAGTGGTCGACGACGGACCGGACGACCTCCTTGCTGTGCAGGGTGCGCCCGTCGTACATCGTGGCGAGGATGCCGTCGACCTCGAGGCGCGGGTTGAGCCGGTCGGTGATCTTGTCGATGGTGTCGATGAGCAGGGCGACGCCGCGCATGGCGAAGAACTCGCACTCGAGCGGGATGAGCACGCCGTGGGACGCCGTGAGGGCGTTGACCGTGAGCAGGCCGAGGGAGGGCTGGCAGTCGATGAGGATGACGTCGTAGTCGTCGACGACGGGGCGCAGCACCCGGGCGAGGATCTGCTCGCGGGCCACCTCCCCGACGAGCTGGACCTCGGCGGCGGACAGGTCGATGTTGGCCGGGACGAGGTCGAGGTTCTCGGTGCGGGTCTGCTGGATGACGTCCCTGACGTCATGACCCCGCTCGACGAGCAGGTTGTAGATCGTCGTGTCGAGCTCCTGCGCGTTGACCCCGAGACCGACGGACAGGGCGCCCTGGGGGTCGAAGTCGACGACGAGCACACGGCGGCCCAGCTCGGCCAGGGCCGCGCCGAGGTTGATCGTCGTCGTCGTCTTGCCGACGCCACCCTTCTGGTTGCACATCGCGATGATGCGCGCGGGGCCGTGGCTCGTCAGGGGCGCGGGGACGGGGAAGTCCGGCAGGGGCCGGCCGGTCGGGCCGATGATGGCGACGGAGTCCGGGCCCGTCCCGGGCAGGTGCTGTGCGCCGGAGGTCGAGGATCCGGAGGCGGGTCGCGCAGCGCCGGCCTCGGGCGGTGTGGCCGGTGCGGGTGGAGTGGCCGCGACCGGCTGGGTGGGGACAGGCTCGCCCGTCCCGAGGGACCGGTCGAGATGCTCAGATGGCACGGACTGCATGGTCTGGCGTGACTCCTCGTTCACCGGGTGTAACTCCGCTCGGTCGTGCCTGCTCCAGCGCACTCGGTCAGCCTCGCGCTGATCACGAGTGACCCTATCAGCGGGCCCGGGGGTGGGCCCCCGCGTAGACCTCGCGCAGCCGCTGGACCGACACGAGGGTGTAGATCTGGGTCGTCGTCACCGACGCGTGGCCGAGCAGCTCCTGGACCACCCGGACGTCGGCTCCGCCGTCGAGCAGATGGGTGGCGAAGGAGTGCCGCAGGGTGTGCGGCGACACGTGCTCGCGCACCCCGGCCCGGTCGGCCACCTGCTGGAGGACGGCCCACGCCGACTGCCGGGACAGCCGGGCACCGCGGTGCCCGAGGAAGAGCGCCGACGTGCCCCTCCCCCGCGCTGCGAGCGCCGGGCGGCCGCGCACGAGGTATGCCGCGACCGCGTCCACCGCGTAGCGGCCCACCGGCACGATCCGTTCCTTGTCCCCCTTGCCCCGGAGCCGGACCACGCCGATCCCGGGCCGCACGCCAGCAGCGGCGGCGTCCCCTCCGACGTCGATGTCGTCGACATCGAGTCCGACGGCCTCGCTGATCCGCGCCCCCACCCCGTAGAGCACCTCGAGCAGGGCCCGGTCGCGCAACGACTCGGGAGTGTCCCCGACGCTCGCGGCCTCGAGGAGCCGCTCGACCGCGTCGACCCCGATCGCCTTGGGCAGCCGGGACGGTGGGCGCGGCGGGGCGACATGTGCGGCGGGGTCCGCGCTCGACTCCCCCTCGAGGGCGAGGAAACGGTGGAAGCCGCGGACCGCCACGAGCGTGCGGGCGGACGAGGAGGCCGCGAGCCCGCGCTCACTCAGCGACGCGAGGAAGTCGGTGACGTCCTGCTCCGCGACCGCCGAGGCGTCGGTGATCCCCCGGCCCGCGAGGTGGTCGCGGTACTTGCCGAGGTCGCGGGTGTAGGAGCTGAGCGTGTTGGCCGACGCGCCCCGCTCGACCCGCACGTGGTCGAGCCACCCCCGCACCTGGCGGTCGAGCCGGGTCACGGGGGTCACGGGGGCCGACGGGGCCGGCGGCAGGCCCGAGGAGTCCGACGCGTCCGTCAGGACAGGGCCTCGGCGAGCTCGATCGACTCCATGCCGTGCGCCTCGGCGACGGGACCGTAGGTGACGTGGCCGTCCCACGTGTTCAGCCCGAGGGCGAGCGCCCGGTCGGCCTGCAGCGCCCCGCGCCAGCCCTCGTTCGCCAGCTTGACGGCATACGGCAGCGTGGAGTTCGTCAGGGCGTACGTCGAGGTGTGGGGCACCGCGCCGGGCATGTTGGCGACGCAGTAGAAGACGGAGTTGTGCACCATGAAGGTGGGGTCGGCGTGCGTGGTCGGTCGTGAGTCCTCGAAGCAGCCGCCCTGGTCGATGGCGATGTCGACGAGCACCGAGCCCGGCTTCATCTGGGCGACGAGCTCGTTCGTCACGAGCTTGGGGGCCGCCGCGCCGGGGATGAGCACGGCGCCGATGACCATGTCGGCCTCGAGGACCTGCTGCTGCACGGTCAGCTTCGAGGAGGCCAGCCCGTGGACCCGGTTGTCGTAGCGCCAGAACGACATGCGCAGCTTGTCGAGGTCGGTGTCGAGGAGGGTCACGTCGGCGCCCATGCCGAGCGCGATGTTGGCGGCGTTCTGGCCCGAGACGCCGGCTCCGAGGATGACGACCTTGGCGTTCTGCACCCCGCCGACGCCGCCCATGAGGACGCCGCGGCCGCCCTGGGCGCGCATCAGCGAGTGGGCGCCGACCTGCGGTGCGAGGCACCCGGCGACCTCCGACATCGGGTAGAGCAGCGGCAGCGCGCCGGAGCCGAGCTGCACCGTCTCGTAGGCGATGCCGGTCACCTTCCGGGCGGCCAGCTCCTCGGTGAGCGGCTTGTCGGCGGCGAGGTGGAGGTAGGTGAAGAGGGTCAGGCCCTCCCGCATCCGGTGGTACTCCTCGGCGACGGGCTCCTTGACCTTGAGCACCATCTCGGACTCGCCCCACACGTCGTCGGCGCTGTCGACGATGCGGGCGCCGGCGGCCACGAAGTCGGCGTCGCTGATCTGCGAGCCGACGCCGGCGTCCTTCTCGACGAGGACCTCGTGCCCGTGCTCGGTCAGCTCGTGGGCTCCCACGGGTGTCAGGGCGACGCGGTACTCGTGGTTCTTGACCTCGCGGGGAATCCCAACCTTCATGACGTGCCCATCCTTCGTTGGTCGAGCTGAGCGGAGACCTGCGACGACCTCTCGCCGCAGCCGCGCCGGTCGGGGAACGACCGGCGAGCCAACTCTAGTCACGCCCCCGCAGCGCCCAGGACCCTGTGGACGGAACCGGCGTGGGGCGCTCTCGGCGCGGAAGAGTCCACGGCATGGATCCCGTCCCCGAACCCCCTCCCCCCGAGCCGGTCCGACCCCGGGCCCGCCGGTGGCTCGGCGTCGCCGCGGCGGTGGGCTGCTACCACGTCATCGACACCCTGGCCCGCACCGTGGGCAACCTGCCCGAGAGCCGGGACTCCGCGATCGGCGTCGGGGTGCTGCTCGGTCTCGCCGGGCTGCTCCCCCCGCAGACCCGGTGGTATGCCGTGGGCTTCACCCTCGGTCTCTCGGCGCTCTTCGTCCTCCAGTACGTCTTCCTCGCTGCCGCCTACGTGCTCACCGCATAGGGTGGCCCGAGCGCGGACGACGGGAGGACGCCATGAAGCTCTACGCCGATACCTCGGCACACCGGTCCCGACAGCTGGTCGCCGATGTCCTCGTCCTTCTCTGGGTGGGCGTCTGGGCGTGGGTCGGTCGCGGGGTCCACGACCTCATCGCGGAGCTGCAGACACCGGCCAACTCGATCAGCCGGGCCGGCACGTCGGTGCACGACGCGCTGACCGGCGCCGGCACGCAGGCGAAGCAGCTGCCGTTCGTCGGGGATTCACTCCGCGACTGGCTCGTGCAGGCTGCCGGCTCCGGTACGACGTTGCAGACCGCCGGGACCAACATGTCATCGACGATCGGGACGCTCGCCCTCGTCGCCGGGTGGATCACCGCGCTCGTGCCGATCCTGCTCGTCGCCGGTGTCTGGCTGCTCGTGCGCGTCCGGTTCGTTCGACGCGCGACCAGCGCCCAGCGGTTCATCGACGCCAACGAGGACCTCGACCTCTTCGCGCTGCGAGCGATGGCAAACCAGCCGATGACGGCCCTCGCCCGGATCAGCTCCGATCCGGCCGGGGCCTGGCGACGGCGCGACCCCGAGGTGATCCGCGCCCTGGCCTCCCTCGAGCTGCGGCACCACGGTCTGCGGCCTCCGCCCCGCTGAGGGGCGGCGCGGCTCAGCGGTCGGCGCGCGTGACGGTGGGCGTCAGGTCCTCGGGCGCCGGCGTCCAGGTCCGTGGGTCCGCGGGGACCTGGGCGCCGGTGCGGATGTCCTTGACCTCGTCACCGCTCTCCCCCACCCCGGCGAACCAGACGAACGGGATGCCCCGTCGCTCGGCGTAGCGGATCTGCTTGCCGAAGCGCGCGGCTGAGGGCGCGACCTCGCAGGCGATGCCCCGACGGCGCAGGTCCGTGGCCACCGCCACGGCATCGTCGCGTGAGTCGTCGTCCTTGAGGGCGACGAGCACCGCGGCCGGGGTGGAGCGGGAGGCGGTGACGAGCCCCCGCCCGACGAGCAGCCCGAGGATGCGGGTCACCCCGATGGAGATCCCGACACCGGGGTAGGTCGTGCGTCCGTCACTGGCGAGCGCGTCGTAACGGCCCCCGGAGCAGAACGAGCCCCAGTCCTCGTGGCCGATGAACTGCGTCTCGTAGACCGTCCCGGTGTAGTAGTCGAGGCCGCGGGCGATGCGCAGGTCGGCGACGATCCGTCCCGGCGCGTGGGCCAGGCCCGTGCGGATGACGTCGGACAGGGTCGCGAGGCCCTCGTCGAGCAGGGGGTGCTCGACATCGAGGGCCCGGACCTGCTCGACGAACCCGAGGTCCTCGGTGCGGATCGCCGCGAGGGCGAGGCACTGGTCGGCCTGCTCGGTGGTGGCCCCGTTGTCGACGAGGAGGGAGCGGACCCGGTCGGGGCCGATCTTGTCGAGCTTGTCGACGATGCGCAGGGTGCCGATGACGTCGCTCAGGCCGATCCCCTCGTAGAAGCCGCTGGGGATCTTGCGGTTGTTCACCTGGATGACGAAGTCACCGACGGGGAAGCGGCTGAAGACATCGGCGATGACGAGCGGCATCTCCGCCTCGAAGTGCGGGGAGAGGGTGCCGGCGTCGACGACGTCGATGTCGGCCTGGGTGAACTCCCGGTAGCGACCCTCCTGGGGACGCTCACCGCGCCAGGCCTTCTGGATCTGGTAGCGCCGGAAGGGAAAGGCGAGCTTGCCGGCGTTCTCCAGGACGTAGCGGGCGAAGGGCACCGTCATGTCGAAGTGGAGCCCCCACTTGGCGTCGCCGTCGCCACCGGCGAGGCGGGAGACGGCGTAGATCTCCTTGTCGGCGTCCTCGCCCTGGGCGCGGAGCCGCTCGATCGGCTCGATGGAGCGCGTCTCGATCGAGGAGAAGCCGTGCAGCTCGAAGGTCTCTCGGATGACGTCCAGAAAGCGCTGCTCGACGATCCGCTCACTCGGGAGGAACTCCGGGAAGCCGCTGATCGGCGTCACCTTCGTCTGGGCGGGCCTCGGCGTCGCGGTGCTCATGCCGGAAAGTCTTTCAGGTAGGGGTTGGTGGCCCGTTCCTGGGCCATCGTCGTCGCCTGCATGTGGCCGGGCAGGACGAGCGTGCTGTCGGGGAGCGGGAGCACGACCTCGCGGAGGCTTCGCTGCATCGCCACGGGATCGCCTCCCGGCAGGTCGGTGCGTCCGATCGACCCGGCGAAGAGGACGTCCCCGGAGAGCATCGTCCGGTCGATGCCGAGGTCGGCCGGCAACCCGTCGGGCACGCGATCGATCCCGAACATCACCGAACCCTCAGTGTGACCGGGAGCGTGCAGGACCTCGACGTCCAGGCCCGCGAGGGTGAGGCGGGCGCGGTCCTCGACCTCGATGACGTTCGTCGGGTCGGTCCACGTCGCGCGCCGACCGAACTGACGCTCGAGCATCGCGAGCAGCTCGGGCCTGGTCTGACCGAGTGGGTCGTCGAGGCGGTAGCGGTCGGCGCTGTGGATGTAGGCGGCCGTGTCGGCCCCGCATACCGGCGTGACGGCATACACGTGGTCGAGGTGCCCGTGGGTGAGCAGGACCGCGGCTGGTCGCAGCCGGTGCTCCGCGAGCACCTCACGCAGCGTGTCCTCGACACCGATGCCGGGGTCGACGATGACGCACTCCTCGCCCGCCGCCGGGGCGAGGACGTAGCAGTTGGTGTCGAAGGCCTGGGCCGGGAAGGCGATGGTCAGCACGCTGGGAGCCTAGTAGGACCGTGCGGGGTCCTCGCGGGACGTCGCTGGGAGCCCCGGGCCGTGCAGTTGTCACGGACTCGTGACCGGGGCGGGTACGTTCGCCTGTGCGCCGGTCCATAAAATGACCGGACGCACCGGTGTGATCCCGCACGCCCCGTTCGAGGAGTACTTGTGACCAAGGAGCAGGAGCGCGCTCGAGCGCGCCGCCGCTACGAGGAGAAGCAGAAGACCGCCAAGCCGCCGGTCGGCGACTCGACGCGCGACAAGCAGGTCTTCGGAGTGATCCTCGCGGTCATTCTCATCATCGCGGCGGTCATCGTCGTGCCGAAGCTGATCCCCGACGGCGAGACCACCACCCCGGCCGCCTCCTCGACGGCCCCGGCCGATGGCGCGACGGCGCCGGCGGGTGGCCTCTCGGCAGGTCAGAAGCTCGCGGCCGGGTGCACCATGCCGCCCCCGCCACAGGCCTCGCCGAAGGAGCTGACGCAGCTGCCGGACAAGGCAACCGCTGCGGGGAAGACCTTCTCCGCCAAGGTGACGACGACCTGCGGGACGATGGAGTTCGAGCTCGACGGGATCAAGGCGCCGCAGACGGTAGCCTCGTTCGTCAACCTCGCCAAGGAGAACTTCTGGGCCCCCAGCCCGTGTCACCGGGTGACGACGACCGGGATCTTCGTGCTCCAGTGCGGCGACCCGACCGGAACCGGCTCGGGTGGCCCCGGCTACACCTTCGGGATCGAGAACGCCCCGGCCGACGGGACGTACCCGGCCGGCACGCTCGCCATGGCACGCACGAGTGACCCCCAGAGCAACGGAAGCCAGTTCTTCATCACCTACCAGGAAACCAAGTTGCCCACTGACGGTGGCGGCTACACGATCTTCGGGAAGGTCACGTCCGGTCTGGACATCGTCGACAAGATCGCGGCGAACGCGGCCCTCCCCCCGCAGACGACCGACGGGACCCCCGTCTCGCCGATCAGCATCGTCAGCGTCGACGTCACGGAGAAGAAATGACCGACATGAGCTCCCCCGAGACCGACCAGGGCCAGACGCCCGACCCGACCGACCCCGGCCCGGTGTCCGCGACTCCCCAGCCGGCAGACGACGCCGCGTCCGTCAGCGCCGCTGACCTCGAGACCGCCGACGCGCTGTCCTCGGTCAGCTCGACCGAGGGCGAGGCCGACCGCACCGTCGCCGACGACCCGACGCCCGGCGACGACGCCCCGGCCGAGCCGGAGACTGCTGCCGAGCCGGAGACTGCCGCCGAGACGCCTGCCGCCGAGACGCCTGCCGCCGAGACGCCTGCCGCCGAGACGCCTACCGCCGAGACGCCTGCCGCCGAGACGCCTGCATCCGACGAGGCATCGTCCCCCGAGCCGGTGCGCGCCACACCGGCGCCGCCGAAGCCGAGCGCGATCCCCACACCTGCGGCGATGCCGCGGGTGGCGCCGCACCCTGTCACCCCGGCCGCGCCTGCGCTCATCACGACCGACCACGCGGCCTCCGCGGCCTTCGGGCGCGTGGACGAGGGTGGCACCGTCTTCGTCCGGACGACCGACGGCGAGAAGGAGGTGGGCTCCTACCCGGGTGCCAGTGACGAGCAGGCCCTGACCTACTTCGCCCGGAAGTATGACGAGCTCTTCGCCTCGGCCGTGCTGCTCGAGCAGCGGATGCAGCAGCCCGAGGTCTCGTCCAAGGACGTCGCCGACGGTCTCAAGACGCTGACTGCCCAGGTCACGGACGCGGCGATCGTCGGGGACCTCGACGCAATGGCGGCCGTGCTCGACGCGATCCAGGCCGGCATCGCGGCCAAGCGAGGCGTCGAGCAGCAGCAGCGAGCGGCGGCTCGGGTGGCGGCCACTGCCGAGCGGGAGCGGATCGTGGCGGAAGCCGAGATGATCGCGGCCCAGCCGGAGAACAAGGTCCAGTGGAAGACGAGTGGCGCCCGGATGCGTGAGCTGCTCGATGAGTGGAAGCAGCACCAGCGCAGCTCGACCCGCCTCGACCGGGAGAGCGAGTCGAACCTGTGGCAGCGTTTCAGCGCGGCACGCAACGGCTTCGACAAGGCGCGCCGTGGCCACTTCGCCGGGCTCGACGCCGCGCACGCGGACGCCAAATCGGCCAAGGAGCGCCTCGTCGCCGACGCCGAGCGGCTCAGCACCAGCACCGACTGGGCGGCCACGGCGGGGGCGTTCAAGCGCCTCATGGACGAGTGGCGCGGCGCCGGCCGCGCCTCCCGCACCGACGACGACAAGCTGTGGGCCCGATTCAAGGCCGCGCAGGACGGGTTCTTCGCGGCGAAGGATGCCCTCGTCGCTGCCGAGGAGGAGTCCTACCGGGGCAACCTGGAGGTGAAGGAGGGCCTGCTCGTCGAGGCGGAGGCGATCCTGCCGGTCACGGACCTCGAGAAGGCCAAGGCCCAGCTCCGCGGAGTGCAGGACAAGTGGGACGCCGCGGGCAAGGTGCCTCGGGTCGAAATGGAGCGGGTCGAAAAGGCGATGCGTCAGGTGGAGCAGACGATCCGCGACGCCGACGAGAAGCGGTGGAAGTCGGTCAACCCCGAGGCTGCGGCACGAGCCCAGGCGATGGTGGACCAGCTCGAGCGGGCCGTGTCCGACCTCGAGGGTGACCTCGCGAAGGCCGAAGCCTCCGGGAGCGCCAGCAAGGTGACGAAGGCGCGCGAGGCCCTCGAGGCCCGTCAGGCCTGGCTCGACCAGGCCCGCGCCGGCGTAGCGGAGTTCGGCGGCTGAGCGGCATTCTCATGGGGTACGACGGGCGACCGTCACGATC
>JBBRGO010000048.1:0-15628 GCA_038224055.1 Actinomycetales bacterium
GCTTCACCGCCCAGATCACCCGACGGGACGCCGCCGACCTCGCCCTTGCCACGGGTGAGACCGTCTACGCCCGGGTCACCCACCGCACCAGCGTCATCGAGCCCGACCCGGCACCCGCGATCTGACGGGTACCGTGCGGGCAAGCGCTACGTCGCGGCGCAGCGGCTGCGCAGGAGAGCCACGCCCGCGCCGTCAAGGTCGTCGCAGAAGTCGCCACGACCGGCCATGGCCATCGTCAGGGCGAGCGTCGTGCCGGTGACCAGGAGGCCCTCGCCGGCGGCAAAGGCGCCGTCGGTGGCCTCGAGACGGAGGCCCGCTATGGCGCTGCGACTGGGCACGGCGAAGTCGCGGCGGGCATAGAAGCGCGCCACCTCCGAGACCGCAGCGATCGGCGGCACTCGGGCGAGCCCGAGGGGGCGACGGATGTCCTGGGAGTGCACGATGACCTCGCCGAGCCAGGCCGGGGTGTGGCCGGACGCAGCCGTGGTGCTCCCCACGACCTGGCGAAACCGCTCCAACGTCCCGGCGCTGTCCGGGCCGCGGTGTTCTGCCAGGCGCCGCTGGTTGTGCAGCTCGAAGTCGAACCGGGCATGGACGCTTCGGATCCAGCGGAGCCGTCCGACGCTCGCAGCCGCGGTGAGGTGCGCGACGACGTCCTCGACATTCCACCGGCCGCAGAGGGTTCGATGAGCCCACTGTGACTCGTCGAGATCCTCGAGGTCCTCGGCAAGCGCGGCACGTTCGGCCCGGATCATCCGCCACAACGCCGAGTCGGCGGCGTGATGTCCCTGCCGTGCGGGTCGCTGGCGCATGCCGCTACTAGATCAGCAGTGCCCACGCCTCAGCAACCGGTGCACGGGCCTCAGGCGGTGCGCCGACGCCGCCGTTCGCCCTGCAGACGCGACCGCGCCCCGCGACCGCGCCCCAGGACACGCCCGAGGCGCACGGCCATCGCCGGATGGACCTGCGTCGGGGTGAGCCGCAGTCCATGGGGCACACGGCATGGGGCACACGGCATGGGGCCCACGGCATGGGGCCCACGGCATGGGGCACACTGCAGGGGTGGACATCTCCGCACGTGTCGACTACGCGGTCCGAGCGATGCTGATGCTCGCCGAGGCCGACGCAGACGAGCTCGGCCCCCTCAGCGTCGACAGCCTGGCGACCCGGCAGGAGCTGCCTCGCAAGTTCCTCGAAGCGATCGTCGCGGACCTGCGTCGCTCCGGGCTGGTCGTGAGTCGACGCGGTTCGCTCGGTGGTTACGTGCTCGGCCGCGGCGCTCGGGAGATCAGCGTCGGCGACATCTTCCGAGCCGTCGACGGGCCGCTCGCCGAGGTGCGGGGGCTCCGGCCACACGAGACCAGCTACTCCGGCGTGGCCCAACACCTCCCGTCCCTCTGGGTGGCGGTACGAGCCAGCCTGCGTGACGTGCTCGACGGCACCTCCCTCGACGCGCTCCACACCGGTTCGCTACCCGCTTCCGTCACGGCCCTCATCGCCGCCCCCGATGCCTGGCAGAGTCGCTGAGCTCAGACCCGTCCGACTTCGTGACGCCGCGCCCTTCCCCCTCCGACCCCGGGCGCGCCCGCTGCAGCTCGAGCGAGCGGCGGGCCCGCTCGGGCCCGAGCCGTCGCGGCCTCGGGCCACCCCCGAACTGCGACGGCAACGACGATCTCGACGACGGGACCCTCGAGGCGACAGGACCGCAGGCTCGCACCGTTGTGCGCGGCGACCGTCGCGCCCCGTGCACAGGGTGACGGTGAGCCGTCCCTCAGGGCCGAGGCCGCGGCAAGGGCGCTGAGGTCCGCGGCGACTCGGGCTCGGTGGGTGGCGATCACCGCCTGAGCGATCATCAGCCCGGCGGCCGTCACTGCCAGCAACGCACCCATCGCCACGAGGACGAGGATGGTCCCGCTCCCGTGCTCTGCGGAGCGCGACGATCCGGCCCTCCGTGGTTGCCGGGCGTCGCGCCCGCTGCCCCACGTCGTCACGGCTCCCCCTCGACCGGGGTCATCGACTCGGCCGAGACGGGCCAGGCCGGGGCGATCCCCCAACCGCCGACCGTTGCACTCACGCGCACCGATGCGGTCCCGTGGGTGACGTTGACCGCCACCGTCGCTCCCGCCGGAGCCGCACGCGAAGCCAGCTCTCGGACCACCGTCACCGGGTCCCCTCGGGCGGCTGCGCGCGCGGCGAGCCCGGCCGCGTCGACGCAGCGCAGCTGCTCGACCCCCACCACCACGGCACCGAGGCAGCCGCCGAGGACGAGGACGAGGGCCGGGATGGCCACGGCGAGCTCCGCCGTCACCATCCCTCGGTCGGGCCGCAGAACCACTTCCTGGCCCCGACCCGGGCTGTCCCTCGGCTGGCCGTCGGGGATCGGATCGCAACAGCCACGCCCTGACGTCACCCCCACCGTCAACCGGCCAGCCCCAGAGCGCTCTGGACGATCCCGGCCAGCGCGTTGCGCACGGCCCCGGACTTGACGACACCGAGCAGGACGAGCGCGAAGGTGCAGGCCGCCATGATCCCGACGGCGTACTCGGCTGTCGTCATCCCACGGTCCCTGCGGACGCTCCCGAGCCACCCACTCAGTCGGCCACCGATACGTCTCATGCGGTTGCGGGTCATGCGGTTGCGGGTCATGCGGTTGCGAGTCATGCGGTTGCGAGTCATGCGAACTTTCCTCTCTGGTGATGGAACTCGCCGACGGCGCCGGCAAGGGGACCTCAACCGGTGGCGAGCACCTCCCGGCCGAGGGAGACGACGAGCGGGATGACGGTCGTCAGACAGAACGCCGGCAGGAGCACCAGGCCGAGTGGGGCCACGAGTCGCACGCCGACGGTGGCCGCCGCGATCTCGAGCCGCTCGAGATCGGAGTGACGCAGCTCGTCCGCCGCGCGGAGCAGGAGCGGAGCGGGCGGCACCCCGGCGTGCTGGGCGATGCGCACCGCTCGGGCGGCAGGAGTCCAGCAGGACGCGACCGAGGCCCAGGCCTCGGCGTCCGACGCCCCCCACTGGAGCGCTGCCCCCACCTGGCGCAGATCCTGGGCCACGCTTTCGGTTGACCGGGCAGCGACGGCCCCGAGGACCTGCCAGGTGGGCAGACCGGAACGGTAGCCGAGCGCGAGGAGCACCATCGTGGACACGACGACGTCGGCGGGGATCTCGGCGGCCCGCCGCCCCTGCTGCCCCCGTCGGACCGTCCGGGGCGACGCGAGTCGCGACCGGCACCTCGACACGAGCTTCGACACGAGCTTCGACACGAGGGTTGCCGAGCCGCTTCGGGGCCGCTCCTTGCCCCGTCCGGTGCCACGGCGAGTCGGGTCCGGGCCGGGGTCAGGCCGCGCGGGAGTGACGAGCACGGCAGCGACGACGAGCAGGGCGACGACGACGGGGCTGCCGGCCAGACGCGGGTCGACACTCGACAGCGTCCCGGTCGCACCCGCCTGTGCGGCGGCGGTGAGGAGGCCTACCCCGATCACGGTGAGACCGCCCGTCGGACGAGGCGGGTGCACCAGAAGCGCCCTGCGACGATGAGCACGACGCCGGCCAGCACACTCACGGTGGCGAGCGGCGTCGAGAGGTAGAGCTCGCCGGGGCCGACCCCGCAGGCAAGCCCGAAGAGCGGCCCCGTCAGGGGGAGCAGCGTCAGCACCGTCACCGTGGCCCGCGGGCCGGCCACGGCGACCGCCACCCGCCGACGCCGCGAGCGGCCGTCCCGCAGTCCCTCCGCGGCGCGTTCGACCGCGACGGCGAGCGGGGCACCGGTCGACTCGGACAGGTGCCAGGCCGAAGCGACGAACGCGAGATCGGTCGAGCCGGTCCGGACCGCGAGTCGCTGCCACACGTCCGAGAGCGGCACCCCTCGCGAGACCCCTTCGAGAAGGGCCGTCGCCAGCCGGCTGACCTCGTCGGGTCGGGCCCGGACCCTGAGCGGACGAGGCTCCGTTCCGGCGGTCTGCGCTCCCGAAGCCACCGCACCACCTGGCCGTGGACCCACCGCGCCAGCGGAGATGCGCACGGCCTCAGCCGGGGTCAGACCAGCCCGGATCGCTGGCTCGATTCCCTCGAGGACCGACAGGGCTGCGGCGAGCAACGTCTCCGGGCGGCGGCGCGCCCGCCAGCGGCGCAGCACCGCGACGGGGTCCGCACGCCAGAGCGTCCTTGCCGCAAAGGCCAGGTCGCTCGGCCAGCCCCCTCCGACCGGCGCCCCCTCCGACCGGCCAGTCACCGGTCCCGCACCGTCGGTCCTCCTCTTGCCCCTGCCCTTGCCCCTGCCCTTCCCACCGTCGCTGCCCCTCGCCCCCGGGTCGAGCAGCATCCGCGCCACTCGACGACGCGCGCTCGAGCGGTTCGGCCACAGGAGGACGGCCACGAAGAGCAGGACAGCCGCCACCACGGCAGGCACGACAGGCCCGACGACAGGCACAACCAGAGCACCCGGGCCGGGGGCCGCTCCGCTCATCGACGCCGGGGCCACGTCGAAGCCGGCCATCCTCACCATCGCTCGCCCTCCTCAACCGGCAGCTCCAGCCGGCTCGCCAGCGCCGGCCACGCCTCTCCTGCGCGAGGGAGCGAACCAGGTCCCGACCACGTGAGGGCGGGCACGACGGTCGGTCCGCCCTCACGCCTGAAGACGGCCGCTATGCACGAGACGTGTCGGCGGCCACCCTCCCGCGTCACGTGCACCACGGCATCGACCGCCGCGG
Organism: Actinomycetales bacterium; assembly: GCA_038224055.1. Lineage (GTDB taxonomy): Bacteria > Actinomycetota > Actinomycetes > Actinomycetales > Dermatophilaceae > JBDSSS01. The sequence goes on from JBBRGO010000048.1 coordinate 4,713, forward strand.
CGAACTGGGCCCGAACCGCTTCGGGGCCGAGAGCGGCAAGCGCCCCCAGGGCCTCGAAGCGGGCGATGACGTCCTCGGGCGCGTTGGCATGCACGGTCCCGCAGCCACCCTCGTGTCCGGTGTTGAGGGCGGCCAGCAGCTCGCGCACCTCGGCGCCGCGGACCTCTCCGACGACGATCCGGTCGGGCCGCATCCGCAGCGCCTGCCGGACCAGCGTCGTCAGGGTGACCTCGCCGGCGCCCTCGACGTTGGGTGGTCGAGCCTCCAGCCGGACCTGGTGCGGGTGGTCGACGTGGACCTCCCGCACGTCCTCGACGACGAGCACCCGCTCGCTGGGATCGACGCAGCCCAGCAGCGCCGCCAACAGGGTTGTCTTGCCTGCTCCCGTCCCGCCTGACACCACGAAGGCGAGCCGGCGCCGGACCACCCGCTCGAGGATCGGCAACCACTCGAGGGGGAACATCTCGCGCTCCAGCAGCAGGCGCAGGGCCACGTGTCCTCGTGCGGGAACGCGGATCGTGATGTGCGGGCCACCGACCACGAGCGGTGGGAGCACCGCGTGCAGGCGGGCGCCGGAGGGCAGCTGCCCGTCCACCCAGGGGCTCGACTCGTCGAGCCTTCTTCCGGCCGCTCCGGCCAGGCGCACGGCGAGGGAGCGGGCCTCACCCGGTCCGATCGTCTCCCCCGACCACTCCATCCCCTCCCCCCGGTCGACCCAGACCCGGCCGTCGCCGTTGACCGCGACGTCGGTGACACCCGGCTCGTCGATCCAGCGGTCGAGCGGCCCGGCGCCGAGGACCGATGCCGTCAGCGCCTCGCGAGAGGCATCCACCCGCCGGGCCCCCAAGGCCCCGGCCTCCTCGCGCGCGACCGAAGCGACGGCGGTCGCGTCCGGAACCTGCCCCTCGCGCACGCGCTGCCAGACCGCCGGGGTGAGCGTCATGCCGCACGCTTCTGCCCGACGAGACGCAGGAGCAACCGGTCAGCCACCTCGGTGACGGGGCCCCGACCGCGGACCCCGGGCGCCGTGCCTCGCACGAGGTCATCGACGCAGCGGGGGTCATCGCGCAGGAAGTCGACGACGGGGACGTCGAGCTCGTCCATGACGACGTCCTCGAGGTCCGCATCGTTGCGAGCCCCGCGGAGCACCACCCACGGCTCGAGCGCCCGCCCCCCGGCCAGACCCCGGACCAGATCGAGGGTGCGTGCCCCCGAAGCGATCTGGGTCGGGTGTGCGCCCAGGACGAGCACCACCGCGTCACACAGGGCGAGGACCCGAGCCAGGACCCGGTCGTCCCGCGGCGCATCGAGCACCGTCACGTCGTGGGCGCGGGCCAGGCCGGTGACGACGTCGGGCACCCGATCGACCCAGGAGGCCACCCCGTCGGCGTCGCCCCCTGCGTCGCCCCCCACGGCGCCCGCGCCGTGCGAGAGCACGGCAACACCCTGCGACGACGGCAACCGAGAGGCGAGCTCGCGCCCGTCCACCACGCCCTCGACGCGATCGAGCCGGTCCCAGCGCCAACCACCCTCCCGCTCGGCCCCGAAGGCAACCTCGGCCCGACCGGCCAGCAGGTCGAGGTCGACGGCACACGTGGTCCGCTCGGCGGCGGCAGCGCGCACGGCCACCGCGGCCGCGAGAGTCGAGGCTCCGACCCCACCCGAGGCCGGCACGAAGGCGATGACGTGTCCCATGCCCCTACGGTCGCCCGCTGGAGCGAGCCCGACCAGCGGCATACGGGACACTGGTGGACAACGGTCGCCGCCGGGGAGGGATGTGGACAAACCCACCGGGAACGACGGCGGCCCCCGTCTGGGGGAGACGGAGGCCACCTAACGTGAACTGCCACCGGGGGGGAGGCGCCAGTTCGCGTGCGCTCGACCCCGAGGGGGAGCGCTTCTTCCATGGTCGACCGTGGGAGGTCCGATTGCAAACGGGTGGGCCCTGATTCGACCGGCGTGTCACCCGAACGCGCCGCCGCCGGCCCCGACGGGTGAAGGCCCCTCGAGGAACTCGAGGGGCCTTCAGGAGACGGAGGGAGCTACCAAAGCGTGCATTCTCAAAGTGTCGCCCCGGGCTGTCCCGGGGGTGGACGGTTCCAAGTGAACTGCTCTCGCGTGGGTACTCGGTCCTTCTCGATCCAACTTGTTGCCGGACCCTGCTCTACGCCTCCCGGCGATGGGGCTCGTGTCTTCAGTTCTACTCCCACCCCGTCGGGTGCGACACCCCGAACCCGACCTGCGCCGGAGAAAGTGTCCACCACCGTGGACAGCACGCACGGATCCTCACCCGAGGCGCCCCGCACGGACCGCGTCGCAGATCCGCTCCCCCTCCGCAGCCCCCGCGGCGAGGGCCACGCCGGCCTGCGCCAGCCAGAGCCCGACCCCCGCGGCACTCCCCTGTCCGTATGCCGTGAGCGCGCCGAGGTAGGCCGGTCCCCCCTGGGCCACGTGTCCGGCTTCGGGCACGGCCACCCCCGTCGGGTCGAGACCGAGTGCCTGGACGAGGGCCCGCTCCATGGCGCGTGCCACGAGGCCGTTCCCGTGGACGAAGGGGCGGATCGACGTGATCTCGGCATGGACGAGGGCAGCGACCACCGCTGCGGGAACGCGGTTGGTGCCCGAGGCCGCGACCACCAGGTCGGAGAGGCCGGCGAGTCGGCTGGCGACCACCGTCGGAGCCGGTGCGGGACCGAGGTCGACGAGCTCGTCACACCCCTCGTCACCGGTGCGCGGGCGTCCGAGCGCGGGACCCGCGACGACCCCGGACGCCGCGGCGACGTGCAGTCGCGCCAGGGCCTGCAGGGGCGCCGTCTGGACGAGGGAGACCACCCGCTCGCTCTCGGCCGTCGCGGCAACGGCGCCGCGCAAGGTCTCCAGCCCCGGGTCCGTGTCGTCCGGCCACGGACGGACGCCGCTCATCAGCTCGCGGACGAGCTGGACGGGGAAGTCCGCCCCGTCGAGGGCTGCGCTCGACCTCGCTCCGCGCACCCGCGACTCTGCAGAAGCCTCCGGGATCCGCCGGCGCAACGCCTCGTGGAACCGCAGCCGCGTGCACGCCTCCCGCGCTGCCTCGGCCGACGAGCGGACGTCGGGGAGGTCGGTGAGGACAGCGAGCTGGTCGAGCAGCTGGCGCTGGGCAGCAGGGGAGGTCGGCACGGATGCAGCCTACGAGGCCGGTCCGGGGTCACGTCCGCGGCCGGAACGCGCGCGGACCGCTACCCTCGTCGACATGAGCTCGTTCGCACGCATCGACCGCGCGTGGTGGCTGCCCAGCTGAGGCGGCCCCCTTCGACGAACCATCCGAGCCGCCCACGGGCGGCTCTTCTGTGTCGATGACCTCGACCGTGGGCCCGTGGGCACCCCACCCACGAGGAGCGATATGACCACCCCGACACCGGACTCGATCTCCACCGCAGTCAGCGGAACGGAGGACGGCGACGACGGCAACCGCGGTGGTCGCGCGGCCTCCGACGCGACGTATGCCGTCGCCCGCGAGCGCAGCGACCTGCTCGACGACCTCATCGACGCCCACGCGGCAGACAACCCCGAGCGCTTCCGCATGCTCACCGGCGACCGGCCCACCGGCCCCCTGCACATCGGTCACTACCTCTCGAGCCTGCGTAATCGGGTCCGCTTGCAGGACAAAGGGGTCGAGACATTCATCGTGATCGCCGACTACCAGGTCATCACCGACCGCGACTCCGTCGGTGAGATCGGTCGCAACGTCCAGGGCCTGGTCCTCGACTACCTCGCCGCCGGCATCGACCCCCTGCGCACGACGATCTTCGCGCACAGCGCGGTGCCTGCCCTCAACCAGCTCATGCTCCCCTTCCTCTCGCTCGTGACCGAGGCGGAGCTGCGCCGCAACCCGACGGTCAAGGACGAGCTCGCGCTCTCCGACGGTCGGCCCCTCTCGGGCCTGCTGCTCACCTATCCCGTGCACCAGGCGGCCGACATCCTCTTCTGTCACGCGCGGATCGTGCCGGTGGGCCGCGACCAGCTCCCCCATCTCGAGCAGACTCGCTCGATCGCTCGGCGCTTCAACAGGCGGTATGCCGCTGGGCACAGCGTGTTCCCGGAGTCCGAGGCGCTGCTCAGCGAGGTCCCACTGCTGCTCGGGACCGACGGGACGAAGATGTCCAAGAGCAAGGGCAACGTGATCAACCTCGCCGACACCGCCGACGAGACCGCCGCCCGGATCCGGGCGGCGAGGACCGATGCCGAGCGGAGGATCACCTTCGAACCCGAGCGACGGCCTGAGGTGGCCAACCTGCTCACCCTGGCGGGGCTGCTGAGGGACGAGGACCCGGCCCGCATCGCGGACGAGATCGGGGACGGCGGCGGCCGCGTCCTCAAGGAGATCGTCACCGAGGCGGTCAACGAGGCCCTTGCCGGGCACCGCGCCCGGCGGGCCGAGCTGGCCCGGGACCCGTCCTACGTCACCGCCGTGCTGCACGAGGGGAACGCCCGGGCGAACCAGGTCGCGGACCGGACCCTCGCGACGGTGCGCGCCGTGATGGGGATGGCCTACTGAGCCCGCCGCCGCCGCCCGGCACCGAACCGCCTTCCCCCGTCGAGTGGGCACTTTCACCCCAAGCCCCCGAGGGCCAAAGTGCCCACTCGACCGGGAGGGACACCCAGCCGAGGCGCACCCGGCACCAACTGCCCACTCGACGGGGTGGGGGACGTCAGGAGCGGCGACGGGCGGAACGGGCGGCACGGGCCACAGCAGCGTCGTCGACCCGGCGCATGCCCTCCTCGTCGAGCCGCTCACCCTCCTCGGGTGTCGGTGCGGTGCCTCCTCGGGCAGCCGGCAACCACCACCGGTCGCCGCTGCCTCGGGGCGAGTCGGGGTACCGGTCCATGGCCTCCTGAAGGAGTGCGTCCATCCGGGCGCGGAGCGCGGCGGTCACCTCGACCGGGTCCTCCCACGGGCCCGGGTGCAGCGGCTCCCCCACGAGGACCGAGACCGCGATGCCGCGCCGTCGGGCCCACCGTCGGCGCACCGTGAGCACCCGTTGGCTGCCCCACACGACGACCGGCACGAGGGGCGCGCCGCTCCAGATGGCGGTGGCCGCCGCGCCGGGCCGAAACGGCCGGAGCGTCCAGGCGTGCGAGATCGTCGCTTCCGGGAAGAGCCCCACCACCTCGCCGCGGCGGGCCAGGCCGACCGCGTGGCGCAGCGCCACCTCGCCGTGACCACGGTCGACGGCGACGTGTCCCATGGCGCGCATCGCGCCGCCGACGACCGGGGGCCGAAAGGTCCCCTGCTTGGCGAGGAAGCGGACGAGTCGTCCGCGCTCGACCCCCACGAGCCCCACGAAGAGGAAGTCGAGGAAGCCGACATGGTTGCTCGCGAGCACGGCGGCACCACTGAGCGGCAGGTGCTCGGCGCCGCGGACCTCGATGCGCAACCCGAGGCCGGCGAAGAAGGCCGTGGCAGCGCGGACGACGAGGCGGTAGGTACGGTCGGGCACACCCCATCTTCGTGCCCGGGACCCCGAGCGGATGGCCACCCCCGACGCCGCGGGCGCCCTGCGGCATACGACCGCTCAGCGGTTGCGGTTGACCGCTCGTCCGGCTACTGACGGGTATCCGGCGTGACCCACGTCGCACGCCCTTGTTGGGCCGCCGTAGCGTGGAGTTGAGTGGCAGTAGCACCATCGACGATGCGAAAGGCGGAACCCCGTGAGCGAAGACACGCTGACGAACGCGACCGACGCCCCCGACCTTGCCCCGACCCCGGAGTTCGCGGCGCAGGCGAACGGCACGGCGGAGCTGTACGAGGCGGCCGCGGCCGACCACGAGGGATTCTGGGCCGACCAGGCGAGGAAGTACGTGACCTGGTCCACGCCCTTCACGGAGTCCCTCGACTGGAGCAACCCACCCTTCGCGAAGTGGTTCGCCGACGGCGAGCTCAACGCCTGCGTCAATGCGGTCGACCGGCACGTCGAGGCCGGCAACGGCAACCGGGTCGCGATCCACTTCGTCGGCGAGCCCGAGGGCGACACCCGTGACGTCACCTATGCGGACCTGCACGCGCAGGTCCAGCGCGCGGCCAATGCCCTCGCCGACCTCGGCGTGAGCAAGGGCGACACGGTTGCGATCTACCTGCCGATGATCCCCGAAGCCGCGGTGGCGATGCTCGCCTGCGCCCGGCTCGGCGCGCCGCACTCGGTCGTCTTCGGCGGTTTCTCGGCCGAGGCACTCCACTCGCGCATCGACGACGTGAAGTGCAAGGTCGTCATCACCTCCGACGGTGGCTACCGGCGGGGCGCACCGTCCGCTCTCAAACCGGCCGTCGACGCCGCCCTCGACCACGGCGACACCTCGGTCGAGCACGTGCTCGTCGTGCAGCGCACCGGCCAGGACACCGCGTGGAACGACCGCGACGTCTGGTGGCACGAAGCGCTCGAGAAGGCGGACCCGACGCACGAGGCCCAGGCCTTCGAGGCCGAGCACCCGCTCTTCATCCTCTACACCTCGGGCACGACGGGGAAGCCGAAGGGCATCTTCCACACGACGGGTGGCTACCTCACGCAGGCGGCCTACACGAACTCCGTCGTCCACGACGTGCACCCCGAAACCGACGTCTACTGGTGCACCGCCGACATCGGCTGGGTGACCGGCCACTCCTACATCGTCTACGGCCCGCTGACCAACGGCGCGACCCAGGTGATGTACGAGGGCACGCCGGACACCCCCGACAAGGGCCGGTGGTGGCAGATCGTGCAGGACTACAAGGTCTCGATCCTCTACACCGCCCCGACGGCCGTGCGGACCTTCATGAAGTGGGGCGACGGCATCCCGGCGAAGTACGACCTCAGCTCCGTGCGCGTGCTCGGGTCGGTCGGCGAGCCGATCAACCCCGAGGCGTGGCTCTGGTACCGCAAGAACCTCGGCGGCAACACCGCACCGGTCGTCGACACGTGGTGGCAGACCGAGACGGGGGCCATCATGATCAGCCCGCTCCCCGGGGTGACGACGCTCGAGCCCGGCTCCGCGCAGCGGCCCATCCCCGGCATCTCGGCGGAGATCCTCGACGACGAGGGCCAGCCCTTCACGACGCCCGAACAGGTCGGCTACCTCGTGCTCACGAAGCCGTGGCCGGCGATGCTGCGCGGCATCTGGGGCGACCCGGAGCGCTACAAGGAGACCTACTGGTCGCGGTTCGGCCCGAAGTACTACTTCGCCGGCGACGGCGCGAAGTACGACTCGGACGGCAACATCTGGCTGCTCGGTCGCGTCGACGACGTCATGAACGTCTCGGGTCACCGACTGTCCACCGCCGAGATCGAGTCGGCCCTCGTCTCCCACCCGAAGGTGGCCGAGGCCGCGGTCGTCGGCGCGTCGGACGAGACGACCGGGCAGGCCGTCTGCGCCTTCGTCATCCTGCGCCAGGAGGCCGTTGAGGAGGCCGACGAGCCCGGTGAGGGCGTCGACCTCGTGCAGGAGCTGCGCAACCACGTGGCCAAGGAGATCGGGCCGATCGCCAAGCCGCGCTCGATCCTCATCGTCGCGGAGCTGCCCAAGACCCGCTCGGGCAAGATCATGCGGCGACTGCTCAAGGACGTCGCCGAGGGCCGCGAGGTCGGGGACGTCACGACGCTCGCCGACAGCTCGGTCATGGATCTCATCAAGACGGGGATGTCCTCGGACTGACGCCCCTTTGCCGGTCAGCCCGTATGCCGCCCACTCCCTGTGCGGGGAGTGGGCGGCTTCGCGTGGTCACGACCCCGAACCCACCCCCACCGCAGTGCCCGACTCGAACCCCGACCCGGGCACGCCCCTGCCCCTGCCGCCAGTGGGGGAGACCGGCCGGGAGCGGGGCGGGGCAGCTAGACGTGCCAGCGAACGCCGACCCCGGTCACCGTCGCGGTCATGGGCCTTTCGTGGACCACGGTGTGGTGCCGGCCGCAGAGCAGGGCGGCGTTCGCCAGGTCGGTGGCTCCCCCGTCGATCCACGACCGGACGTGGTGGCCCTCGCACCACTGCGGTGGGACGGTGCAGCCGGGGAAGGTGCAGCCGCCGTCTCGCACGGTGAGCGCCACCCGTTGCGCCCTCGTGAAGAACCGCTCCTCACGGCCCACGTCGAGCACCTCGGACGGCCCACTCGAGCACCTCGGACGGCCCGCCCAGGACGACCGGGATCACGCCCGCGTTGCACGCGAGCCGCCGGATCGTTCCCGGTGAGAGCACCTCGTCGTTGGCGGCGAGCCCCGCACCCCGGATCTGCCCCCGGAGCACCTCGGAGGTCAGGGTCACGACGAGCTTGGAGCGCTCGGTCCGGCTCACGCCGCGGTGACCGGGACCTCCTCGCGGCCCGCGAGCGGGTGGCCGAACGCCTCGCCGATCTCGTGCCGTATGCCGCGGAGCGCGGTGTGCGGATGGCTCTCGAGCCGCTCCACCCGATGTTCGTCGCCGACCGGGCCGTCATCTCCACCCTGGAGCAGGCCCTCGACCTCGCCAGTCCGCACGACCCGTCGACCGTGGGGGTCGTCGTCGACACGTTCCACGTCTTCTGGGACCCGCGCGCGGAGGAGATGGTGGCCCGCGCCGGCTCCGAGGGCCGGATCAGCTCCTACCAGGTCTGCGACTTCAACCTGCCGATCCCCGCGGGTGCGCTGCTGTCCCGCGGGATGATGGGCGACGGCCACATCGACTTCGCGCGGTGGACGAGGGCGGTTGTGGCGACAGGCTACCGCGGTGACATCGAGGTCGAGATCTTCAACGCCGACATCTGGGCCCGCGAACCCGCGGACGTCGCCGCCCAGATGCAGCGGCGGTTCCTCGAGCACGTCGCACCGTGGCTCTGAGCCGCTTCTCGCACGACGCGGCTCGGGTCGTCATCGCGCCCGACTCCTTCAAGGGCAGCGCCACCGCAGTCGACGCGGCAGCCGCGCTCGCCCGGGGCTGGCGGTCGGTCCGACCCCAGGACGAGCTCGTCGAGCTGCCCGTCGCCGACGGGGGCGAGGGGACCCTCGACGCGGTGCTCGCCGGCGGGGCAGCCGAGTCCAGGACGAGCCTGGTGACCCTGGTCGACGGACGGCAACACACCGCGCGCTGGGCCCTCGTCGGCGGGGACGCCGTCGTCGAGCTCGCCGAGTGCTGTGGCCTCCCCCTCGTGGGCACCTCCGGGCCGATGAGCGCCGGGACCGAGGCCCTGGGCGTCGTCCTCGGAGACACCCTCGACGCAGGCGCGACGTCCATCACCCTCGCGGTGGGCGGGTCGGCCTCGACCGACGGCGGCGCGGGCGCGCTCCGCGCGCTGGGGATGCGGGTGCTCGACCGCTCAGGGAGCGACGTCCCGCCCGGCGGGGAGGGCCTGCTCCACGCCGTCCGGGTGGACCGCACGGGGCTGCGCCCCCCTCCCCCGTCCGGGGTGTCGATCCTCTGCGACGTCACCGCCCCGCTCTTCGGGGACCGCGGCGCCGCCCACGTCTTCGCTCCCCAGAAGGGGGCCGACCCGTCGCAGGTCGCGGCCCTCAACCTCGCGCTCCGGCACTGGCACGCTCTCCTCGGCGGTGGGGCCCGGTCTCCGGGAGCGGGCGCCGCCGGCGGCACCGCCTACGGACTGGCCACCGCCTGGGGCGCCCGCCTCGTCCCGGGCGCAGCGACGGTCGCCGACGCGATCGGCCTGCCGAGAGCCGTGGTCGGTGCCGACGTCGTCGTGACCGGTGAGGGCCGCTTCGACGCGCAGTCCCTCACCGGCAAGGCGACCGGGCTCGTCCTCGACCTCGCCGACCGGGCCGGAGCCCGCGCCGTCGTCGTGGCCGGCTCTCTCGAGGCGCCTCCCCCGCGGGGCGCGCAGGGGTGGTCCCTGACCCGCCTCGCCGGAGGGGCGGGTCCGGCGATCGCTGACCCCCTGACGTGGATCGAGGTCGCGGGTCGCGCGGCGGCGCGCGCCCTTGACCCGGCCCATACCGGGAATAGCGGCCGGCCCAGCCCGGTTCGTTGAAACGTGAACAAACTGAGCATCGTCGTCTCCAGCACCCGCCCCGGCCGGATCGGCCCCAAGGTCGCGCAGTGGGTGGCCGCCCAGGCGCCCACGAGCGACTGGGAGGTCGAGCTGCTCGACCTCGCGGCGATCGACCTGCCCTTCTTCAACGAGGAGGACATGCCCAAGAACGGCAACTACGTCCTGCCCCACACGAAGCAGTGGGCGTCGGCCGTGTTCGAGTCGGACGCCGTCGTCGTCGTGACACCGCAGTACAACCGCAGCTTCCCCGCCCCGATCAAGAACGCGATCGACTACCTCTTCGCGGAGTGGGACGCCAAGCCCATCGCGCTCGTCGGCTACGGCTGGACCGGGGCGGCCGATGCGACCGCCGACCTCGACAAGGTGCTGACCCACGTGAAGGCAAGGGTCGTCGGGTCGACCGGGCTCGTCTTCACCCGCGACATCACCCCGGAGGGCGAGGTCACCGCGACGGACGAGACGCGCGACCAGCTCGAGGGACTCTTCTCCTCCCTCACCGCCACGCTCGCGATGCCCGTCGAGGTCGCCGGCTGACCCCACGAACCACGTCTCGACGGGCGCGTTCCTCCTCACGGGGGGAGGCCCCCGTCGACGTCCACACCCACGGGGTATGCCGTCCAGCCGCCCGTCGTTCGACCTGACCCCGCGTGAGCCACTACCGTCAATGGGTGAGTGAGCCGAGCGACACGACCCCGCAGCCCGAGACCCAGCCGAGCGACGACCGGATCTCCTTCGCCGACATGGGCCTGGACGACCGCATCCTCAAGGCCCTGCGCGACGTCGGCTACGAGCACCCCTCCCCCATCCAGGCCGCCACGATCCCGGCCCTGCTGGACGGCCGGCACGTCGTCGGTCTCGCGCAGACCGGCACCGGCAAGACGGCAGCGTTTGCCCTACCGATCCTCAGCCAGCTCGACCTCAAGCAGAAGTCGCC
>JBBRGO010000049.1:0-15624 GCA_038224055.1 Actinomycetales bacterium
CAGGACGCCACGGTCGAGCAGATCGAGGACGTCTACCTGCAGGGGTGGAAGTTCGGACTCAAGGCGCTCGCCATCTACCGCGACTCGTGCAAGGTCGGTCAGCCCCTCTCCGACGGCGGCTCGACCGCCAAGGACAAGGTCGCCGCCGACGCAGCGGCCGCTGCGGACGTCAAGGTCGAGAAGGTGATCGAATACCGCCCGGTCCGTCGTCGCCTGCCCAAGCGCCGCACCTCGCAGACGACGTCGTTCGCCGTCGGTGGCGCCGAGGGCTACCTCACGGCCGGCACCTACGACGACGCCCAGCTCGGTGAGATCTTCCTCAAGTTCGGCAAGCAGGGCTCGACCCTGGCCGGCGTCATGGATGCCTTCTCGATCGCCGTGTCGATCGGCCTGCAGTACGGCGTGCCGCTCGAGACCTTCGTCGAGAAGTTCACGAACCTGCGCTTCGAGCCGGCCGGCCTCACGGACGACCCGGACGTGCGCATGGCGCAGTCGATCATGGACTACGTCTTCCGCCGCCTCGCGCTGGACTACCTCGACTTCGACACGCGCAGCTTCATGGGCATCCACACGGCGTCCGAGCGGGCCCGTCAGGTCGAGACCGGGTCCTACGAGGACAGCGGCTCGGATGACTCCGACGAGGACCTCGAGGACGAGCTCGAGTCCTTCCAGCAGTCGGCCCAGGTCTCCCGCAAGGCCGAGCCCAAGGCCGACCGCCCCGAGGACAAGTCCGGCGAGGTCAACTTCGGCGCCGGCGCCGCCTCGGCCCGTGAGGTCTCGAGCGACGTCCACAGCTCGGCCGAGCTGATGGAGAAGTTCGGCGGCATCACCGCCGACGCGCCGATCTGCATGACCTGCGGCACGAAGATGCGTCCCGCCGGCTCCTGCTACGTCTGCGAGGGCTGCGGAAGCACCAGCGGCTGCAGCTGAGGGTGGGCTAGAACGCGAGGAAGGGCCCGGACGGCGCTTGCCGCCCGGGCCCTTCGTGTTCCCTCTAGTGCAACCGCATCGGTCGCAAGGCCGCCGACGACGTCGTCACCCGGGCGCTGCAGCCGCAGGACCGTCGCGATCGGTGAGTGCGGTACGCCACCTGAGCCAGGTTCGGGCCGTCGGGCCGTGGACGGGGGCCATGGGATGGATCCCGCGTGGCCCGAGCACTCACGCTGCGCGCTGGCTCCTGCTGTCGCCGCGGACGACGGCACCGGCCCCGATGACCTCGTCGCTCTCGATGCGGGTACCGTCCCACACGTGGGCGTGGGCGCCGACCTTGACGCGGTCGCCGATCTTGGAACTGCGGCCGACGATCGCGCCCTGACCGATATGGACGTTGACACCGATGACGGCCCCGGCGTGGACGACGGCTCCTCCGTCGATCCAGGCGCCGGTGCCGATGCGTGCCCCGGCGCCGACCGTGGCGCCACGGTCGACGTAGGCGGCCGGGGCCACGGACGCGGTCTGGTCCACGAAGGCGCGGGACTCGACGAGCCCTCCACCGTTGGCGTGGCGGGCATACCGCAGCACGGTGCCGTTGTCCTCCTCGAACTCCTCGTACTTCTTGCGCGTCATGGTGCACCTCTTCCACCCCGAAGGGACGCTTGGGTCATTTCTGACATCCGAAGAACGATTGGGCACGCGGGAAGATTCCGTAGTGGCCGGGCTGGTCGCGATGCGGTCGGGAAGTCCTCCTCAGCCGTGGCGCCAGTCGGTGACGTCATCCGTCTCTGGCGGGGCGTGCCCGAGCCTGTCGCCGTCGGTGCTGACGCCCAGGCCGAGCACGGTGCGGTTCGCGTACGCGAAATAGCTGGCCACCTGATTGATCTCGAGGATCTCGCCGTCGTCGAAGCCCGCGGAGCGAAGCGTGTCGAGGTCGGCCTCGCTCAGGTCTTTCGGCGAGTCGGTCAGCCGTTGCGTGTAGTGCAGCGCCGCCAGCTCGCGACCCTCGAAGGCGTCCGTGAGTGACCCCGATCGGATGGCGTCCACGATCGCGGCATGACGCCCTGGATCACCCAGCGCCTTGCCGAGCCCGGCCGCGTGGTGGTCCACGCAGTAGTCGCAGCCGTTGAGGTGGCTGACCTGGACGCCGATCGTCTCGAGGAACGCGACCGAGAGCTGGTTGCGGGAGTGGTGCAGCACGGCCTTGTAGAGCGCGAGGTGCCCGGTGAGGGTGTGTGGGCGCAGGCTGTGGGCGAGCAGGATGTTGTCGATGTCGCCGTCCGGTCCGGCGATCCGGTCGTAGGTCTCACGCAGGCGGGGGTCGGCCTCGTCGCGGCCGAGTGTGGTGATCCAGGTCATGCCCGGAGTGTAGAAGTGGCGAGGGCGCCGCCGTCACCATGGCCCTTCGGCCAAGGTGCGGCGGAGGGCCGGGCACCTACCAGCTCGACGTGAAGCGCCGAATGACGCGCTGACTCAGCTGCCGGGCCACTCGCCGGTCCAACGTTCGAAGGCGCGGGCACCAGCGCGGTCGACCAGTGCCTTCACCGCGGCGAAGACCGCGCCCTGGACGGCCGCCGCGACGAGGATCTGCTTGATGTCGTACTCCGACTGGAGCGCCGACGGGGCGTCGGCTCCCTCTCCGGCCGACGCGCGCTTCCAGACCTGCTTGAAGACCTGCGCCGAGACGACACCGGCGAGGATGCTGCCGACGATCCCGAATGGGCGGTACAGGATCTTGGCCGAGGTGCTGGCCTTCTTCTCACGTGCCATCGTCAGTTCATCCTTTGCTGGAGGGGTCGGTGTGCTCGTCCAGGCGGGGTCTTTCCCCCTCCTGGGAGTCGTCGCCCGTGGAGTCGTCGCCGTTGGAGTCGCCCTGCGTCAGGCGCAGCTCGCGGCCGCGGTCGACGTCCTCGGCGTACTTCTCGTCGTTCTTCTCGATCTTCGTCGTGTCGCGCCGGTCGAGCTGGATGCTCTCCTCCGCGGCGATGCCTGCCTGCAGCTCCCGACCCCGCTCGAGCTCCGCGTCGAGCTCGGCGCCGAAGAGGAGCGCGATGTTGGTGATCCACAGCCACAGCAGGAAGATCACGACGCCGGCCAGCGCGCCATACGTCTTGTTGTAGCTGCCGAAGTGGCCGACGTAGAAGCCGAAGGCGGCCGAGGCGAGGACCCACACGACGATCGCAATCACCGCACCGACGCTGACCCACCGGAACTTCGGCTGCTTCACGTTCGGGGTCGACCAGTAGAGCAGGGCGACGATGAGGACGACGACCGCGAGCATCACCGGCCACTTGGCGATGTTCCAGATGAGGACGGCGGTGTCGCCCAGGCCGATGGCGCTGCCGACGGATGCGGCGACCGGGCCACTCACGATGAGGGCGAGTGCGACGACAGCCACGAGGATGATCGCGACGAGCGTGACGAGGAGCATCGCGGGGCGCATCTTCCAGAACGGACGACCCTCACGCACCTCGTAGATCCGGTTCATCGCCCGGCCGAAGGAGTTCACGTAGCCCGAGGCGGACCACAGCGCCGACGCGAGGCCGACGAGGAACAGCAGTCCCGAGCCCGATGCGGTGCTCAGCGACGTGAGGATGGGCTCGACTGTGTTCGCGGCGTCACCCGCGCCCACGTCCTTGAGGATCGAGGTCAGCGTCGCCACCGTCTGCTCGCTCTGGCCCACGAGCCCGAGGAGTGACAGGAGGGCGATCACCGCGGGGAAGAGGGCGAGCACGGCGTAGTAGGTGAGCGCCGCAGCGAGGTCGGTGCACTCGTCTTTGGAGAACTCCCGCACGGTGCGCCGCAGGACGTAGCGCCAGGCCGGCTTCGTCATGTCGTCGGGGGACTCCGGCCTTCCGCTCGCGTCGGTGTCCTCGGTATGCCGCTCGCCCCGGTCCGCGCCGGCGTCGTGACGTGTCTGGGTCGTCATCCTCGCCGCCAGAGCGCCACGGCGGAGGCGACGAGGACCACGCTGACCGTGGCCAGGACGGAGACGGCTTCGGGTGACAGGCGGCCCCGCTCGTCGGTGGCGGCGGCCCGGGCGCGCTGGACCTGGTGGGTGACGGCGGACTTGCCGTGAGCGGCTCGTCGCTTCGCCTGCTCCTTCACGTCGAGGCGGGAGGTGAGCTCGTCGACCGTCGCCTCCAGGTCGGAGCGGGTGGCCTCGAGGTCCGACTCGATCTGCTCGACGGAACGGTTCTGCTCAGGCGCGGTCATGGTGGGCCCCTTCCTTGATGGTCTCGACGTCCTGCTTGATGCTGTCGACGGTGTGCTCGACCGGCGGTGCGACCTGGGCGGCCTTCTTCCTGCCCACGAGCGCGAGGATGCCGGCGAGTGCGAAGAGGACCACGGTCACGATGAGCGCGGACAGCCAGGCGGGGACGACGAGGGCGAGGGCGAGGATGACGCACGCGATGAGCGCGCCCACCCCGTAGAGGGCCACCACCCCGGCACCCCCGAAGAGTCCGGCAGACGTGCCGGCGTTCTTGGCGCTCTGCTGGAGCTCTGCCCGGGCGAGCTGCAGCTCGTCTCTGACGAGGCGGGACATCTGGGTGGAGAGCTGACTGATCAGCTGTCCGGTCGATGCCTCAGCCGGTGCTGGGTCGCTGTGCTGCGGGATCGTGCTGGCCACGAGGCCTCCTCGTACTGGTGGTGCCGGAACGGGCGTCGGGGGCATGGCTTCGCTGACAGTCCCGACGTCGCTGTACCTGACCTACCCCCGGTGCGAGCCTGTCGAACGACGACGTCTCAGTGGGCCGTGAGTGACCGCACCCTGTCCCGGGCCTCCGCGAGCATCTCGGCGAACGACCCCGTGCTCGTCGTCGCCCATGTCTCGAGCTGGGCGAGGGCGCTGACGATGAACGCGGCGTCCGACTCGCTGAGTCGCGACGCGACCTCAGGAAGCTCCTCGTGCTCCTCGGCGTGGGCGTGGTACCCGAGCGCCTCCTCAAAGAGGCCGAACTGGAGGCGGAAGGTGGGCGAGTCGGTGTCGAGCTCCTCCAGGCGGCCGAGCTGTTGGGCCATCCCGTCCTCCTCACGGGCTCGTCCGACCCCCAGCTCGCGCTCGCCGAGCATTGGGACGACAGGGTGGATCAGCTCCTGCTCGACGGCCTCGTGGGCGGCCAAGAGGCTGAGCAGATCGTGCAGCGCCTCGTCACGCTGCTCGACCGGAGCCATCCCGACACCCGCGACGAGCGCGTTGATCCTCGTGTGCTGACCGGCGATGGCGGCCCTCACGTCGCTGTCGACGGGGGCGGCCGGGACCGCCGAGGCGGCCGACTGGGCTGCCGCCGGCGCGGCGGCCGTCGCCACGGGTGCGGCAGTGGCGCCAGGGGATGCAGCGGGGGCGGACCTCTCGGCGGTGAAGGCCGGGTGCTCGCTCGAGACCTTGCGCACCGAGGCGAGGTGACCGCCGAGATAACCGCCCGCGCCCGCAGCTCCGGCGCCCACCAGGGCCAGGGCCGCGCCCACGCGGTGACGGTCACCACGGCGCGCGAGCCAGGACCCGGCATACAGCCCGATCGCGGCGACGTTGAGCGCGACGTGGGCCACTCCCACCCGCTGGGCAGGCCGGTCGCTGCGGTGCCACTCGGACCAACCGCTCGCAGCGGTGGGGGGCACGGCCAGGAGTCCGAGTCCGACGAGCCGCTGCGCCGCCGGCCGCGCGCCGGGCCCGCCGACGAGGTCGAGGACCGTCGTCGCCGTCCACAGTCCGAGGGGCAGGTCGGTGAGCGCCGGGTGCAGGGCGTGGCCCAGCCACGTCCCGCGCAGCGCGTCGCCCACCACGCCGCCCGCCAGAGGCGACGTGAGTGCACCGAGCCGGTCGACAGCGGGGTCGAGACGGGCGTCGTCCTCGAGCGAGACCGCTGCCCTGGCCGGCAGGGGGAGACGTGAAGCACGTGCGGATCCACGGGAAGGGGTCATGCTCCCTTCATACCCATGCACGGCACTGCCCGTCGAGCCCCCGGCCCCGACCGCCTCAGGGCCTCGTCGGCACCGAGGTCGGGGGCAGGTGGCGGGCGAGGTCCTCGGCCAGTCGGGACACTCGCGTCCGTGCAGCGGTGTCGGCGGCCGTGATCTGCCTCGCCGTCGCCCCCGTCGGATAGCGGTAGTGGAGCGAGATCGAGAAGGGCTGCGTCACCGCGCTCGGGGCCAGGGTCCAGCCCTTGAGGACGGTGTGTTCGGGCACCGTCACCGATGCCTGACCCACGGCGACCTTGATCGTTGGGCCGGTCACCTGCCTCGCACTGGCGATGAGCGCTTCCGTGCGACCCGTCCGGATCGTCACCTCCGGGGGGACGAACTCGTTCGCCGGTTTGGTGAGGTGCCAACCGCAGACGTCGGTGCCGCCGTACTCGTGCGGGTAGACCTTGGCCGACCCGGTCACCCGCTTGACCACGGAGGCGGTGAGGCCCTCGCACGCGCGAGGTTGCGCCGCCGCGACTTCCGGGGCCGAGGCGCTCGCGGGTGGAGTCAGGATGGCGACGAACAGGGCGGGCAGACGGGGAGCCAGGAACACGAGCGCCAGCAACGGGACCACCCCGACGACCAGTTTCGACACCGAACGGCCGACGCGCCTGCCCCGTCCCGCGCGCGCCGGTTTGATGGGATCTGGGAGCGGTCCGGTCAGCGGGGGCAGGGGTGGGGGCGTGGCGGGAGAGGCTGGCGGGTAGGCCTGCTCGACCCGGCGCGCCAGCAGCATCGCGGCGGCCGGCTCCAGATTCGTCGGCTGCGCCGTGAGCCACGCCGTGAGCCGTGCGACCGGCATGACCTCGACTCCGCGAACCCGTTCGTGGCGGAACCGGGAGGATTGACGGCCCGCGAGGGCGATGACGGGGACGACAGGTGAGCCGAGTGCTCGCTCCATCTCGGCAGCCATGCGGTTGAGCCCGTCGAGCTCGCGGCCCTTGGGAGAGTGCTGGCGTCCGTGCTGCCAGACGTTGCCCTCGTGCACGCTGGTTGATCCGGACCAGTTCTTCGCGTCCACGAGGTACACCCCCGCAGGCCCCACGCAGACGTGGTCGAGGTTGCTTCCGGACACGCCGGGCCGCAGCAGGCGGTCGTGGACGACCGACCAGGCCGCGGGCAGCCCGGCGAGGGCGGCCGCGACCCGGCGCTCGCCCTCGGCGCCGGCCGCCCAGGCGCCAGCCTCGCGCTCGAGGGCGTCAGCACGCGCTCGCGCCTGCGCAGCCTCGGCACGCAGCTCGTCGGCGCGCGCCTGCGCGGATCCTCCTTCGGACACGGCACTCCCTTCCCGACGCAGACCCTAGACAGACGGCGTGCGCCATGCAGTCGTTTCGACCTATTTGTACCCGGCGAGGCGAGGGTGTCGGGATCGTCGGACCCACAAACCCCGCACAGCCGGCACAGCGCACGCAGGTCGGTGGGCCACGCGGCGGGGTTCGTGGGTCGCAGCGCCCGGGCAGCGCCCGGCGGTTAGGCTTCGAGTGACTTTTTGGATCCGGCCCAGCCCGTTGGCGCCGACAGACCCCCTGCCGACCCGCGTGACCCAAGGAGCCCCGATGCAGATCTCGTTCGCGTCCTCGGCGCAGTCGACGCTCGGCGTGGAGTGGGAGCTCGCGCTCGTCGACGCTGACACCGCCGAGCTCGTGCCGCAGGCGGCCACGGTCCTCTCACGTCTGGACTCGCCCCTCGTGACCGGGGAGTACCTCACCAACACGGTCGAGCTCGTCACCGGTGTATGCCGCACCGTGGCCGACACGGAGCGCGACCTCCGCGAGGCGCTGGGGTCGGTGCGTGAGGTCGCGGCCGGGCACGGTCTCGAGGTCTTCGCCGGGGGCACGCACCCCTTCAGCGGCTGGCGGTCGCAGGACGTGTCGCCGGGGGAGTCCTACCAGGAGCTGCTCAACCGCACCCAGTACTGGGGCCGGCAGATGGTCATCTTCGGCCTGCACGTCCACGTGGGCATCGACCGCCGCGACAAGGTCCTCCCGATCCTGTCCGCGATGCTCAACTACTACCCCCACCTGCTCGCGCTGTCGGCGGGCTCGCCCTTCTGGGAGGGCGAGGACACACACTACGCCTCGCAGCGTGCGCTGCTCTTCCAGCAGCTACCGACCGCCGGCCTGCCCTTCCAGTTCGACCGGTGGGAGGAGTTCGAGTCGTTCATCGAGGACATGACGACGACGGGTGTCATCGACGAGATCCGCAACAACCGCTGGGACGTTCGGCCGTCACCCGCCCTCGGAACCCTCGAGCACCGCGTCTGCGACTCCGTCGGCACGATCGCGGAGATCACGGCGCTGACCGCCCTGACGCAGTGCCTCGTCGAGGAGTGCTCACGGACCCTCGACGCCGGGGGCACCCTGCCGGACCTGCCGCCGTGGCACGTCCAGGAGAACAAGTGGCGGGCCGCCCGCTACGGCCTCGACGCCATCGTCGTCACCGGCCGCGACAACGCCGAGCGGCTCGTCACCGAGGACCTCGACCTCATCCTCGACCGCCTCGCCCCGGTCGCCGTCGACCTCGGCTGCACGGCCGAGCTCGAGGGCGTGCGAGGCATCGTCGAGCACGGGGCCGGCTACCAGCGCCAACGAGCACTCGCCGAGAGACACCACGGCGACCTGGCCGCAGTCGTCAGGGAGCTCGTCCGGGAGACCTGCGAGACCTGAGGCCACTCAGGACCTACGGCTAGGGTCGCTCCATGGTGGGTATCCAGGACGAGACACGGGACCAGGCAGAGGCCGACGTGCTCGTCGCCTTCGGGATGACGGGGGACCTCGCGCGCAAGATGACCTTCGCCGCGCTCTACGGCCTCGAGTGCAGTGGCCGTCTCGACTGCCCCGTCATCGGGGTCGCGGCCGAGGACTGGAGCGACGACGACCTGCGCCAGCGCGCACGGGAGTCGATAGCGGCCACGGTGAAGGACGCAGATGCCGCGGTGGTCGACCGGCTCGTGGCCCGAATGCGTTACGTCGGAGGGGACTTCGCCGAGCCGTCGACCTACCAGCGCCTCGCCGAGACGCTCGCCGGAGCGAAGCGACCGGTCTTCTACCTCGAGATCCCGCCGTCCCTCTTCGAGGTGGTGGTCAAGGGACTCGCTGCGGCCGGCCTCACGGCGAGCGCGCGCGTCGTCGTGGAGAAGCCCTTCGGGCGTGACCTCGCCTCTGCCCAAGCCCTCAACGACTCCCTGCGCGCGATCCTCCGCGAGTCCCAGCTCTACCGGATCGACCACTTCCTCGGGAAGCTGTCGGTCCAGCAGATCCTCCGCCTCCGCTTCGCCAACACGATCCTGGAGCCGCTGTGGAACCGTCAGTACGTCGAGTCGGTGCAGATCACGATGGCCGAGGACTTCGACGTCTCCACGCGAGGGTCCTTCTACGACAACGTCGGCGCCCTGCGCGACGTCGTCCAGAACCACATCATGCAGGTGCTCGCCATGGTCGCGATGGAGCCTCCCGCACGGGGTGGTCTCGACGCCCTCTCGGACCGCAGGCGCGATGTCTTCGCCGCGATGCCCACTGCCGACCCGGCCTGCTACGTGCGCGGGCAGTACGACGGCTACGACGACACGACCGGCGTCGCGGAGGGATCGACGACGGAGACGTATGCCGCCCTCCGCCTCACGGTCGACAACTGGCGATGGTCCGGGGTGCCCTTCCTCATCCGCGCGGGCAAGAGTCTGCCGGTGAGCACGACCGAGGTGCGACTCGTGCTCCAGGCGCCGCCTCCGCTCGGCTTCGCCGACGACGACGGAGTGCGCGACCCCGACCAGATCGTGCTGCGGGTCGACCCCGAGGCGGGCGCGCGGATCGTCATGCAGGCCCAGAACCGCACACGCGACACGCTTCGAACCATCGACCTCGACGTCGATCTCGGCGGGGCCGACGTGCCGACGCCCTACGAGGAGCTGCTGCACGCCGCGATCGTCGGGGATGCGACGCGCTTCACCCGTGAGGACGTCGTCGTGGAGACGTGGCGGGTCCTCGAGCCACTGCTCGACCTCCCCACCGCGCCGGAGAAGTATGCCCCCGGATCATGGGGTCCCGACGCTGCGGCAGAGCTCGCCGAAGGGGTCGGGGGCTGGCGCGACCCCTGGGTGGGCTGAGCCCTCCCGGCGACCGGTGAGCCCCCCTCCTCGACAGACTGTCAGGGGGGCGGCATACGGTTGAAGGATGGAATTCAGATACCTCGGCAACAGCGGACTCAAGATCTCGGAGATCACCTACGGCAACTGGCTGACCCATGGGTCCCAGGTGGAGAACGACGTCGCGACCAAGTGCGTCCAGGCGGCCCTCGACGCGGGCATCAGCACGTTCGACACCGCCGACGTCTACGCGAACACGAAGGCCGAAACGGTCCTCGGTGACGCCCTCAAGGGCGAGCGGCGCGAGAGCCTCGAGATCTTCACGAAGGTCTACTGGCCCACCGGGCCGGGCGGCAAGAACGACACGGGCCTGTCCCGCAAGCACATCATGGAGTCGATCAACGGCTCGCTGGAGCGCCTCCAGACCGACTACGTCGACCTCTACCAGGCACACCGCTACGACACGGAGACCCCGCTCGAGGAGACGATGCAGGCCTTCGCCGACGTCGTGCGCCAGGGCAAGGCCCTCTACATCGGCGTCAGCGAGTGGACGGCCGACCAGATCCGCGAGGGCGTCAAACTCTCCAAGGAGCTCGGCTTCCAGCTCATCTCGAGCCAGCCGCAGTACTCGATGCTGTGGCGCGTCATCGAGGACGAGGTCGTCCCGACCTCCGAGGAGCTCGGCGTCAGCCAGATCGTGTGGAGCCCCATCGCGCAGGGTGTGCTCACCGGCAAGTACAAGCCGGGCCAGACCCCGCCTGAGGGCTCTCGTGCCGCGGACGAGAAGGGTGGTGCCGACATGATCAAGCGCTTCATGAACGACGACGTCCTCACCCGCGTCCAGAAGCTGCAGCCGATCGCCGACGACGCCGGCCTGTCGATGGCGCAGCTCGCCGTCGCCTGGGTCCTGCAGAACCCCAACGTCGCTGCGGCCCTCGTGGGCGCCTCGCGTCCGGAGCAGGTTGGTGAGAACGTCAAGGCTGCCGGCGTGAAGCTCGAGCCCGAGCTGATGACGCGCATCGACGAGGCCCTCGGCGACATCGTCGAGAAGGACCCCGGCAAGACGAAGGAGACCGCGCCCCAGACGCGTGTCGCCTGACGAGTCCCGACTCCACATCGCCCGCCGTGCTCTTCGTGGTCACGGCGGGCGATGTGCCTTCGTCAGAACGGGGGCGCTGGGTCGTGTGACGGAGGTGCGCCCGGCCTTGCCCGTCAGGATTTCCCCGGCGCACCATGGAGGACGGAAGACCCAGTCCCGCGTCAAGACCATTTCGGCTGAAATCCTGAGCAGGGCAGCCGAACTCGTGCGCGCCGGACACCTCTGTCTAGGTCGTCACACTTGAGCTCCGCGGACCGCTGAGGGCGGGAGAATGGAGGTGGGCCGGAGCGCGACGCCCCGCCCTCATCAGGGAAGGTTGTGTGCGATGACTGCCACCACGGACAAGGACGACCGGACCGGTTCGATCCTCGTCGGCTATGACGGTTCCATGGGCTCGAGGGTCGCCCTCGACTGGGCGATCGAGGCCGCGAAGCGGCTCGACGCGTCATTGACCCTGCTGCACTGCGTCACCCTCGCCTCGGTGCCGGCCTTCCCCGGCTACGAGCCGGTCGAGATCATCGACTCCCTCGAAGGCGTCTCGCGGAGCATTCTCGCGGTCGGGTTCGAGCGGGCGACGAAGGCGCTGGGAGAGGGTCGTGTCGAGCGCATCAACGCGATCGGCAGCGCGCCCGCCCAGCTCGTCGGCAGCAGCAAGGACGCGGACTTCGTCGTCATGGGCTCGCGCGGCCGGGGCCGGGTCCTCGGCGGGGTCCTCGGCTCGACCGCCTACACCGTCACGGCCCACGCGCACTGCCCGGTGGTCGTCATCCGCACGGACGGCGACGACGTGTCGGTTCCCCCACCCCTCCCGGGCCCGGACCGGCGGGTCATCCTCGGGGTCGACGGTTCCGAGGAGTCCTACCACGCGATCGAGTCCGCGGCACGGTTTGCGCAGACCTTCGGCGCCCCGCTGCACATCGTCCGCGTCGCGGAGTCGATCTCGATGGAGGCCTGGGCCTATGCCGAGACCGCACGGGCGGGCACGGAGTCGACGCACGCCGTCACCGAGCAGGCCGCCGACACCGTCGAGCAGGCGCGTGCCCACGTGCTCGCGGCCTACCCGGGCGTCGAGGTCGAGACCGAGGTCCTCTACGGCGACCCCGGCCGGACGATCGCCGAGCTCGCCACCACGGCGGGGCTCGTCGTGATCGGCTCGCGAGGGCGAGGGGGCTTCGCTGGCCTGCTCCTGGGGTCGGTCAGCCACACGATCATCCACGAGGCGGCCTGCCCGGTCATGGTCGTCCGCTGACACCACCTGCTCGATCCAGCAGGCACGAACGAGGGGGTATGCCGCTCACCGAGGTGAGCGGCATATGTCTGCCCAGCGTGTCGGTGGTCGAGACTACGGTCGGAGGATGATCGATCACTTCGGCATCAACTGCTCCGACCTCGAGGCGAGCGCGCGGTTCTACGACGAGGTCCTCGGTGTCCTCGGGTCCACCCGGCAGATGGATGTCGGGGTGGCGATCGGCTACGGGACCGAGGGGCATCCGGCCTTCTGGATCAGCCGGTGGTCCGGTTCGGCGGCGAACCGCGAGATCCACGTGGCCTTCCTGGCCGCAGACGTCGACGCGGTCGAGGCGTTCCATGCCCGGGCCGTCGGGCTGGGCGCCGAGTCGCTCCACGAGCCCCGGCTCTGGCCGGAGTACCACCCCGGCTACTACGGCGCCTTCGTGCGCGACCCCGACGGCAACAACGTCGAGGCGGTCTTCCACGGGGCCCTGCCCCCGGCGTGAGCCCCGCGATTGTGGAGCGGGGCGGTCAGGTCTCGAGCAGCGCCTTGAGAGCCTTGCGCTCGGCGGCGGGCACGTAGCCGGAGTAGTAGTCGTAGAGACTGTTCAGCGACGCGTGGGCGGCGGCAGGACCGTCGCCGGCCCGGATCGCCTCGAGGACGAGCTCGTGGTGGTGCAGGGAGCGCTTCATCAGGGCACGGGCGTTGCGGGCATGCGCGATCTTGTCCGAGATCAACGACAGGACGGTGTCGCGGACGACCTCGTTGCTCACCTGGATGAGGGTGTTGCCGCTCGCCCGGGCGATCGTCTCGTGGAAGGCGAAGTCGGCCTCGCTGAACGAGGCGTACCCTCCCTCGACAGCCTCGCGCATCTGCTCGATGGCGGCCTCCATCTCGGCGAGCTGGTCAACGGTGCGCAGCGTCGCGGCGAGGCGGTTGGAGGTGGAGTCGAGCATCATCCGCGAGACGAGCAGGTCCGAGAGGGTGAGGCCGTCGGCGCGGGCGAGGCGGCGCATCTGCTTGCTCAGACCGCCCGAGGTGAACGGCAGGATCTCGGGGCCGTGCGGGTCGCCGGGCCGGGACCGCACGACACCGTTGCTCTCGAGCACGCGCAGGGCCTCGCGCACCGTCGCCCGGCTCGTCCCGAACTGCACGACGAGCTCACGCTCACTGGGCAGCCGCTGACCTGGGGACAGCTCGCCCGTGCCCACCGACTCCTCGATCTGCTCGACGATGCGCTCGTAGAGGCGCACGGGTCGGACCTGCTCGAACGGCCTGGCCGGCTTCCCCCCCGCCTCGCGGACGTCAGTCATCCGCCGCTCCCACCTCGGGGATGGGCCACACGGGCGTCGCCTCGGCCCCGCGGTGGTGCTCGAACCAGTCGACCACGCGGAGCACCCCCACGTCGTCGAATCGTCGGCCCGACACCTGCAGGCCGATCGTGCGTCCGTCCGCCGTGAAGCCACAGTTGACCGTGGCCGCCGGCTGACCCGACATGTTGTAGGGCGCGGTGAAGCCGATGTGGGCCATCCCTCGGTCGTCCTCACCCCACGGCATCGGCCACTCGGCGGGAAAGGCCGCCACCGGCGAGACGGGGGAGAGCACGACGTCGAAGGGGGCCGTGGCGGCCACCGTCGCCTGCTGCAACGCCATGATGCTCGCGTAGTCGCGGAGCACGGCACGGCCGTCGACGTCGCGGACGGAGGCGACCCAGCGCCGGATGAAGGGGAGCACCCGGCCCTGGGCGGCGTCGTCGAGCGCCTCGAAGTCGACGAGGGACCTCACCCGCCAGAACTGGTCGAGATCGGTGAGCATCGCCTCCGTCATGAAGGGGCTCACCGGCGCGACGATGGCCCCGGCGGCGGCGAGGACCTCGGCCGCCCGCTCCACGGCAGCCGCCACCTCGGGGTCCACGGGCAGACCGCAGCCGGCGTCGAGCTGCACGCCGACGCGCAGACCCGCGACGTCGAAGGACCCGGCGTCGAGCGCGAGGTCGAGGTCCTCTGGCGCGAGGCTCGTCCAGTCGCGCTGGTCCGGTCGGCTGATGACCGACAGGAGGAGGGCGGCGTCGGCGGCCGTGCGCGCCATCGGGCCGGCGCAGCGGCCGAGGTAGGGGTTCTCGAGCGGCACGCGGCCCGCGCTCGGCTTGAGTGTCGTCAGACCCAGCCACGTGCCGGGCAGCCGGATCGAGCCCCCGATGTCGGTGCCGACGTGGAGCGGGCCGTAGCCTCCGGCCGCGGCGGCACCGGCGCCGGCGCTCGAGCCTCCCGTGGTGAGCGCCGGGTCCCACGGCGACCGGGTCGTGCCGTGCAGGCTCGAGACGCCCGAGCTCAACATGCCCCAGTCGGGCATCACCGTGGAGCCGAGGATGACGCCGCCGGCCTCCTCGATGCGCTCCACGACGGGGGCGCTGCGCGACGGGATGACCGGCGTCACCCCGGCGTTGCCGGCGGGCATGGGCACACCGGCGCGGGCGAGGTTCTCCTTGACGGTCACCGGGACGCCGTCGACGGCTCCCTGGGGGCTGCCGGCCCGCCAGCGGGCCGTGCTCGCCTCCGCGGCAACCCGGGCTCCCTCGAGGTCGAGCCTCCAGAAGGCGTTGAGCTCCGGCTCGCGCTGCTCGATCAGCGCGGCGACGTCGTCGAGGACGTCGACCGGAGAGAGGGAGCCGGCGGCATACGCGGCGACCAGCTCGGTCGCGGTGCGGCTCGCCGGTCGGGGTGTGGAGCTCGCCATGCGTTCCCTTCCCAGTGGGGGCGGCAGCGGCCGTCCTGCGGTTCGGTCCGGACCCTTGACATCGGAGCGGATGACGGACACGGTACCTCTCAACGCGGAAAAGTCTACTGGTCTGACCAGTGAACATCGAGGGACGACCGCGGACGACCAACGAAAGGGTGAGCGATGACGGTTCGGCTGGCGGTGATCCCCGGCGACGGGGTCGGACCCGAAGTGGTGGCCGCCTGTGTCCCGGTCCTCACGGCTGCCCTCGACCAGCAGGGTGAGTCCCTCGAGCTGACCGAGCTCGACTGGGGCGCTGACCGGTTCCTGCGCGAAGGCGCTGCGATGCCTATCGACGGGGCCGACACGATCCGGTCACACGACGCGGCGCTCTTCGGTGCCGTGGGTCGCCCCGACGTCCCCGACCACGAGCTCGTCTGGGGCCTCATCATCGGCCTGCGCCAGCAGCTCGACCTCGCCGTCAACATCCGCCCGGTGCGCGCGTTCCCCGGTGTCCCGAGCCGGGTCAGGGACGTCGAGGGCGTCGACCTCGTCATCGTCCGGGAGAACACCGAGGGCGAGTACGTCGGCGCCGGA
>JBBRGO010000050.1:0-15613 GCA_038224055.1 Actinomycetales bacterium
ACCACGATGACGGGGGTCGTCCCGGGAGACCTGGGGCGGCCCCCGTCCGTGAGAAGAGGTGACGTGTCGTGTTGAGGTTCATCATCCGTCGGCTGCTGCAGATGGTCGGCGTCGTGGTCATCCTGTCGCTGCTGCTCTTCCTGTGGCTGCGGGCACTCCCGGGCGGGACGGTGTCGGCCATACTCGGTGAGCGCGCCACGCCCGAGACCCGGGCCGCCCTGTCCAAGACCCTGGGTCTCGACCAGCCGGTCTGGGTGCAGTACGGCAGTTACGTCAAGCGCATCCTCGGCGGGAACTTCGGGGTCTCCAACGGCGTCCTGCCCGGCAAGGACGCCGTCGACATCTTCCTCACCCGCTTCCCGGCGACCCTCGAGCTGAGCATCACGGCGATCATCGTCGCCGTCGCGATCGCCATCCCGCTCGGCTACATGGCGGCCCGCCGGCGTGCCACGTGGTTCGACAACTCGACGATCTTCGTCTCGCTCATCGGGGTCGCCGTCCCGGTCTTCTTCCTCGCCTTCCTGCTCAAGTACTACTTCGCCCTCGAGCACCAGTGGCTCCCCGTCTCCGGACGCCAGAGCCCGGGGATCGATGCGACGCGGGTCACCGGCTTCTTCGTCCTCGACGGCATCATCACGCAGGAGTGGGATGCCGCCTGGGACGCCTTCAAGCACCTGATCCTGCCCGCCGTGGCCCTCGCGACCATCCCGTTCGCGGTGATCTTCCGGATCACCCGGGCGTCGGTGCTCGACGTCATGGACGAGGACTTCGTCCGCACGGCGCAGAGCAAGGGCCTGACGCAGCGGGTCATCCGCGGCCGCCACATCCTGCGCAACGCGCTCCTGCCCGTCGTGACGACCATCGGCCTGCAGGTCGGTGGTCTCTTCGCCGGAGCCGTCCTCACCGAGACCGTGTTCTCGTTCGGAGGGATCGGCGAGACGCTCGCGCGCGCCTTCCAGCTGCGCGACTACGCCGTCCTCCAGGTGGTCATCCTCGCGGCCGCGATCACCTACGTGGTCGTCAACCTGCTGGTCGACATCGCCTATGCCCTCATCGACCCACGAGTCAGGACGAGGTGACCCCGATGCCCGACAACCCCTGGTCCTCCTTCGGTGACCGCAGGAAGAAGCGGATCGACGACCTCGCCGCGACGGCCGGCCGCGACGGCGCCCCCGCTCGGGAGCCCGTCAACGCCGCGGCCGGCTCGGCCGGCTCGGCCGACTCGGGCGACCTCGGCGGCCAGGGCGGCCAGCCGACCGGCCCCACCGTCTCCGGCGCCGGTCAGATCGCGGGCGGCGCCGGCCAGTCGCTCTTCGCGAGCGCCTGGGAGCGGCTGCGCCGCAACCCGGTCTTCCTCGTCGGTGCGGGGATCACGCTCGTGTTCTTCCTGTTGGCGATCTTCTCCCCGCTCATCGCGCCGCACGACCCGACCGCCGGCCTGCTGCTCAACAAGGTCCGCCAGCAGACCAACCCGATCCCGGGGCCGGAGGCCGGCTTCCCCCTCGGCGCGGACTCCGTCGGTCGCGACCTGCTCTCCCGCCTCATCGTCGGCAGCCGGCAGACGCTCATCGTCGGCGTCTTCGCGACGCTCGGCGGCCTCGTCGGCGGCATCACGCTCGGGACGCTCGCCGGGGCGATCGGGGGGTGGGTCGACTCCTTCGTGATGCGCGCCGTGGACGTCATGCTCTCGATCCCCTCGCTCCTGCTTGCCGTCTCGATCGCGGCGCTCGCCCCCAGGCCGAGCCAGGTCACCGTCATCATCGCCATCGCCGTCGTGCAGGTGCCGATCTTCGCGCGGCTGCTGCGCGGGTCGCTGCTGGCCCAGCGCTCGAGCGACCACGTGCTCGCCGCCCGCGCCCTCGGCGTCCGCCCGAGCGCGATCATCTTCCGGCACATGCTGCCCAACTCCCTGGGCCCGGTCATCGTCCAGGCGACCCTCGTGCTCGCCACCTCGATCATCGACGCCGCCGCCCTGTCCTTCCTCGGCCTCGGCAACCCCGACGACCGCCAGCCCGAGTGGGGCGCGATGCTCGGACAGGCGCAGCAGTACATCTCCGACTACCCCAGCCTCGCGATCTGGCCGGCGGCGTGCATCATCGTCGTGGCGCTCGGCTTCACCCTCATGGGCGAGTCGCTCCGCGAGGCCCTCGACCCCAAGAGCAGGAGGTGAGCGCGATGACCCAGATCACCGACGCGGCCCACTCGAGCCGCAGCAGGCGTGACAGCGGCGGACCCCTCCTCGAGGTCCGGGACCTCCGCGTCACCTTCACCCGTCGCGGGGAGAAGCCCTTCCCGGCCGTCGACGGTGTCAGCTTCGACGTGAGCCCCGGCCAGACCGTCGGGCTCGTCGGTGAGTCGGGCTGCGGCAAGTCCGTGACGTCGCTGGCGATCATGGGACTGCTCCCGTCCCGGGGCAACACGGTCGAGGGGGAGGTCCTCTTCGAGGGGCAGAACCTGCTCACCAGCAGCGACCGGGAGATGCGCGACCGGCGCGGGCGCGATGTCGGGATGATCTTCCAGGACCCGCTCAGCTCGCTCAACCCGGTCGTCCCCCTGGGGATCCAGGTCGCCGAGGTGCTCGAGCGCCACAAGGGAATGTCGCGCAAGGCCGCCCTCGTCGTGGCCCAGGAGATGATCGAGAAGGTCGGCATCCCCGACCCCCACCGTCGCCTGAAGGACTACCCCCACCAGCTCTCCGGCGGCATGCGCCAACGGGCGCTCATCGCGATGGCCCTCGCCTGCGAGCCGCGCCTGCTCATCGCCGACGAGCCGACGACCGCCCTCGACGTGACGATCCAGGCCCAGATCCTCGCGCTGCTGCGCGAGCTCGTCGAGGAGAGCGGGACCGCGCTCGTCATGATCACCCACGACCTCGGGGTCGTGGCCGGCCTCTGCGACGAGGTCAACGTGCTCTACGGCGGTCGCGTCGTGGAGCGCGCTGAGCGGCATACGCTCTTCGCGGAGCCCCGGCACCCCTACACGCACGGGTTGCTGGCCTCGATCCCCCGGCTCGAGAGCCCGCGGGGTGAGCGGCTCAACCCGATTCCCGGCTCGGTCGCGGACAACCTCCCCTGGGACTCGGCCTGCGCCTTCGCCCCCCGCTGCACGAATGCCATCGCGGCGTGCCGGGAGACGACCCCTCAGCTCGTCGAGGAGCACGGTCGCTCCCTGCGGTGCCACAACCCCGTGGAGGCAGTCCAGTGAGCGAGCACACGCGCAGCGACGCGGCCCCAGCGCGCGCCACGACGGTCGCCGGTGCGGCCGCCGGCGAGGTCCTCGTCGACGTCGTCGGGCTCGAGGTCTACTTCCCGATCAAGAAGGGCGTCGTGTTCGACCGGGTCGTCGGGCACGTCAAGGCCGTGGACGGCATCGACCTGAAGATCCGCCGCGGGGAGACCTACGGCCTCGTCGGCGAGTCCGGCTGCGGCAAGTCGACCCTCGGGCGCGCCATCCTCAACCTCGAGCCGCCGACCGCCGGCTCCGTCAGCTTCGACGGCGTCGACATCGCGGCGCTCAAGGGCAAGGAGTTGCGGGCCAAGCGCCAGGACATCCAGATGGTGTTCCAGGACCCGATGAGCAGCCTCGACCCCCGGCAGTCCGTGGAGTCGATCCTGCTCGAGGGGATGAAGGCCCACGGCCTCGTCAAGGACGCAGCCGCCGCCAACACCCGCCTCCGTGAGCTCCTCGCCGCGGTCGGACTCCCACCGGAGGCCCTGCGCAAGTACCCCCACGAGTTCTCCGGGGGCCAGCGCCAGCGCATCGGCATCGCCCGGGCCCTGTCGGTCAAGCCCTCCCTCATCGTCGCCGACGAGCCGGTCTCGGCGCTCGACGTGTCGGTGCAGGCCCAGGTCATCAACCTGCTCGGGGACCTCCAGGAGGAGTTCGGCCTCACCTACCTCGTCATCGCCCACGACCTCGCCGTCGTGCGCCACATCAGCGACCGCGTCGGGGTGATGTACCTCGGGTCGCTGGTCGAGGAGTCCGACGCCGCGGACCTCTACGGCCAGCCCCTGCACCCCTACACGCGGGCCCTCATGTCGGCCGTACCGGTGCCCGACCCCCTCGTCGAGGACCACCGCGAGCAGATCCTGCTCACCGGGGACCTGCCCTCCCCCGCGAACCCGCCGACCGGCTGCCGCTTCCACACGCGGTGCCCGTGGAAGCAGGAGACGAAGTGCGACACCGAGCGGCCCCGGCTGCGCGTCGTGCAGATCGACGGTGCTCCCGCCTCGCACCGCGTCGCGTGCCACTGGACCGAGCAGATCGAGTCCGGCGAGCTGCAGATGCACTCCGTCGTGGCCCAGCCGGTGAACCGGACGGACTCCACGCAGGACCACGGGAGCGTGCTCGGTCCGGTCTCGATCACCGAAGCCGACCACGAGGACGACAACCACCGCGACCGCAGGACCGACTGAGTCGGAGCACGGCGAAGGCGCCACTCGCTCGGGGGTTCGAGTGGCGCCTTCCCCCCCTCCATCGCGGCAGGCGCGGAGGCGTTACACCCTCGACCCGAGAATCTTCGACGGACCTCGCCCGTCGACGACCGGAGCGGCGTGACGAGATGACGACGGGATGACCGCTCATTGACCGCATGGAGCCGCCTCAGTAGCGTCACAACCCAACGCCCTGCCCTCCCGATGGAGCTGACGTGGACTCACGACCTCGGGGCCCTTGGCGTCCGTGGCCGGTCGGCGGGGGTGGTGCCACGCGGCGTCGACTCGCCCCCACACTCTGGACCCTGCTCGTCCTCGTTGCCCTCGCGGTGCCGTTCTGGGCACTGATGGCGGCCCCCGAGGAGTCCCACCAGGGGACCCTGCGGGTCGTCTCGCTCGTCGCCGCGCTCGGCGCCGGCTCGCTGCTCGTGCTGACCTTCGTGCTGCCCAGCCGCTTCCGGACCCTCACGGGCTACCTCGGGGTCGAGCGGCTCCTCCGCAGCCACCGGGCGCTCGCCGTCGTCGCCGTGGCCCTCATCGTCGCCCACGTCGGGGCCGTGGTGCTGCGCCCCGAGGTCGGTTTCGCGGTGCTCGACCTGCGCGTCGCCCCGCCTCGGGTGTGGGCCGGGCTCACCGCCACCGTCGCCCTGCTCGCGATCGCCGCCCTGGGGATCAGCCGTCGGCGTCGACGTCACCGCTACGAGGGGTGGCGGCTCGGTCACGTGCTGCTCGCCAACACCGTGCTGCTGGCGACGGCCCTGCACGTGCTCTGGCTGCAGGACCTCACCCGCTTCACCGAGGCGCGGTTCTGGTTCCTGCTCCTCGTCCTCGCGATCCTCGCGGCGCTGGCACACCGGTGGGTGTGGCGACCGCTGCGGTCCTATCGTCACCGGTACGTCGTCGATGAGGTCCGTCGCGCTTCCCCGACCGCGGTGACCCTCGTGCTGCACGCCACCGGGCACCGCGGGGTCGCCTTCCGCCCGGGACAGTTCGCCTGGCTGAAGATCGGGACCTCGCCCTTCGTCTTCGAGGAGCATCCCTTCACCATCGCCTCCTCCGCCAGCGAACCCTGGCGGAAGGAGTTCACCATCAAGGGGATCGGTGACTTCAGCGAGCTCGTCGCCGGCCTGAAGCCCGGCCGGAGCGTCTTCCTCGACGGCCCGCACGGGTCCTTCACGCTCGAGGGCCTGCGGTCGGACCGCTTCGTCCTCATCGCCGGCGGCGTCGGCATCACGCCGATGCTCAGCATGCTGCGGACGATGGCCGATCGGGCTGACGCGCGGCCCGTCCTGCTCATCGTGGCCGGTCGGACGGCCGATGACATGCTGCACCGCGCCGACGACGAGCACCTGGAGGAGCGGCTCGACCTGCACCTGGTCGAGATCCTCGAGGAGCCGCCGGAGGAGTGGGACGGGGAGGTCGGCCGGTTCACCCGCGACATCCTCGAGACCGCGCTCCCGACCCGCCGCGGCGCCAGGACGGTGGACTACTTCATCTGCGGACCGGGACCGATGGTCGCGGCGGCCACCCGCATCATCTCCGACCGCGGCGTCCCGTCCCGGCGGATCCACACCGAGCTCTTCGACGTCGTCTGAGGGCCTCAGGACTGCCGCCCACCGTCGAGTGGCGACGCGTGCGGGTCAGACGGCTGCGGAACGACCCTCCGAGCGGGTCGCCGTGAACGGCAGCACCGCGGCCCGCGCCGTGCGCCCGAAGTCGTTGGGCAGCGAGAGTCGGATGACCTTCTTCCACGCCGAGCCGACCTGTTGCGGCAACGATCCCGTCGTGTAGGTCAGGCCGTACTTCTGGAAGAGTGCCTGCACCTGGGGGGCGATCTGCTGGTAGCGGTTGCTGGGGAGGTCGGGGAAGAGGTGGTGCTCGATCTGGAAGCTGAGGTTGCCGGTCATGAAGTGCATGGCCCTGCTACCGCTGATGTTCGCCGATCCAAGCATCTGCCGGACGTACCACTCCCCGCGGGTCTCCCCCACGATCGACCGGCGCTCGAAGGTCTCGACCCCCTCGGGGAAGTGGCCGCACATGATGACGGAGTGGGTCCAGACGTTGCGGATGAGGTTGGCCGTGGCGTTGGCGCCGAGCGTGCTGAGGAAGGAGGGACCCGACAGGATCGGGTGGATGAGGTAGTCCTTCGTCATCTGGTTGCGGATCTTCTTCAGCGTCACCGTGGCTCGCGCGCGGAAGTCCGGGTTGGCTCGCCGCTCAGGGGTGGCGAGGTTGCGACCGAGCTCCAGGTCGTAGGCCGCGATGCCGTACTCGAAGAAGCAGGCGTTGACGAAGTTCCAGAGCGGCTGGCCGAGATACAGCGGCATCCAGCGCTGGTCCTCGTCGACCCGCATGATGCCGTAGCCGAGGTCGTTGTCCTTGCCGATGACGTTGGTGTAGGTGTGGTGCAGCTCGTTGTGCGAGTGCTTCCACTGCTCAGACGGGCTGGCGTGGTCCCACTCCCACGTCGTCGAGTGGATCTTGGGGTCACGCATCCAGTCCCACTGGCCGTGCATGACGTTGTGGCCGATCTCCATGTTCTCGATGATCTTCGCGACGGCGAGGCCGGCGGTGCCGACGAGCCAGGCAGGCGGAAAGATCGAGGCGAGCAGCACGGCGCGACTGCCGAGCTCGAGGCCGCGCTGGGCCTTGATCACCGCGCGGATGTAGTCGGCGTCGCGGGCTCCCCGCGTGTCGAGCACCGACTGCCGGATGGCGTCGAGCTCGACGCCGATCTGCTCGATGTCGTTGGCCGAGAGGTGGCCGATCGGGTTGTGGGTCTTCTTCTGGAGCACGGTCATGGGAGACCTCCTCGCTTCGGGTGCGGCAGTCGGTGGGCAGTCAGTGGTCGATGACGCAGGCGCCGGCGGCTGCGGAGGTGCAGGTCTGGATCGGGACGCCGCGGCCCTCGGTCTCGCCCGGGGTGGCCCGCGTGACGGCGCCGGTGCGCAGGTCGCGCACCGCTCCCTCGCGCAGCGGCAGGACGCAGCCGAAGCAGATGCCCATGCGGAATCCCGACGGCATGAGGACGCCGGCGGCCTCGGCGGCGTCGAGGATCGGGGTGGCGCCGTCGGCCTCGAGGCTCACCCCGGCGGCTGCACCGGTGAAGTCGACCGTGCCGCCGTCGCCGACCACGAGGGTGCTGGCGCGGAACTGCTCGGTCGTGAGCGGCATACCCCGCTCGTCGTGGTGGCGCTGGAGGGCGTCGAGCAGGCCACTCGGGCCGCACGCGAGGGTCTCGCGCTCCACCAGGTCGGGGACGAGCTCGCTCAACCGGTCGACGTCGAGCACGCCGTGCTCGTCGTCGTAGCGGGCGACGAGCCGGATGAGCCCGGCGTCGTCGAGCGACCGGAGGTTGTCGATGAAGATCGAGTCGGGTTCGGTGGGAGCGACGTGCACCACGACGATGTCGTATGCCGCCGCGCGTGGCAGGCGCACGACCCCCGCGTCGGCGACCGGGAAGAGGTTGCGGAGCATGCCGATGACGGGGCTGACCCCCGACCCGGCCGTGACGAAGAGGAAGCGGCCGCCATCTGTCGGAAGGACGAACTCGCCCTGGGCCTGCTCGAGGTGGACGAGCGTGCCGGGCCGGGACTCGCGCACGAGGTGGGTGCTCACGATCCCGTCGGGGACGGCCTTGACGGTGATCGAGATGTGCCCGTCGGCCCGCGGTCCGTGAGTCAGGGAGTAGGCCCGCCACTGCCGGATGCCGTCGACGTCGACCCCGACGCGCACGTACTGACCGGGCAGGTGGCCGGCCCAGTCGGCACCGGGCTCGATGACGATGGTGGCCGCGTCCGACGTCTCCGGGTGGACCTCGACGATGCGGCCACGCAGGTCGGCGCCGGCACGCAGCGGGGCGAAGAGGTCGAGATAGTCCGCGGGCAGCAGGGGCGTGGTGGCTCGCTCGGCCAGCCGGAGCAGACGACGGCGTGCCGGCAGGCGGGTCGCGGTGGTCGGAGGGGAGGTGAGGGCCATGTCTTCAGCATGACTGAGAGCTGGAGGTAATGTCCTGACCGTAGGGCGTGAAGATCCACGCTGGTCTTGTTCGAAGGGAACAGTCCATGGCCACAGCCGTCACCCGGGCCGCAGTGAGCGCGGACGAGCTCCAGCTCGACGAGGCCATCCTGAAGAGGCTGCGGCTCCGTCTGCCCCACATCGCGACGACGACGGTCGCCGCGGTCGTCGAGGCCGTGCCCGACTACGCGCAGTGGGCCACGGCCGGGAGCACCATCGAGCAGGCGGTGCAGATGGCCATCGCCGGGTTCCTCACGCTGGCCAGTCGCGGGGACGACGTCGACCCGAGCTCGCCGCTCGGCCCGACCCGGGAGGGGGCCTACGCCCTCGGTCGGGGTGAGGCCCGGAGCGGGCGGTCGATGGACAGCCTGCTCGCGGCGTACCGCGTCGGGGCGCGAGCGTCCTGGCGGGAGCTGGCGCTCACGGCCGTGGAGGCAGGTGTGCCCGCGGCCACGATGGCGACGTTCGCCGAGCTGCTCTTCGCGTACATCGACGAGCTGTCGGCCGCCAGCGCGGCCGGCCACACCGACGAGCTGACGACGAGCGGACGCGTGCGCGACCGCTACCGCGAGCGGCTGGGCCAGCACCTGCTCAGCCGCTCCGGGGCCGACGACCTCACGGCGGCGGCGTCCCGGGCGGAGTGGACGCCTCCGGCCTCGCTCACGGCCGTCCTGCTGCCGGCCTCGCAGGGCCGGCGGGCGGTCGCGTCGCTCGGGGCCGACACCCTCCAGGTCAGCGATGACCTCCCCGATCTCGACACCGACCCGGAGCACCCGTTCGTGCTCCTGCTCGTGCCCGACGCCGACGGTCCTGGCCGCCGCCGACTCGTGCGCCTGCTCCGTGGACGCCACGCGGTGGTCGGCCCTCCCCGGGCGTGGACCGACGCGCGGTCCTCCTACGACCGCGCCCGGCGCACCGTGTACCTCGGCGTCTCGACCGTCGACGGCGACCCCGTGGACAGCGAGGAGCACCTGCTCCAGCTCGTCGTGGGCGCGGACCCTGACGCCTTGGCAGACCTACGCGCTCGGGCGCTGGCACCGCTCGACTCCGTGACGCCTGCCACGCGCGAGCGGCTGGCTGAGACGCTCCTGTCGTGGCTGCTGCACCAGGGCCGCCGCGACGAGGTGGCGACCGGGCTGCACGTGCACCCGCAGACGGTGCGCTACCGGATGGGGCAGGTGCGCGAGCTCTTCGGTGACAGACTGACCGACCCGGAGGTGGTCCGCGAGCTCGTCCTCGCACTTCCCGGCCCCCGGGCCCGGACGGTGAGCAAGGGCGCCGAGACCCCACGGGGTACTGTTCCAGGATGAGGCCAGCTAGGCCGGTCGAGGACGGGCCGGGGGACGACATTCGCTCCGCGGACTCGATGTCAGAGGGGGGCGAACTCCCGTCGTGGGCAAGGGTTCTCGTCGTCGTGGCCCACCCCGACGACGAGTCGTTCGGCCTCGGCGGACTGCTGGGGGCCTTTGCGGCGGCCGGCGCCGACATCGAGGTCCTGTGCCTCACCCGGGGCGAGGCGTCGACGCTCGGGGCGCACGCAGGCGACCTGGTCGCCACCCGACGGGGCGAGCTCACTCTTGCGGCGCAGCGCCTCGGCGTCGGCGCGACGACGCTGCTCGAGCTCCCCGACGGTCACCTCCACGAGCTGGGTGACGAGCCGCTGCGCCAGCCGGTGCGCGATGCAGTCGAGCGCGCGCGCCCCGACGGTGTCCTCGTCTTCGACCCCGGCGGCGGCGTCACCGGGCACCCGGACCACGAGGCGGCCAGCCGCGCGACCCTCGCGGTCGCGGCCGAGCACGGCATACCCGTGCTGGGGTGGGCGCTGCCGACCTCCGTCGCGCGGGTGCTCAACGCCGAGCACGGCGGATCGTTCGTCGGCCACGACGACCTCGACCTGACGGTCTCGGTGGACCGGGCGCAGCAGCGTCTCGCGATCGCGGCGCATGCGAGCCAGGCCGTCCCGGGCAGCGTCCTGTGGCGCCGACTCGAGCTGCTCGGAAGGAGCGAACACCTGAGGTGGCTGCAACCTCCGACCGCCCCGTCGTCACCTGCCGACCGCGGGTGACCGACCTGACGACCACGGGACCGGTCGTGGCGTCGGTGCGACGTTCGATGGAGCGTCGTCGCCGACGTGCAGGCGAGCGGGATCGGGCGTCATCGCCCTCGGACACGAGCCAGAGGACTCTCGTGGACGTCGTTCCGCAGGGATCCTGGACCCGCCGCACGGACGAGCCCGCGCCATCCGAGGGCTCCGTACCGGAGACCGGAGAGGACAGTCATCATCAGTCGGTTGCTGGCAATCCTGACGCTGAGCCTGGGCGCTGCCGTGCCCCTGGGCTCCGCCGTGCCCCTGGGCTCCGCTGAGGGTTCGATGGAGGACCTCGTCGACACGGAGATGTCCGCTGCCGGCGCGCCGGGCGTGTCCTACGCCGTCGTCGACGGTGGCGGCATCACGTCGGCCGGCGGGCACGGCGTCGTCAGGATCGGAGGCGACGAGGCCGTCACACCCGACACGCCCTTCCTGACCGGGTCGATCTCCAAGAGCTTCACTGCGATGGCGGTCATGCAGCTGGTCGAGGCAGGCAAGGTCGACCTCGACGGTGACGTCTCGAGCTACGTGGACGGCTTCAGGGGTCGACCCGCGGGCGCGATCACGATCCGGCTGCTGCTCAGCCACACGAGCGGCTTCTCGACGCTGCAGGGGAACACGCCCGCAGACGTCAGCAGCGGGCCGGGCGAGCCCGCGAGCAGGATCGACCGTGCCGCCGAGGTCGTCCCGGCCAACCCGCCCGGCTACCGGTGGGAGTACTCGAACCTCAACTACGAGATCCTCGGCGGCCTCGTCGAGGTCGTCAGCGGTCAGGAGTACCAGGCCCACGTCGCAGGCCACAGCCTCGAACCGGTCGGCATGGACCACAGCTTCGTCTCCGACGGCGAGGTCCATGAGTCCATGGCGACAGTCCACACGCCGTGGTTCGGCACGCATCAGCCCCTGCCGGACCCCACCACCGCCGAGGAGAAGGCCGCAGTCGTGCTGGTCAACGCCGGCAGCGGGCTGGGCGTCGGGGAGACGACCGATCTCCGCACCAGCATCACCGCCAGAGCACTCGGTCTCGAGTACGTGAGCGAGGGCGCACGGTGGGCGCAGAAGGCCCTGTTCATCGGCCTCGTGCTCCTGCGGGGCGTCTTCGGGGTGTTCAGCCTCTGGTTCCCCCTGCTCACCACCCTGGCCGCGGCGTGGGCGATCTTCGTCCTCGTGCCGAGGGTGGGCGGCGCACCGATCGCCACGATCAGGGTGTTCGCGCCCGACTTCGGGCTCGCGCTCGTCGCCACCGCGGTCACCGGGGTGCTGTGGGCCGTCTTTCGGCTGGGCGTGGGCTACACCGGCCGCTCGGTGCCGGATCGGCGGGTCAGCAGCTGAGGACCGCGACGACGGCAGGAATCCGAGCGACGGCCTGTCGGGTGGCACCGACAGGACGATGATGGACATTCACCGGTCGACGGTCGCCTCCAGGTCGACGCTCTGCGAGATCTGGCCCCCCGGTCGGCCCCGATGTCGCCCGTGTACGGCACCGGTTTACGCGGAGAGTCGAGGAACCCGCCGAGGATCGCGGTGGCGATGATGCGGTGGCACCGACAGGATCGTCACCCCAGACCGCTACTGCGAGGATCGAGCAGTGAGCCAATACCGCCAGATCGCCGCCCTCGGAAGCTCGTTCGCGGCGGGACCGGGAATCCCCCCGGTCGCAGAGGCCGCCGCAATGCGGTCGAAGCGCAACTACGCACACCTGCTCGCCGAGCATCTCGGTGCCGACCTCGTCGACCTGACCGTCTCGGGCGCCACGACCGCCACGATCCTCGACACGCCGCAGACCACGATGAGCGGAGTGCACTACCCGCCGCAGGTACACGGGTTGCCCACGAACGCCGACCTCGTCACCCTGACCGCCGGCGGCAACGACCTCCAGTTCGCGGGGTCGATGCTCTACGAGGCGTGGTCGCTCACCGACCCCGCCAGCCCGATGGTCACGATGATGGCCCGCGACTTCCCTCACGGCATACCCGAGCCGACGCCAAGGACGGTCGACGCGATGGCGCACGGACTGGCGGACATCGTCGCTGAGGTGCGCGCCCGGGCCGTCGGCGCCCGGGTGGTCCTCGTCGACTACCTCACCGTCTGCACCGAAGCCGCGACCGCGGGCCTCGACTGGCCCTTCTCGGGGGAGCAGACGGCTTCCTTCCTGCGAATCCAGGACGGCATCGCGCGGGGTTACCAGATTGCCGCAGAGATCACCGGGGCCGAGGTCCTGGTGGCCTCGGAGCTGAGCCGAGGCCATGCACTCGGCTCGGACGAACCCTGGGTGTCCGGGTTCCAGCGGACCCTCGAGACGACCGGTTGGTCGTTCCACCCCAACGCACGAGGCATGGCGGCCATCGCCCGCGCGCTGGCTCAGCTGCTGGGCGAGTGACCACGAGCGGAAACGGCCCCGGATAACCCTCACCGTCGTGAAACGTGAGCGTGGGACAGGACGAATCTCCAGGGCAGGTCCATGGACCTGCTGAACCACGACACGAAATGCGTCGTCACCGTTGTACCGAGGAGGTCCCCGTGAGGGCAGAGGACACCTGGACAGCCCGTCTGGGACAGCCACACTGGCCCCGACGCACAAGGCCGCGGCCTTGTAGGAGGTGGTTGTGAGCTCCGCCAACGTGAAGCAGCGCCTCACCGCCGAGATAGAGCCACGCGACAGGCGCGGTCCGGTGGGCGGGTCAGGAATGCCGGAGCCGCCCTGGCTGATCTCGGCCGCCGGGTGCTCTCCAGGATCGCCGATACCGTGCGAGCCGGGCTCACTGCGACCG
Organism: Actinomycetales bacterium; assembly: GCA_038224055.1. Classification (GTDB taxonomy): domain Bacteria; phylum Actinomycetota; class Actinomycetes; order Actinomycetales; family Dermatophilaceae; genus JBDSSS01. Next base: position 13,311 of record JBBRGO010000050.1, read on the forward strand.
GCAAGGCGGCGCGGGCGGCGGTGGACGGTCTGGGGAAGGCGGCTGCTCAGATCAAGAAGGCTGTGGAGGCCGCAGCGAACCTCCTGCGGAAGCTCACAGCCCACGAACCGCTGCCGATGGGCCTGTTCGCGTGGGGTGAAAGGTGGAAGCGACTCGCCGAGGCGGTGCCCGCCGGTGCGGTCACCGCGGACGTCGGTGGCGCCGTCGCTGTAGCCAAGGGTCCGGACACGCCCACGCCGACTGGGCCGCTCGAGCCAGGAAGCAAGGGTCCGGACGCGCCGATCGGGAACGACCCCCTCGGCGTCGGACCCGCCGGTGGATGTGGCGTCTGCAAGGGCACGGCGAAGCAGGCGGGCATCGACGCACACAGCATCGTCCAGGCCGCCTACAAGGCCGTCTATCCCGATGCGCTGACGGAGTTCCCCGTCCCGCAGAAGCCCGGCGCGAGCCGGCCGCTGCGTGTCGACCTGGCCCGATGGCGCGGCGATGGCCAGCGCACGCTGGCCATCGGCGAAATCAAGCCGGCGAACGAGAGGGGCTACACCGACGGCGTGACCTCGATCGCGAAGTATCTGTTCGGGATCGGGGCCATCGACCCGGACCTGAAGCTGGTGCCGCTGACCGAGATCGCGCCACCGGCGTTTTACCCGAACGTTGAGGGTGGACCGACCTGCCCGACGCAGAAGCTCTTCGTCTACCCGCCCGTGGGTGGCGTGTACGGGTACCACTGCATTCCTGGCTTTCAGGAGCTGATCAGCAGCGGGCTGTGCAAGTGCAAACAGGATATTCCCGACCTGCCGCCGTTTCCCGTGACGGAGAAGAAGCAGGCGGACAACAAGGCCAAGAAGAAGAAGAAGAAGAAGAAGGAGGTCCCGGACGGTGCCCCGCTTCCAGATCCGGCGTACGCCAAGTGGATCTTCGGATTGATCATTGCGCTCGGGATCGCCGTTGCCGCCGTCCTGCTGTGGCCAGAACCGATCGGGAAGGGTGTGGGCGCCGGGCCCGCCGTCTTGTCCCTCGCGGCAATCCTGCTCATGATGCGCAAGGTCAAGAGCGCGGGTCAGGCGACCGCGTAGGCGCAGCCAGTTTGGAGTAGCGCGGTGTCCGCAGCAGGCGCGTCACACCGTCGCGAGCCGGGCGCACCCCCTGCACGATCAAGGCCCGCTCCAAACTCCACCTCGATCAAGAGGGGCGCCACCTGCAGCGGGGAGAGCATGGCCAGGATGGTGAGGAAGAGGATGGTGATGAAGAGTAAGCTCTCGGGCTTCGCCTACTGACCGTGGTGGCGCAGGGTGTAGGCGTGCAGCCACTCGATGATCCGGCGGATGCGCAAGGGTCCTCAGGCAGTAGTTCCGCACGGTCATGCAGTACGTCGATCTGCACGAGGGCGGCGTCGAGTAGCGCCGTCACGAACTCGTAGTCCTTCATGCGCCCTGCGACGAGCTTGGACAGAACCAGGTCGTTGGGTTCAAGGCATAGGCCGGTGGCGCCGTTCGCGGCCGTAGGGGTGAAGCGCACCAGCCGTTCGCGCCACCCGTGGGGCACGGTCGCAGTGGTGACGTCGACGCCTTGAGCGTAGTAGCCGTACATCTGGTGGAACGGTGAGTCCTCGCCCAAGGCGCCGTCGACCATGTCCGTCTTGGTCAGGTCCGGGTCGTTGTTGAAGAAGACGTCCGCTTCGATCGAGGCGTGCGCCGGCTTTGGTAGGTCGTCCTGGTCGTAGGTGCCGAGAATGACTTGGCTGCCCACGACGATGACGTGGTCGTCGTGGGCAGCGCCCGCGGCTGCGCGCAGGATGTGCGCCGACTGCTCGCGCGTCACAAGGCCCGAGGCTTCTCGTGGCTTTGAAACGCGCACAACGTCTGGTCGCGGTCCTCGCTGCTGAGCACGCCCACGAACGGGGAGTTCGCCCGCAGTTCCCGCGCGCGTGGCGTTTGCGAGGTGAGGACGTCGAGCACATCCTCGACCAGGCCCTCGAGCAGCTTCTCCCATTCGCGCAGCCACATCGCGCCCCGGCCGCGCGGGTACTTCGCCTGCAGGAGCTCAAGGTTCGCGTGCGCACGGCGCAGAACTGACGTTCCGCACTTCTCGATCGCGTTTTGGCCCCCACTTTCGGGTTGGTCAGTGCGACCCGCGGTGGAGCAGGATCTTGGCGGCGTCGGCTGAGACCTTCTCCATCTGGGTGATGATGGCCTCGATCCGTTTGCGGTTGGCGATCCAGGCCCGGTACAACTCGGCGTCGGTCTCGGTGAGCCGGCGGCTGAGGGTCTTACCGGCGACGGCCGTGCTCCACTGGTAGTACG
>JBBRGO010000051.1:0-15498 GCA_038224055.1 Actinomycetales bacterium
GAGGCGTGCTCGAGGAACGCCTTCGGGATGCCGTAGAGGTGGACCGGCACGTCGCTGCGCGCCGAGCGCAGGGCGAGGGTCACCGCCGACCCGACTCCGCCGCTGACGAGGTTGTCCTCGACGACGGCCACCGCACCGGCCGACCGCGCCAGAGCCACGACGTCGTCGCTCACCGGCAACACCCACCGGGGGTCGACGACGCGCACGGTCCGGCCGTGGGCGGCGATCTTCTCCCCGACCTCGACGGCCAGGGAGGCGAAGGCGCCCACCCCGAGCAGGAGCAGGTCGACCTCCTCCCCGGCGTTCTCGAAGAGCACGTCGAGCTCGCCGATGGTGCGCACCGCGAGGACGGGGTCGCCGACGTCGCCCTTGGGGAAGCGCAGCACCGTGGGCCCGTCGGAGACGTCGACGGCCTCACGCAGCTGTCGCCGCACCTGGTCACCGTCGCGGGGCGCCGCCAGGCGCAGGCCGGGCACGATCGAGGTGAGCGTCATGTCCCACATGCCGTTGTGCGACGCGCCGTCACTGCCGGTGACCCCGGCGCGGTCGAGCACGAAGGTCACGCCGGCCCGGTGCAGGGCGCAGTCCATCAGCAGCTGGTCGAAGGCCCGGTTGAGGAAGGTGGCGTAGACCGCGACGACGGGGTGCATCCCGGCATACGCGAGCCCGGAGGCCATCGTCACGGCGTGCTGCTCGGCGATGCCGACGTCGAAGACCCGGTCGGGATAGGCGGCGGCGAAGCCGTTGAGACCCACGGGGATGAGCATGGCGGCGGTGATGGCGACCACGTCGGGGCGCTCGCGGCCGATCGCGACCATCTCGTCGTTGAACTCGTCGGTCCAGATGCGCCCGCCGACCTCGAAGGGCAGCCCCGTCTCGGGGTTGATCTTGCCGACGCTGTGGAACTGGTCGGCGGCGTCGTCGACGGCCGGCTGGTAGCCCCGCCCCTTCTGGGTGATGACGTGGACGATGACCGGACCGCCGAACTCCTTGGCGGACCGCAGCGCCTTCTCGAGCGTCTGCTCGTCGTGACCGTCGACCGGACCGATGTACTTGAGGCCGAGGTCCTCGAACAGGCCCTGCGGCGCGACGATGTCCTTGATCCCCTTCTTCACCCCGTGGAGCGTCTCGAACATCGCGCCGCCGACGACGGGGGTGCGGACGAGTGAGCGCTTGCCCCAGTCGAGGACGCGCTCGTAGCCGCGGGTCGTCCGCAGCGTGGCGAGGTGCGCGGCGAGGCCGCCGATCGTCGGGGCGTAGGAGCGCTCGTTGTCGTTGACGACGATGACGAGCGGCAGGTCCTTGTCGACGGCGATGTTGTTGATCGCCTCCCACGCCATGCCGCCGGTGAGGGCGCCGTCGCCGATGACCGCGACGGTATGCCGCCCACGGCCGTCCCGCAGCCGCCGCCCCTTCGCGATGCCGTCCGCCCAGGACAGAGCCGTGGACGCATGCGAGTTCTCGACGACGTCGTGCTCGGACTCGGACCGGCTCGGGTAGCCCGAGAGCCCGCCCCGCTTCTTCAGCGCGGAGAAGTCCTGGCGACCGGTGAGCAGCTTGTGGACGTAGGACTGGTGGCCGGTGTCGAAGATGATCGCGTCGCGGGGGCTGTCGAAGACGCGGTGCAACGCGATCGTCAGCTCGACGACGCCGAGGTTCGGGCCGAGGTGACCCCCGGTCTTGGACACCTCCGTGACGAGGAACGTCCGGATCTCGTCTGCGAGGGCGGGGAGCTCCGTCGTCGGGAGCGCCCGCAGCTTCGCCGGGCTCGTGATCTTCTCCAGCAGGGCCACGCGTGCCTCGTCCTCTCGCGTTCGTCGGTCGCCCGAGTCTACGGGGCCAGGTCTCGCGGGGTGGCACCGCGCGGGTCGCGCGGGGGGTGCGCCCGCTCACCCCGTCACAGACGCGGCGCGAACACCTTGCCCTGGAGCGCCTCGTGGAGCAGCCGGGTCGCGCGGGAGGCGGCGAGCAGCCGGATGCCCTCGGCCTCGATCTGACCGAGGATCTCGGTGAGGGCCTCCGCAGGCACGTGCGGGCCGATCGCGACCCGCGCTTCGCGCCAGGCGTCCCGCATCGCGACGACCTGCCCGTCGAGGTGGCGGCCGGCGAGCCAGGCAAGCGCGATCGGGTGCTTGCGCCACCCGGCATACGCCCGGTAGTCGGGAGGGCACTGGTCGAGCAGCCAGAGCACGGCCCGGTCCTCCCACCCGGGGCTGTGGGCGGGCGGCACCCCGACCGGCCAGCCGGGTGGGGTGTGCGCGCTCATCCCACCAGTGTGCCTGACCTCAACTGCCCCTCGAGTGCGTGGCCAGTCCCAGGCGTCACCAGTTCGGCTCGGCGGGGGCGGGTGGGAGGGGGTGGTCGGCCGGGTGGATGACGTAGGTGAGGCCGCCGCCGGGCCCCAGCCAGACCCGCTCGAACTGGTCGCGGCGGTAGACCGTCCGCACCTGCTCGTTGCTCGCGAGGCGGTGGCTGTTGGGGTCGTTGCTGATGACGTCGCCGTCGGTCGTGAAGCCGACGACCGTCAGCAGGTGGCCGCGCGTGGAGTAGCCGGCCCCGTCGAGCTCGTCCGCCTCGAACGACACCGAGACGACGAGCGGGATCCCCGCCGAGATGAAGGCCTCGGCCTCGGTGAGGTCGCGCAGGCGGGTCACGAAGGCGCGCAGGCCCCGCGTGGCGACGTGCGCCGCGTTGAAGGCCCAGTTGCCCGCTCCCCCGTAGGCGGGGTCGTACACGCCCCGGACGGCGTGCACGACGTCCGGGTCGACGTGATGGCCGACCCAGGCCGTCTCCGCCGTCGTCGGCGCGAGGCCCCAGTAGCGCAGCAGCATCGTCAACGACGTCGGGGAGCACCAGGACCCGCCGCCGTTGTCCCACTCCGGGAACGTGTCGGCGTGGAGCCGCTGCGAGAGCGGTGGCACCGGCAGCTCGGTGCCGACCGTCACACCGGGGGCGCTCGTCCCCTCCTGCGGGGCGGACCGTTTTCCGGCCACCGATGCGGCGACGAGGGACGCCTCGGGCCACCCGGCGGACGGGGTGCCTCCGAGCCCGGTGACCCGCAGCTGCCAGCGGGAGAAGGGATGGGCGTCGTCGGCGACGAACGTGTCGGTCGCGACGGCACCGGACTCGCCGTGCTGGCCGCTCACCGTGGTGCGGGTGACGGGGGCACCCTCGTCGGGCGCGGTCGCCGCCCAGCGAGCGAAGACGAGCCACGGGGTCCACCCGAGGTCGGACTCGAACCGTCCCTCGACGAGTAGCCACGAACCCGACGGGGTCGAGGCGTTCCACGAGGGCGTGAGCTCCGTTGCGGCGAAGGACGACTCGACCACCGGCGACTCCCAGGAACGCGCCCGATAGCTGATCGTGGGGGCGTCCTCGACGTGGACATCGGCGTAGGCGACCGGTTCGACACCCGCCCAGCCGATCTCGTCGGTCCAGCGGGTCAGCGTCACGGGTCGGCTCGCCTGTCGGTCGGTCACGCTCCGAGCATGCCAGCCCGGGAACCCGGGACGGCAACGGGTCCCGGACACCGCGGTGAGCGGCATACGGGACCCGTCGGGTCGCGACGTGGGGAGGCTGGGTCAGCCGTTCACGAGTGAGCGCAGCACGTACTGGAGGATGCCACCGTTGCGGTAGTAGTCGGCCTCGCCGGGGGTGTCGATGCGCACGACCGCATCGAAGGCGACGTCGTCGCCACCCTCCTTGGTCGCCACGACCGAGACGGTCCTGGGCGTCGTGCCCTCGTTGAGCGCCGTGATGCCCGTGATCGAGAAGGTCTCGGTGCCGTCGAGCCCGAGCGAGTCGGCGTTCTCACCCTCGGGGTACTGGAGCGGGATGACGCCCATGCCGATGAGGTTGGAGCGGTGGATCCGCTCGTAGCTCTCGGCGATGACGGCCCGGACCCCGAGCAGGCTCGTGCCCTTGGCCGCCCAGTCACGCGACGAACCAGAGCCGTACTCCTTGCCGGAGAGGATGACGAGCGGGATGCCGGCCTCCTGGTAGGCCTGCGACGCGTCGTAGATCGTGGACTGCTCCCCGCCACTGAGGAAGTTTCGGGTGAAGCCGCCCTCGACGTCGTCGAGCAGCAGGTTCCTGAGGCGGATGTTGGCGAACGTCCCGCGGATCATCACCTCGTGGTTGCCGCGTCGCGAACCGTAGGAGTTGAAGTCCTTGCGCGCCACGCCGTGCTCGGCGAGGTACTGGCCCGCGGGGCTGTCGGTCTTGATCGCACCAGCAGGACTGATGTGGTCGGTGGTCACCGAGTCGCCGAGCTTGGCCAGCACGCGGGCGCCGTCGATGTCGACGACGTCGGTCGTCTCCATCGTCATGCCGTCGAAGTACGGGGGCTTGCGCACGTAGGTCGAGTCGTCGGCCCATGCGAAGGTGTCACCCTCAGGTGTCGGGAGCGACTGCCAGCGCTCGTCGCCCGCGAAGACGTCGGCGTAGTCCTTGGTGAACATGTCCTGGCTGATGCTCTCGGCGATGGTGCGCTCGACGTCGGCCGGCGCGACCCAGATGTCGCGGAGGAAGACGTCGTTGCCTTCCTGGTCCTGCCCGAGGGGCTCGGTCTCGAAGTCGAAGTCCATCGTGCCGGCGAGCGCGTAGGCGATGACGAGCGGCGGGGACGCGAGGTAGTTCATCTTCACGTCCGGGTTGATCCGGCCCTCGAAGTTGCGGTTGCCCGAGAGCACCGACGTGACCGCGAGGTCGTTGTCGTTGATCGCCTTGCTGATCTCCTCGTTGAGGGGTCCGGAGTTGCCGATGCAGGTCGTGCAGCCGTAGCCGACGAGGTAGAAGCCGAGCTTCTCGAGGTAGGGCCACATGCCGGCCTTCTCGTAGTAGTCGGAGACGACCTTCGAGCCCGGTGCCATGGAGGTCTTCACCCAGGGGGCGACGGTCAGGCCCTTCTCGACCGCGTTCTTGGCGAGCATGGCCGCCGACATCATCACCGAGGGGTTCGAGGTGTTGGTGCAGCTCGTGATGGACGCGATCGACACGATGCCGTGGTCGATCTCGAACTCGCGCCCGCCCTCGTCGGTGACGCTGACCCTCTGGTGGGGGCGGTCGGTGACGGCGCCGCCGTCGTGGGGGCGCTCGCCGCCGTTGTTGCCGTCCGGCGAGCCCTGGGGGCTCGGGTCGGACGCGGGGAAGGACGAGGCGTCGCCGCTGTCGCCCTCCTCGTGGGCCACGTAGGTCGGGAGCACCTTGCGGAAGGCGTCCTTCGCGTCGATGAGCGAGATGCGGTCCTGCGGGCGCTTCGGCCCGGCGATCGAGGGGACGACCGTCGACAGGTCGAGCTCGAGGTACTCTGAGTAGCGGGCCTCGGGCTGGCCGGGACCGGCGTCGAGCCACATCCCCTGCTCCTTGGCGTAGGCCTCGACGAGGGCCACGGTCTCGCCCGAGCGGCCGGTGAGGCGCAGGTAGTCGAGGGTGACCTCGTCGATCGGGAAGATCGCGCAGGTCGAACCGAACTCGGGGCTCATGTTGCCGATGGTCGCGCGGTTGGCGAGCGGCACCTGGGCGACGCCTTCGCCGTAGAACTCGACGAACTTGCCGACGACCCCGTGCTTGCGCAGCATCTCGGTGATCGTGAGGACGACGTCGGTCGCGGTGGCCCCGGCCGGGATGGCGCCGGAGAGCTTGAAGCCGACGACGCGCGGGATGAGCATCGAGACGGGCTGGCCGAGCATGGCCGCCTCGGCCTCGATCCCGCCGACGCCCCAACCGAGGACACCGAGGCCGTTGACCATCGTCGTGTGCGAGTCGGTGCCGACGCACGTGTCGGGGTAGGCGACGCGCTCGCCGTCGATCTCGCGCACCATGACGGTGCGGGCGAGGTGCTCGATATTGACCTGGTGGACGATGCCGGTGCCCGGGGGGACGACCTTGAAGTCGTCGAAGGCGGTCTGGCCCCAGCGCAGGAACTGGTAGCGCTCGTGGTTGCGCTGGTACTCGATCTCGACGTTGCGCTCGAAGGCGTCGGCCCGCCCGAAGACGTCGATGATGACCGAGTGGTCGATGACGAGCTCGGCCGGCGCGAGCGGGTTGATCCGGGCGGCGTCGCCGCCGAGGTCGGCCACGGCCTCGCGCATGGTGGCGAGGTCGACGACACAGGGCACGCCCGTGAAGTCCTGCATGATCACGCGGGCGGGCGTGAACTGGATCTCGGTGTCGGGCTGGGCATTCTCGTCCCAGGAGCCGATGGCCCGGATGTGGTCGGCGGTGATGTTGGCGCCGTCCTCCGTCCGGAGCAGGTTCTCGAGGAGCACCTTGAGGCTGTAGGGCAGACTCTCCTGACCCTCCACCTCGGCGAGACGGTAGATCTCATAGGACTGACCATCGACCTCGAGGGTCCCCTTGGCCTTGAAGCTGTCAACACTGCCCACGACGGGCTCCTTCCAGCAGCTGTGCCCTCGACTGAGCGGCAAAGAAACTATCTTGATATCAAGATATCTAACCACAGGACCTGCGGCTTGTCAGCCCTCCGTCCATACCCGGCCCGGCGCCGGCCGACCCGTCCGCCGCTCTGCGTCGAGGCGGGTCCGGAAGGCCTCGTCGAGGGGGGCCTTGTCCCCCCGGACCCGGTCGAACCAGACGTAGGTGATGACGCAGGTGGCAGTCCGGATCGGGTCGTCTCCCGATCTCCAGATCTCGTGCCGCAGGGTGAACGACGAGGTGCCGACCCGCTCGACGCCCACCCGGATGTCCGCCCGGTCGAGGGGCTTGAGGCTGGCGACCCAGTCGATCTCGGCGTGCCGGACGAGAGCGAGGTGATCGTGCTCGGTGAACCAGTACGGCCCGAAACCGAGCTCGCCGAGGAAGGCCATCTTCGCGTCCTCGCACCACGTCAGGTAGTGCGAGTTGAAGACGACGCCCGCGAGGTCGATCTCCGAGAACTTGACGGCGACAGGATAGCTGAACGGCATGCGGACACGGTCCTCTGCGGGCTCGGGTGGTGGGTCCCAACCTAGCGGCCCGTATGCCGCTCACCTCGCGGCCCACCGAGCCGGTCAGGCGGAGGTCAGTCGACGGGCTCGAGCACGGCGATGCACTCGACGTGGTGGGTCATCGGGAAGGCGTCCCAGGCCTCCAGCGAGGCGAGCCGGTAGCCATGGCCCGCCGCGGCCTTGACGTCGCGCGCCAGCGCCGCGGGGTCGCACGCCACATAGACGACGCGCCTCGGTCCGAGCCCGGCGATCAGGCCCATGACGTCCTTGCCCGCGCCCGTGCGCGGCGGGTCGAGCACGACGACGTCGGCGGTGATGCCCTGCCCCACGAGCGAGCGGACCTCCCGGTCGACGCGGTTCGCCCGCCACTCGACGTTGTCGAGGTGCTCGGTGTTGCGGATGCCGTTGTCGACCGCCCTGCGGTCGCCCTCGATGCCCAGGACGAAGCCGTCCGGCGCGACGAGCTCACCCAGGCGCATCGTGAACAGCCCCGACCCGGCGTAGAGGTCGAGGACCCGGTCGCCGGGTCCGGCCCCCGCGAGGGCGGAGACCCGCGTGAGGAAGGTCGTGGCGGCGCCGGGGTGGACCTGCCAGAAGCCGCGCGCGGACACGACGTACTCCCCCGACCACCCGCCGTCCTGCGCGACCTCACCGACGAGTCCACCGGAGCCGTCCGACCCCTCGGGCGCGGGGACCGGCACGAGCACCGGCTCCTCCGGGTGCGCGGCGGCGGCGACGTCGACGGCGTCGCACTCGGTCCACTCCGTGTCGAGCACGCCGGAGTCGATGACGGCATGGGTGGCGATGAGGCAGTCCTGGACGGGCACGATCGTCGTGGCCCGGTGCGCCCGCAGGCCGGCGCGCCCGACGTCGTCGACCGCGAACTCGACACGCGTGCGCCAGCGCAGCCCCTCCTCGTCCCCGGGCACGGGCTGGACCTCGACGTCCACGTCGAGGCCGGCGAGGCGGGAGAACTGCTCCCGGACGACGGCCGTCTTGAGCGTGCGCTGTGCGGGGAGGGACGCGTGCTGGAAGTCGCAACCCCCGCAGAGGCCGGGAGCGGCATACGAGCAGGGGGCCTCGACACGGTCCGGCGAGGCCGACTCGACGGAGACGGCGTCCGCACGCAGGAAGCTGTCCCCGACCCGCCCCTCGGTGACGCGGGCCACGACCCGCTCTCCCGGCAGGGCGTGCCGGACGAAGAGCACCTGGCCCTCGTGGCGGGCCACGCAGTGACCGCCGTGGGCGACCGGTCCGACGTCGACGGTCCACTCGGAGCCGACGAGCGACTCGCCGCCCGCGGCCTTCTCCCGGGTGCGGCGCCGGTCGCTCACAGGCCACCGCTTCGGATCGAGCCGGGGATCGGTGGTTCGTCGATCCAGTCACGCTCGGCGCCCTGCGACGACTGGAGCTGCCACGGGACGCTGACGACCATGACCCCGGGCGTGAAGAGGAGGCGGGCCTTGAGGCGCAGGGCGCTCTGGTTGTGCAGCACCTGCTCCCACCACCGACCGAGGACGTACTCCGGGAGGTAGACGGTGACGATGTCGCGCGGGTTGCCGCTGCGGATCGACCGGACGTACTCGAGGATCGGCCGGGTGATCTGCCGGTAGGGCGAGGCGAGCACCTTGAGGTTGACGGGGATGCCGCGCCGGTCCCACTCGTCGAGCAGCGCCTGCGTCTCCTCCGGGTCGACGTCGACGGTGACCGCCTCGAGGTAGGTCGGGCGGCTCGCCCGTGCGTAGGAGAGGGCGCGCATCGTCGGCTTGTGGATCTTGGAGATGCAGACGATGGCGTGGACGTGGCTGGGCAGCATCGGCCGGTCGCGGCTCCAGTCGATCTCGAGCTCGTCCTTGACCCGCGAGTAGTGCCGCTTGATCCCGAGCATGAGCACGAAGAGCACCGCCATCGCGATGATCGCGTAGCGCGCGCCCTGCTGGAACTTCGTCACGAGCACGACCGCCAGGACCGTTGCCGACATGGCCGCGCCGATCCCGTTGATGACCCGTGAGCGGATCATCCGCGCGCGCTCCTTGTGGTTCCGCTCGAGGAGCAGGTGACGGGTCCAGTGCCGGACCATGCCGATCTGGCTCGTCGTGAAGGAGACGAAGACGCCGACGATGTAGAGCTGCAGCAGCGCGTTGACGTCGGCCTTGAAGACGATGACGAGCACCACAGCGGCCCCGGCGAGGATGAGGATGCCGTTGGAGAACGCGAGCCGGTCACCGCGGGTGTGCAGCTGTCGGGGCAGGTAGCCGTCCCGGGCGAGGATCGAGCCGAGCACCGGGAAGCCGTTGAAGGCGGTGTTGGCGGCGAGGATGAGGATGAGGCCCGTCACGATCGACACGAAGATGACACCGAGGTGGAAGTCGGCGAAGACCGACTCGGAGAGCTGGCCGATCGCGGTGTGCTGGACGTAGTCCTCGCCGACCGGCACACCGTCGCGGAGCAGCTGCCGGGCCGGGTCGTCGGCGATCTTGATGCCGGCCCACTGGCTCAGGGCGATGATCGAGGCGAGCATCATGATCGAGATGGAGCCCATGAGGAACAGCGTGGACGCGGCGTTGCGGCTCTTCGGCTTCTTGAACGCGGGCACGCCGTTGGAGATCGCCTCGACGCCGGTCAGCGCCGCGCAGCCCGAGGAGAAGGCGCGAAGGAGCAGGAAGGCTGCCGCGAGGCCGGTCACTTCCTGGCCCCCCTCGGGAATGAGGTCGAGGGGGGCGCTCTCGGCCGGCGTGAGGTTGCCGGTGTAGTGCTGGATGAAGCCGTAGATCCCCATCCCGATGATCCCGAGCATGAAGAGGTACACCGGGACGGCGAAGGCCTTGCCGGACTCCCGCACCCCGCGCAGGTTCATCGCCGTGAGGAACGCGATGAGGATGACCGCGGCGATGACCTCGTGCCCTCGGATGAAGCCGAGGACCGTGCCGGCATTCTGCACCCCCGACGAGACGGACACCGCGACGGTGAGCACGTAGTCGACGAGCAGCGCGCTCGCCACCGTGAGGCCCGCCTTCGGTCCGAGGTTGACGGTCGCGACCTCGTAGTCGCCACCCCCGGAGGGGTAGGCGTGGACGTTCTGGCGGTAGGACGCCACGACGATGACCATGACGAGGATGACGGCGATCGTCACCTGCCAGCTGTGGGTCGAGGCGAACGACGCTCCCGCGAGGCCCAGCATGAGCATGATCTCGTCGGGCGCGTAGGCGACCGAGGACAACGCGTCACTGGCGAAGATCGGGAGGGCCAGCCGCTTGGGCAACAGCGTGTCCCCGAGCTTGTCGCTGCGCATGGCGCGCCCCACGAGCACGCGCTTGAACACCGAACCTGTACCTGGCACGACGACACTGTATGCCCGAGTGGGGCGGTCCACGGACCGGTGCGAAGCCGGCCCTCCGCCCACTGAGACGCGCCGGTATGCCGCTCGCCCGGCGAGGCCTCCCGCCGCGGGGTCGCACTCCCCGCCGTCGCACCCCGGTCACGCCTGCGTCTCGACCGGGCGGCAGGGTCCCGGGGGCACCGCGTGCGGGGTGTAGCGTCGCGACCGTGCACTTCGTCATCATGGGCTGCGGCCGTGTCGGCTCGACCCTCGCGCGCACCCTGGGGCGGGGCGGTCACGACGTGGCGATCATCGACTCGGACGCGTCCTCCTTCCGCCGGCTCGGCACGGAGTTCGAGGGTCAGACCGTCACCGGCATCGGATTCGACCGGGACACGCTCATCGCGGCCGGGATCAAGGGCGCCTACGCCTTCGCCGCCGTGAGCAGCGGGGACAACTCCAACATCCTCGCCGCGCGGGTCGCCCGCGAGACGTTCGGGGTCGAGCACGTGGCGGCGCGCATCTACGACCCGCAGCGCGCGATGGTCTACCAGCGGCTCGGCATCCCCACCGTCGCCACGGTCCGGTGGACCGCGGACCAGATGATCCAGCGGCTGCTCCCGCAGGGCGCCGTGCCCGAGCTGACTGACCCGAGCGGGAAGATCGTCATCGCGGAGGTCCCGATGACCGACGCGTGGATCGGGCGCACGCTTTCGGACGTCGAGGAGCAGACCGGTGGGCGGGTCGCCTACGTGACCCGGCTCGGCGAGGGGACGCTCCCCCGCCAGGGGATGACCGTCCAGGAGGGCGACCTCGTCCACCTCGCGGTCAAGCGCGAGGAGCTCGCCCGGGTCGAGCGCATCTGCGACCACGCCCCCGCCGCACACTGACCCGGCACAGCCAAGGAGAGAACCGCATGCGCGTCGTCATCGCCGGAGCCGGGAGCGTCGGCCGGTCCATCGCCCGGGAGCTGCTCGGCAACGGGCACCAGGTGCTGCTCATCGACAAGGACGCCGACGACGTCCAGGCCTCGCGTGTCCCGGAGGCGTCGTGGCTGCTCGCCGACGCCTGCGAGCTGGCCGCGCTCGAGGAGGCCCGCCTGGAGGAGTCCGACGTCGTCGTGGCGGCCACCGGTGACGACAAGGCCAACCTCGTGCTGTCCCTGCTCGCGAAGACCGAGTTCGGGGTGCCGCGCACCGTGGCCCGCGTCAACAACCCCAAGAACGAGTGGATGTTCGACGAGTCCTGGGGCGTCGACGTGGCCGTGTCGACGCCGCGCCTCATGACCGCGCTCGTCGAGGAGGCCGTGAGCATCGGCGACCTCGTCCGGATCTTCGAGTTCCAGCAGGGTCGGGCGGCGATGGTCGAGATCACGCTCCCGGAGGGCAGCCCCTTCGCGGGCCGCCGGGTGGGCGACATCGACTGGCCGGAGGACACGGTGCTCGTGGCCATCATCCGCGAGGAGCGCCCGCTCGCCCCGACGAACGACGACGCGATGGAGGCCGGCGACGAGCTGCTCTTCATCACGACGACGGAGATGGAGAACAAGCTCCAACGCCTCGTCGCCCCCGGTGCGCGCCCCAAGGACCTCGAGTCGCTCTAGGGCCTTCTGACGGGGTCGGCGCGCGCGCCGGCGATCCGCAGCAGGTCGGCGGCCGCACCGCGCGGTCGCTGGTTCGGGTGCCAGACGGCCCGGAGGCGCCGGGGCATGGCGAGGTCCCGGACGTGGACCTCGACGAGTCGGCCGGTCGTGAGGTCCCACTCCACGGCGAGCGACGACAGGACGGTGGGCGCGCCCAGGGTCCGTGCGGCGTCGCGGACGGCAGCCGTCGACCGGAGCACCTGCGCCGGGGTCACCCGGTCGGGCACCGCCTCGTCGAGCCGCTCCCGGGTGCCGGACCCGGCCTCGCGCAGGACGAGGGGGGTGCGCCGCAGCTCGGTGACGCTGATGCCGTCGGTCACGCGGGCCCACGGGTGGTCCGGCGTCACGACGACGACGAGCGAGTCCTTCGCGACGACCCGCGAGCGCAGGGTCCGCGGAACGGTCGGACCCTCGACGAAGCCGAGGTCCACCTGACCGGTCGCGACCGCGTCGAGGACCGCCTCGGAGTTGCCGGGGGTCCAGTGCAGCCGCACGTCGGGGCGCTCGGCCCGCAGCAGCCCGGCCCACCCGGGCAGGAGGCACTCCGAGACGGTGTTGCTCGCGGCGACCCGCACGTGCCCGGCTCCGCGGGAGCGCAGGGACGCCGCCGTGACGGCGAGACCGCTCGCCGCGTCGAGCACGTCCCGGACGCCGGCGAGGACCACCTCCCCCGTGGGCGTCGCGGCCACCCCGCGGGTCGAGCGCTCGAAGACGGCCACCCCCAGCAACCGCTCGGCAGCACTGATCCGCGCGCTCACCGCCTGCTGGCTCACCCCGAGCTGTCTGGCGGCGGCCGACATGCTGCCCGCCCCGGCGGTGACGGCGAGAGCCTCGAGCTGCTCGAGGTCGGGGACGTGAGACAGGCCGGGCACGATCGTCACGGTACCCGGTCACAACCGGTGGTTGTGGCGGGACAAGGTCGCGCCGTCTACCGGACGCTCACGTCCGGGCCGACGATGGAGACATGGAGACCCTCATGCCCGTCCGGCGCCAGCCCCCTCGGGTGGTGGCCGTCGCGGCGCCCCCCGGCCCGTCCCTCCCCCCGGCCGGCCCCGCCTGGTTCTCCAGCGTGATGGGGACCGCGATCCTCTCGACGCTGCTCGGACTGCAGTCCCCCGGTCACCCCGTCGTCTTCGCCGCCGCCGTGGTCCTGCTCCTCGCAGCCGTCTCACTGCTGCTCGGCCTCTCGGCCGCCTTCGTGGTCCGGATCGCGCGGGACGGCTCCGCGTTCACGTCCACGGTCACCGACTTCGTGGCCGTCCCGCTCTGGGGGACCGTCTCCATGGGGATGCTCGCCGTCGGCGCGGCCACCTACACCGTCGTGCCCCTCGTGGCCCCCGGCGCGCTGGAGCTCGCGGTCGGTGTCGACGCCGCGCTGTGGGTCGTCGGCACGGTCGTGGGACTCGTGACCGCCCTCGGCTTCGCTGCCGTGCTCGTCCGGGGCGGCGGTCGCACCCCGACCCCCGTCTGGGGTCTGCCGGTCGTCCCCCCGATGGTGTCGGCGACGACCGGCGCCGCCCTCGTGCCGCACGTCGGCAGCGAGCTCGGTCGGGTCGCCCTGCTCACCGTGGTCGTCGGCTGCTTCTTCCTCTCCCTCTGTCTCGGGGCCGTCGTCTACGCCGTGGCGTACCACCACCACTGGCGGATCACGGCGATCCCCGTGGCGGCCTCGGCCTCGGCCTGGATCCCGCTGGGGACGGTCGGGCAGTCCGCTGCCGCTGCGGAGATGGTCGCGGCGCACGCCGACGGCGTCTTCGACGCCTCGGCCCTGGCCGCCGTGCACGGTCTTGCCGACGCCTACGCCTTCCTCATGCTCCTCGTCAGCGTCCCCGTCATCGCCGTCGCCGTGCGGGTGACGATGCGCGGCTTCCTGGCCCGAATGCCGTTCAGCCCGGGTTGGTGGGCGCTGACCTTCCCCATCGGCACCCTCGCACTCGGTGCGCACCTGCTGGCCGACGCCACCGGCCTGGCCGCCGTGGAGGTCGTCGCCCGGCTGGTGCTCGCGAGCCTGGTGGGCACGTGGACGCTCTGCGCCGTCTCGACGGTCCAGGCCCTCGTCACGGTCCACCGGGGCCGGGTCGTCGTCGCTGCCTGACCGGGTCACCGGTCCGGCGGGGATGACGGGTCAGGCCGAGGACCGGTCAGGCGGTCGCGGACCGGCGCGGGTCGATCGGGGTGTTGCCCCGCAGCAGGATCGCGCCGATCGCGGTGAGAGCGAGGACGTAGGCGGGCCAGCCCAGCACGACCTTGGCGACCCCGAGGGCGCCCACCTGCTCGGCGAGGTACAGCGGGACCATGACGCTCAGACGCACGACGTTGAGCGCGATGAGCACCCACGCCAACCGGGCGGCGACCATGACGATGCCCTCGTGACGGCGCCACCACGTCGGGTCCTCGGCGAACGCCTCGGGCTCGGCGACACCGACGACGAAGCCGAAGAGGGGCCAGCGAGCGAGGTTGGTGACGAGGAGCAGGAGCAGCAGCCCCGCGTTCTGGAGCATGCCGGGCAGGAACGCGTCCTCTGCCCGACCCGACCGCAGGGCGAAGAACGCGGAGATGCCGACGCCGACAGCGGCATACGCGATGAAACGAGGGTCCTGACGCTGCACGAGGCGGACGACCAGCAGCGCAGCCACGCAGGACGCGGCCACGACGAGGGCGGTGCGCAGGTTCTGGGAGACCGACCAGATCACGGCGAAGGCCAGGGTGGGCACCGCGGACTCCGCGGCGCCGCGCCACCCACCGATGGACTGCGCGAGCTTGTCCCGCAGCAGCTCCTCGACCGTGTCGTAGCGCCGGAGGTCGGCCTCGGCGCCCGCGCCGGCCGCGGGGTCCTCGCGGCGGGTCTCGTCGAGGGGGACGTCGTCAGGCACGCTGGGCTCCGGATCGCGGCACGATCTCGTAGGCCGGGTTGAAGATCATCGTGAGGTTGCGCTGCCGCGTGACGCGCCCGGTGGCCTGGAGCTTGGTGCCGGGGGTGATGCCGGCGATCCGGCGCCGACCGAGCCAGACGAGGTGCAGCGCACCCGTCCCGTCCCAGATCTCGACGTCGAGTGCCGGCACCTCGACCCGGGGACGCAGCGTCACCGAACGGACCTCACCGCGGACGGTGACGCGGGTGCGCAGCTCGAGCTCGGCGATGGGGACGAGGCCGACGTCACGGGTCTCGCGCTCGAGGGCATCCGAGTCGAGGTCGCCGGAGGACTGCGTCAGCAGCGACGTGAGGCGGCGCAGCCCGTGCACCCGGCGGTCGCTCACCGCGTCACCTGATCTCGGTGATCTCGGGTCCTCGCTCGAACGGCGAGAAGTCCTCGAGGTTCGCCGGGTGGTCCGGTGCGCCGTCGGCGGCGGGGTCGGCGGCGTCGGCGGCCGGCGTCTCCGGCAGTCGCAGCTGCAGCAGCTCCCGGGGCGGGATCGCCTCCTGGCCGCGGTCGACGACGGCGGTGCGGATCACCTCGTGGACCTCCACCGCCGCATCGCCCTCGACGGCGGCGCGTCCGCTCACGACGGCCCGGAGGAACCAGCGCGGCCCGTCGACCCCGATGAACCGGGCCGGGACGAAGACGGTCCGCCCGTCGGCCCCCGACTGG
>JBBRGO010000052.1:0-15143 GCA_038224055.1 Actinomycetales bacterium
CGTGCCGCAGCGACGGCAGGGGCGACCGCTGCGCGCGTGCGCGTAGTGGGCGTCCCCGAGCTGGTAGGACCCGGTGCTGCTCTGCACGGCGTGGTTCTTCCCGTTGTCGATCAGCCGGTGGGCCCGGGCCACGACGGACTCGACGACTCCGGGTGCCAGATCGGCCACGGCCGTCCACGGGTGGACCCGCTCGAGGAAGAGGGTCTCGGCGCACCACATCGTGCCGACCCCGGCGAGGTTGCGCTGGTCGAGCAGCGCCGCCCCGACCGGACCGCCGGCCGCTCGCAGGTTCGCGGCGGCGACCTTCGCGTCCCAGTCGGGGCCGAGGACGTCCGGCCCGAGGTGACCGACGAGATCGCCCTCGCGCGCGGTCGGGACGAGGTCGAGCATCCCGAGCCGCAACCCGAGCGCGGTCCAGTCGGGTGCCACGACGAGCGCTCGCAGCTGCGTCGACCGTCGCCACCGGGCGGCGAGTCCGGCCGTCGCCTCGATCCGCCACTGTCCCTCCATCCGCAGGTGCGAGTGCAGGGTGATGCCTCCCTCGATCCGGTGCAGGAGGTGCTTGCCGCGGCTGACGACCTCGAGCGTGGTCCGCCCGGAAAGGTCACTGGTCGACAGCTCCGGCCAGCGCAGGTCGGCCTCGACGATCCGGCGCCCCGCCAGGGCCTGGTTCAGGCGCGTGGCCGTCCGCCACACGGTGTCCCCCTCCGGCACGCCGCCCCCTTGCTCCCCGCCGTTCACGTCACGTTCACGTCAGCCTAAACGCTGCTCCGTAGCCTTGCGCCGTGCCCCAGATCTCGGTCGTCGTCGACGCCCGCCCGCCGTTCGCCGACCCCGCCGGGCTGCGACGCTGCCTCGCCTCCCTCGCGGCCCAGACGCTCTCGACCCGCTGCTTCGAGGTCCTGCTGCTCGACCCGCCGGCCACTGGCCCGCAGCTGGCCCCCGGATGCGCCGACCTCGACGTGCGCACCCTCAGCACGAATGCCGGGCGCCGCGGCGCCGCCCGCAACGTGGCGGTTGCGCAGGCCTCCGGACGATGGACGACCTTCCTCGACGCCGGCTGCCACGTGTCGCCCGACTATCTCGAGCTGCTCCTCGACGCAGCCCGCGTCCCCCGTGCACCCGTCGCTGTCCCGGTGGCTCGGGTCGTGACACCCGACGGGATCCTCGCCGAACCGACCTCCGGGGTCGTCCCTGCCCACCTCATGCTCGAGGTCGCCACCGCTCGAGCCGGCAAGCTCTGGCCCACCTCGTGGCTCACCGAGACGCCCTTCGCCGACGGCGTGGACGACGGCGTGGAGAGCGGCGTGGAGAGCGCTGTCGACCTGGTCCACGCCGGGCACCTCTTCAGCCGTTTCGACCGGCGGTTCACCGGTTTCGACACCGCACCGGCCCGAGAGGGCGCGACCTGCCACGTGACCACGACGGCCGGGACGGCCGGGGCGGACAGCCGCCCGGACGATGACCGACTGGCCCGGTCCCGGGTCGCGGTGCTGAGTGAGCTCGTCCGCAGCACGCAGCAGGACGCCCTCGACCGGAGCCCGATGACCGTCGCGCTCCTCGAGCACCTCGGGCTGGGGGCCGGTGGCCGCATCGGGTCCGGCCCGTCCCCACCCCCGTCGCCGCCCGGATCCACCTTCGCGCACTTCGCTGCGAGCAGCCGGGTGAGCACCCCCCTGCTCCTCGTCGCGGGCAGCGCGACAGCCGTGAACGAGCACGGCAAGCTCCTCAGCCACCTCTCGCGGGCGGGTGCGGTCATCACGGTCGTGCACTATCGCGGGCGGCTCACCGACCGGGTGGGCAAGATCGGCGCCGCGCACCGGATCGGCGTCCTGCCGACCGGGATCGCGTGGCTGCAGGACCATCCGACCCAGGTGCCCGCGCGCTCCCGGAGAGTCCTCGACCGGGTCGCGAGGGAGGGTCTGCGGGTCGGCCGTCGGCTCGCCCCCGAGGTGCTGCCCGCGCGGGCGAGCTCGCCGGCCTTCACCCGCATCGACCGAGCAGCCGCGGCCCTCATCACCGACGCCCCCCTCGTCCTCGCCGTCGACCGTGAGGGCGAGTCGATCGCGCGCGCCTACGGTCGCGCACCGGACGTGGAGCACGTGCGCTGCGCCCACCACCTCGCCACGCGCGTCCTCGAGTTGGCGTCCGGACGGGTCGGGGCCACTCGCGAGGACGCGATCGCGCTGCGGCTCGCCTCACGCCTCCTCCGGTCCGACGCGCCCCGGACCGGGACGGCGCTCAGCCCCGCCCTGTGGACCATGTCCGCGCACCGGCTCCAGCGCGCGGCCCGGCTCGAGGCGGCCGGGCAGCTGCTCGACGACTGCTCCGTCCTCTTCGGGGCCGACCGGCGTCGGTCCGCCGGCTATGCCGCGGTCGCCACCCTCCAGCAGGTCCTGCGGGGCGCCGGACTGGCGGCCACCCCCGCCGACGAGGCGCGCGAGGAGTCCGAGGTCATCGAGGCGGCCCGGGAGACGTTGCGCGCCGCCGACGAGGCGCTCGACCGCGACCTGGAGCAGACGGCCTTCCTCACCACGGCTGCACTCGACCTCCTCTTCGCCCGTCCCCTGCACACCGCCCGCACCCGATCCGCCCTCGTCTCGTCACCCTCGACCTTCCTCGCGCCCCTGACGGCGAGCCGCACCGGAGCACTGCTCGCCGCCACCACTCCCCCGCCCGCGCCGCCGGAGCTGACCGCCCGTCGGGCGCCCGGGCCACCCCGGGTCACCGTGATCCCCGGCGCCTACCCGAAGTTCGCCGCCGCGGTGGTCGGCCAGCTCACCGGCCACGCCGACGTCGAGGTCCTCGACCTCGCGGCGCGCGAGAAGCGCTTCACCAACACCGCGGTCGACCCCGTCACGGTCCGTGAGCGCCTGCTCGGCGCGACGGGTCACCCTCCGACGGCCGACCTCGCCACCCGTGAGGCCCTCAGCGCCGACGTCGTGTTCGTCGACTGGGCCGACAAGGGCCTGGCCTGGGCCACCCAGCTCGTGCCGACCGGCACGCGGGTCGTCGTGCGTCTGCACGGGGTCGACACGCTCAGTGCCTGGCTGCACACGGCGCAGTGGCACAAGGTCGACGACGTCATCTTCCCGAGCGAGCACCTGCGGCGGGCCACGGTCGCCGCCCTCGGTGACCGTCTCGACCACGTCCGGCAGCACGTCGTCGCCAACCCGGTCGACGTCGACCGCTACGTCCTGCCCAAGCTGCCCGGCGCCGAGAAGACCCTCGGAATGGTGGGGTGGGCCCAGCAGGTCAAGGACCCGCTGTGGACCCTCGACCTGCTCGACGAGCTCCGCCGGACCGACCCCGAGTGGCGTCTGGCCCTCATCGGGGCCGACCTCCCCGTGAACAGCACGAATGCCGTGGAGCGCGCTGCCGCCCGGGCCTTCAGGGAGCGCGTGGGCCAGCCGGGCACCAGCGATGCCGTCGACTTCGTCGGGTACACCCGGCAGCTGCCCGAGCACCTGCGTCGAGTGGGTTGGGCCGTCAGCTCGAGTCGCCGAGAGGGTTTCCACATCGGGCTCGTCGAGATGGCTGCGAGCGGTGCGGTGCCCGTCGTGCGGGACTGGCCGGTCTACGCCGGGATCGGCGGTGCGAGCACCCTCTTTCCCGAGTCCTGGGTGTCGCACACCCCGGCAGGGGCCGCCGAACGCATCCGCCGGCTCTCGGTCGACGGGCAGTGGTCGGCCGAGAGCCGGTCCACCGTGGAGACGGTCCGGAGTCGCTTCAGCGGTGGCGACTCCGGGGCAGAGCTGCGCCGGATCATCCTGGGCGCAGTGCAATCCGCTGGAGCACCTGTGCCGCAGCCGTGACGTGCTCGATCGGTGACCGGTGGTCGAGAGGCTGGCTGTCGAGGGGGCTGCCCTCCTCGACGACACCCCAGACCACGGTCCCGCTGCCGCGGTAGTCGCTCCACTTCGACGGCAGGAACGGGTTGGCTGATCCCGAAGGACTCACGGCGTCGTTGACGAGCAGCGCGTCCATCCGCTCCGACAGGGCGAGGAAGTCGAGGAAGCCGACGAAGGGGTTGACCCTGACGCAGTCTCCCAGCTCCCGTCGCCCGACGACCTCGGCCAGCGCCTCCGGCTTGGAGGTGAAGACGTGGAGGGTGACCCGTGTCCGGACCCCGTCCGCCAGCAGGTCGAGCGCGTCGAGGACACCGGCGACCCCGCGGTTGGCATAGAAGTTGCCGAAGTAGCCGATGTGCGACCGGCCCGGCTCCAGCGGGTAGTCGGACGAGGTCATCCGGTAGAACTCCCGCGGCAGCGTCGGGTGCGGCGCGACGACCGCGACCCCGGCGACCCGCTCGGCAAGCACCGGGTCGTGGCAGCGGTCGAGCATGAAGTCGCGCTGGTGGGCGTTGGTGAACATCACCGAGTCCGCGAGCGCGAACGCCGCGACCTCACACCACTCGAGGGCGTTGAGCCCCACGGGCGGCGCGAAGCCCGCGGCGTCGACGGCCGAGCGCAACCGGGCCAGCACGCGGTCCTCGACGGCAGGTGCCGACCGGGCGGCTCCGAGCACGTCGTGCGACAACGGGTCGGAGAACTCGGCATCCCAGCTCACGCCGGGTCGCAGCATCTTCACCTCGGCGGCGAGGAAGTGGGATGCGGCGAACTGCGCCCGGCTGTACACCGACGCGTACTCGCCCTGGAGCTGTTCCCAGCGCAGGAAGGTCTCGAGCCCGAGCTCGCGGTAGCCGACGATCGAGCCCCACGAGCTGAAGGCCGTCCGCGACGGCACCGCGGCGTGGCGCCGCACGAGCCCCCCGCAGAGCTCGACGAGGCCTGCGTCCTGCGAACGGATCGCGTCCATCGCGTTGGAGATGACGTCGACGGGCTCGCCCCTCTCGAGAACCCGTTTGGCCGCGACGACGGAGGCCGTGTCGCTGTAGGGCGGGAAGCAGTAGGAGGTGACGAGGCGCCGCGCGACGCCGTCGCCTGGCGTGGTCGAGCCCACCTCAGACCACCGTCACGTGCGCGGTCGGGTCACCGTAGAACACGATTCGGCCGCGCCGGGCAAGCAGGTCGAGATCGCTGATCGGCCAGGTATGCCGGTCGGGGGTCGACGCCCGGACCGAGACGAAGCCGAAGCGGTCGGCGGAGTAGACCCGGCCGCCGTCGCGACGGACCATCTCCAGGAAGGTCGTGGCGACGCGGCGGGGCAGGTCCTCGAAGCGCAGCGTGGCCGCGAGGTCGCGCTCGAGCAGGAGGGTCCCGCCCTGGACGAGGTCGACGTAGCGGTGCTCGGCCTCGGGGAAGCGCAACAGGGTGGCACCGGTCGAGGTGAGGTGGGCGTAGTGCGCCCACTTCCCGACCACGCTCGCCCCGGTGTAGTCGAAGGCGCGCACGAGATCGCTGAGGTAGTGAGCGGCATACAGGTTGTCGTCGTCCATCTTGGCGACGTAGCGACCCGACGCCGCCTCGACCCCGAGGTTCATGCAGGCACCGAGCGAGAGGTCGGGCGCGGCTCGCACGAGGACGAGGTGCTCCACCCCGAGCTCCCGTGCGCGTCGTCGGAGGGCCGCCTCGTCCGGCTCGAAACCGTGGGCGACGACGACGAGCTCGACGTCCGGGTGGGTCTGCGCCCCGATGAGCTCGAGCACGTGGTCGAGGCGGTGGGGACGCATCGTCGGGACGATGGCCGAGATCGAGCGTGTCCGAGCCACCCGCTCGACACCGACCGCGTCGAGGACGGTCGCGACCCGGTGCTCGTAGAGGTGCTCGTCGAACACCCGGCGGTGGGCGAGCAGCCCGATCCGGTCGCGGTACTCCTCGTGCTGGAGCAACGCCCGCAGCTCCCGCTCGGTCTCGTCCGCGTCGTGGCTGACCCGGACGCAGTCGCCGAAGAAGGACTCGATCGAGGCGGCCGGGCCGGAGAGCACGGGCGTCTGCGCGGCCGAGAGCTCGAAGAGGCGGCGGGCGCACATCGTCGGTGAGGCGGTGACCGAGTTGACGTTGAGGAAGACGCGATAGGCAGTGTAGGCACCGAGCATCCGCTCGTAGGGCAGGCTGCCGACCACGGCCCCCGCGTAGCGGCGGGGGAACCGGTAGCGCCCGTCCCCGCCGGCGAGCCGCGAGAAGATGTCGAGACCGTAGTCGAGGGCGGGCGCGAGGACCCACCCCATCTGCTCGCGACGTACGTCGTGCTTCTCCGCGAAGTAGCTCCCGGCGAAGGCGACGTCACGCGTGCGGCCCGCA
This sequence comes from Actinomycetales bacterium, assembly GCA_038224055.1. GTDB lineage: Bacteria > Actinomycetota > Actinomycetes > Actinomycetales > Dermatophilaceae > JBDSSS01. The sequence goes on from JBBRGO010000052.1 coordinate 6,204, forward strand.
CCCCGACGGATCGGGTTGTGGATCCTCGGTTGGGCGCCGAAGGGCAGCAGGGCGACCCGGTCGTGGCCGAGGTCTCGCCGGTAGTCATCGAGCCGGTCCGCGTCCACGGTGAAGACGTGGTCGAAGAGCCTCGCCGTCTCGATGAAGCGGTCATAGTTCGGTGGGTCCTCCTTGTTCCAGAAGACCGTCGGCACCCCCTGGACGCGGCACCACTCCACGAGGGACCGCAGCTCCGGGGACGGTGACCCCTCCCCGGTCATGGCCAGCCGCCACGCCCCACCGTTGCCGTTCCAGGCGGACTCCACGAAGAGCAGGTCGACGTCTGCGGACTCGAGCTGCGAGCGCCACCCGTCAGGAGTGACGGCGAGGTGGTTCCACTCGTAGCGCAGCGCCAGCTCGGAGAAGTCGTCGAGGATGACCCCCGCCGTGACCTGGGGCTGGTTGACCGGTCCGGCCGGCAGGTCCACCCGCGGGACGCTCACCCGGTCCCGGGGCCTCCGCGCCGTCGACCACCGGATGGCCACCTCACGCCGGAGCTTGCGCGGCACCTCCCCCCGCGTGGTCGGGTCGGTCGCAGCCCTCGTGATGAGGCTCCGGGCTCGGGCGAGCTCCGATCCGAGCTGTCCTGCGACCGACACAAACTTCTCCTTCTGTTGGTCAATCGTTCTATTCCACAGGGGTTCTCGTTCCGCCTGCAACAGCACGCTGTTTCCGTGATCCCCAGCAGCGGAGCCAGTGTGGCAACTGATGATGAACGCGAGGCAAACGTGCCGCGGACCGTCGGCGACGCACCGGCGGGCGGGCTGACCGCGATCCGAAACCTGCCGCTGGCCGTCGAGGTCGCTCGGGCCCACCTCGCGCGCAACCCGTGGCAGGCGGTGTGGGTCGGCGCCCGGCTCCTCCCCCGCGAGCTGCTCTCCCGGGCCGCCGTGGCCGGACGGCAGGGACCGGGGGCCGTCGTCGCGGCCGCCGCGAGCGGCCAGCGGGAGCTGGCCCGCACCATCCTCACCACCGAGCTGGCCTCCGCGCCGCCGCGGAGGCACCGTCGCCTCCTCGCCGCGGCCGCGGCGACAGGTGAGGGGTCGACCGCACAGGCCGCAGCCCGCCGATACGCGGGCTCCGCGCCGGCTGCCGCGGCGGTTGGCAACGCCGCGGCCTACGTCTCCTACGCGGCCGGCGAGGTGCGCGAGGCCCAGACGGCGCTCCGCCAGCACCGGTCTCCGCTGGCCCGCGGCCATCGCCGGTGGCTCCAGGGGCAGCGATCGGTCCTCGCCGGGGACGCCCTGCTCGGGCTGGGGGAGGTGCGCCCACCGACCCGGGTCGTGCGCGCGAGTGGCGACGTGACGGTCCTGCACGCAGTCACCAACGCCCTGCCCGATGTCCAGGCGGGTTACACGATCCGCACCCACGGCCTCGTCGCTGCCCAGCGCGCCGCGGGCCTCGAGGCCCACGTGTCGACACCCCCCGGCTTCCCGGTCACGCGCGGTCACCTCCGCGCCCGCGCCGACGAGCTGGTCGACGGCGTGCCCTACCACCGGGACCTGGGCCGGGGCGCCGGTCTCGGACGTCCCGACGCACACCTCGAGGCGTATGCCGTCTCGCTGGGGTCACGGGCCCGTGACCTCCGCGCCGACGTGCTCCACGCCCACTCCGGGCACATCAACGCCCAGGCGGCGCTCGTGGCCGGTGCGCGTCTCGGGCTGCCCGTCGTCTACGAGGTCCGCGGCTTCCTCGAGGAGACGTGGCGGGCCCGCGGGGGCGACCGCACCACCGACTTCTACCGCTGGAGCCGCGAGACCGAGACCCGGTGCATGCTGGCAGCGCAGACGGTCGTCACCCTGTCCGAGAGCATGCGGTCACAGATCGTCGGTCGCGGTGTCGACCCGGCGAACGTCCACGTCATCGGCAACTGCGTCCCCGAGCCCACCCTCTTCGATCCGGTGGACCGGTCCGCCGCCCGGGCCGCGCTCGGGATCGCCGACGACGCGTTCGTCGTCGGATCGGTCTCGACCGTCAACGGCTACGAGGGCCTCGACCTGCTCGTCGAGGCCGCCGCGCTCACCGACGACCCCGAGCTCGTGCTCGTCGTCGCCGGGGACGGCCCGGCCCACGACGGGCTCGTCCGTCGGGCGCGTGAGCTCGTTGCGGCCGGCGTGCGGACCACGGTGGTCCTCCCCGGCCGCGTGCCGCACGCGCAGGCCCGCGACGTCCAGTCCGCCCTCGACGTGTTCTGCGTCCCCCGACGCCGCACCGCCGTGACCTCGCTCGTGCCGCCCCTCAAGCCCGTCGAGGCCATGGCCCTCGGCATCCCGGTCGTCGCGAGCGACCTTCCCCCCCTGCGCGAGCTGGTCCGGCACGAACGGGGCCTGCTCGTCCCACCCGATGACGTCGCCGCATTGGCCGCCGCCATCACCACCCTCATGTCCGACCGCCCGAGACGAGACCGGCTCGGCGCCGAGGCGCGCCGACATGTCGCTGCCCAGCGCACCTGGTCCGTCGCGGCCGACCGCTACCGGGAGGTGTACGACGCGGCCCTGGGCAGCTCGCCGTCGTCGTCCCTCCTTCGCTGCCAGGAGGCCTCATGACGAGCACCGAGACCGTGGGCGGGCTCACCATGGAGCAGAGCATCGCCCTCGCGAGAGCGAGCGGGCTCGAGGAGCTCGGGGTGCGGCCGCCACTGCGGCGCTACGTCAGGGAGGTATGGGACTTCCGTCACCTCGTCTGGCACCTGTCCTCGTCGCAGGCCTACGCCACCAACCAGAACAACCACCTCGGGCAGCTCTGGGCCGTGATCAACCCGATCCTGCTCGTGGGCTCCTACTACCTGATCTTCGGCCTGCTCCTGAAGACGCGGGGCGGCACGGAGAACTACATCGCGTTCCTCACGATCGGGATCTTCGTCTTCGGCTACACCGCGTCCTCGATCATCGCCGGGTCGCGTGCGGTCACCGCCAACGTCGGGCTCCTCCGCGCCCTCCGCTTCCCCCGCGCGGTGCTGCCGATCTCCGTCACCCTGACGCAGTTCCTCGTCCAGCTGCCGGCCTTCGGCGTCCTGCTCGTCCTCGTACCGCTCACCGGGGAGCCGATCTCGCTCCACTGGCTGCTGCTGCCCGTGGCGCTGCTGCTCCAGACCATGATCAACCTCGGGTTCGCCTTCTTCCTCGCTCGCATCGTCAACGCCGCGCGTGACGCCAGCAACCTCGTCCCCGTGGTCGTGCGACTGGCGCGCTACGTCTCCGGCGTCTTCTTCAGCATCCCGCACTACGCGGGGAGCGGTCTGATCAGCGCATTGCTGCTCTACCAACCGCTCGCCGTCACCATGACGATCGCCCGAGAGGCACTGATGGAATCCTCCCCCCTGGCCTGGTCGAGCTGGGCAGCCGCAGCGGCCTGGGCCGTGGGCCTGTGCTCCACGGGCTTCGTCTTCTTCTGGCACGGGGAGGGTCGCTATGGAGCCAACTGAACCGCGGCCCAGTGTGATCGCGGCCGACCTCGACATCGTCTACACCGTGTTCGGGGCCAAGAAGCGAGGGACGAACTCCGAGCCGGACCTCCCCGCGGTCCAACGCCTCCTCCACCGGGGCAGCGCCCTGTCCGGGGGGGTGCGCAAGGTGCACGCCGTCAAGGGGGTCTCCTTCGTCGTCAACCACGGCGAGGCCGTCGGCATCATCGGCCGCAACGGCTCCGGCAAGAGCACGCTGCTGCGCGCCGTGGCCGGGCTCATCCCCCCGAGCGGCGGCCGGGTCTGGGCGGCCGGACGGCCGGCGCTGCTGGGTGTCAACGCCGTCCTGCTCACCGGCCTGACCGGCACCCGCAACGTGATGATCGGCGGTCTCGCCCTCGGCCTCACCCCCGGCGAGGTGCGCGAACGCTTCGACGACATCGTCGACTTCGCTGGCATCGGCGACTTCATCGACCTGCCGATGAGCGCCTACTCCTCGGGCATGGGTGCCCGGTTGCGCTTCGCGATCTCCACGGCTGCAGCACCCGACATCCTCATGATCGACGAGGCCCTCGCCACCGGTGACGCCGAGTTCCAGGCACGCAGCCGCGAGCGGATCATCGAGATCCGCGAGCACGCGAGCACCGTCGTCCTCGTCAGCCACTCCAACGCGACCATCCGGGAGTCGTGCGACCGGGTGCTCTGGATGGAGCAGGGCCGGCTCGTCATGGACGGACCGACGGAGGACGTCGTCCGCGCCTACGAGCAGGACCACAAGCGGCTCCGGGACCGGCCCCGCCTGACCAGCGTCGCGCCGACGAGGAGGTGGGCATGACCTTCCCGGCCCGCGTGCTCGTCGTCACCGTGGTGCACCACCCGGAGGACGCCCGGATCAGGCACCGCCAGATCGGTGCCCTCCTGGGTGCGGGCCTCGCCGTGACGTATGCCGCTCCCTTCCGGGCCCACGACCTGCCCCTCCCCCGGGTGGCCGGGATGCGACCGGTCGACCTGCCTCACGCGACCGGTCGGGACCGCTGGGCGGCCTTCCGCGCGGCCCGTCAGCTCATCCGGGCCGAGGCGGACCGGCACGACATCGTCCTGGTCCACGACCCCGAGCTGCTCGCCGCGGTGGCCGGACTCGGCCTGACCAACGTCGTCTGGGACGTCCACGAGGACACGCCCGCGGCGATCGAGGCGAAGGGCTGGATCCCGGCCCCGGCCCGCCGGCCCGCCGCGCGTCTCGTCCGGGCGCTCGAGCGGCACGCCGAGCGCCACCACGGCCTGCTCCTCGCGGAGTACGCCTACGCCGAGCGCTTCCGCGAGTGCCACTTCGTCGTGCCCAACACGGTCCGCGTGCCCGCGGTCGTGCACCCCCCGGGGGACCAGCGAGCGGCATACCTCGGGACGGTGACCATGGCCCGCGGGGCCGCCACCCTCGTCGAGGCCGGCCGGCTCGTCCGCGACCGGAGCGCCGGCGCGGTGTCCGTGCACGTCACCGGCCCGACCCGCGACGAGGAGACCCGGCAGCTCCTGGCCCGCGGGGTCGCGCGCGGCGACCTCACGCACGTCGGCTTCCTCCCCAACGACGAGGCGCTGCGCAGCCTCGACGGTGCGCTGGCCGGGCTCTCGCTGCTCCAGGACCGGCCCAACTACCGCCACTCGATGCCGACGAAGGTCATCGAGTACATGGCCCGCGGCCTTCCCGTCGTGACGACACCCCTCCCCCTCGCCCGCGACCTCGTCTCGCTGTCGGGCTGCGGGATCACGGTGCCCTTCGATGACCCCGGTGCGGTCGCCGACGCGCTCCTGGAGCTCCACTCCGACCCCGTCCGGCGCCTCGCGATGGGCGCCGCGGGCCACCGTTACGTCCGCGAGCACTTCGACTGGAAGGTCCTCGGCCACGACTTCGTGCGGCACCTCACGGGCGTGGCGGACGCCCGGCCCGCCCGCTCGGCGCGCACCTCGGCGGGCTGAGCCCGGCCCTCCACCCGACCGACACCCCACCACGGAAAGAGAGCACCATGTTCGACGACGGAATCGCCGTCATCGGCCTCGGCTACATCGGCCTGCCCACCTGCGCGGCCCTGACCCGACAGGGGCTACGGGTCACCGGCGTCGACGTCAACGCGCACACGGTCGAGGAGATCAACGCCGGCAGGGTTCCCATCGTCGAGCCCCACCTCGACGTCGCCGTCGCCGACGCGGTCGCGCGAGGCCTGCTCACCGCGAGCACCGAGGTGCCGCACGCGTCCGTCTACCTCGTCGCCGTACCCACCCCGTTCACCGGCGAGCACGAGCCCGACCTGCGCCACGTCCGGGCGGCGACGGAGGCGATCGCGCCCCGGCTCACCGGCGGGGAGGTCGTCATCCTCGAGTCCACCTCGCCGCCCGGCACGACCGTGGCGATCTCCGAGTGGATCTCCGAGCTGCGGCCCGACCTGAAGCTGCCGCACCAGGGCGGCATCCCGGACGTCCACCTCGCACACTGTCCCGAGCGGGTGCTCCCCGGCCGGATCATGGTCGAGATCTTCGCCAACGACCGGATCGTCGGTGGGGTCACCCCCGAGTGCGCGACGCGGGCCGCCGAGCTCTACCGGACGTTCGTCACGGGCGAGATCCTCGTCACCGACGCGACGACGGCCGAGATGGCCAAGCTGACGGAGAACGCCTTCCGAGACGTCAACATCGCCTTCGCCAACGAGCTCGCCGAGATCTGCGAGGAGGTCGACCTCGACGTCTGGGAGGTGATCCGTCTCGCCAACCGGCACCCCAGGGTCACCATCCTCAAGCCCGGACCGGGCGTCGGGGGGCACTGCATCGCCGTCGACCCGTGGTTCATCGTGGCGGCGGCCCCCCGTCAGGCCAGGCTCATCCGGGCGGCTCGGGAGACGAACGACGCCCGGCCCGGGACCGTGGTGCGCAAGGTGACCGACGCCCTCGACCTCATCGGCAGGCCCGCCGGCCACGGCGCGACGGTCGCCTGCCTCGGGCTCGCCTTCAAGGCCGACATCGACGACCTGCGCGAGTCACCGGCCCTGCTGATCACCGAGACCCTGGCGCGCGAGCTGCCTGACGCCGCGGTGCTCGCGGTCGAGCCCCACGTCACCGCGCTTCCGCCGAGCCTGGCCGACCTGCCCAACGTCACCCTCGCCGGCGCCGACGCGGCGATCGCCATGGCCGACGTCGTCGTGCTCCTGGTGGACCACCAGGCCTTCGAGCGGATCACGCTGCGGGAGCTGCGGGGCCGTGAGGTCGTCGACACCCGTGGACTGTGGCGCTGACGTGAGCCCCTCGGGAACGTGGCCGGCGCCGTCCTGATGACCGGCTCCGGGAGGTGGGCATGAGCGAGACACGCTACGACGTGGCGGTCATCGGGCTGGGCTACGTCGGGCTGCCGCTGGCCCAGGAGGCCAGCCGCTCCGGGCTGCGCGTGGCCGGTCTCGACACGAGCCCAGAGGTCGTGCGGTCGCTCCTCGCGGGGACGTCGCACGTCGACGACCTCACCGACGACGACGTGGCGTCGTTGCTGCAGCGCGGCTTCCATCCGACGACCGACGCCGCCGTGCTGGGTCAGGCGGACGTGGTGGTGATCTGCGTCCCCACCCCCCTCTCGCAGGAAGGCGGGCCCGACCTCGGCGCCGTGCGAGCGGCGGCCACGTCCGTGTCGGGGCACCTCGAGCGCGGGCAGCTCGTCGTGCTCGAGTCGACGTCCTACCCCGGGACGACCGACGAGGTCGTTCGCCCCCTCCTCGAGGCCTCGGGCCTCGTCGCCGGGATCGACTTCCACCTCGCCTTCTCGCCGGAGCGCGTCGACCCGGGCAACCCCACGCACGGGATCCGCAACACCCCGAAGGTCGTCGGCGGTCACAGCACCGCCTGCACCGCCGCCGCGTGTGCGTTCTACGAGCGCCTCATCGATGTCGTCGTGCCGACGCGTGGGACCCGGGAGGCCGAGACCGCCAAGCTGCTGGAGAACACCTACCGCCACGTCAACATCGCCCTCGTCAACGAGATGGCCCGGTTCTGCCACGACCTCGACATCGACCTCTGGGAGGTCATCAGGGCCGCGCGGACGAAACCCTTCGGGTTCGAGGCGTTCTATCCCGGACCGGGAGTCGGGGGCCACTGCATACCGATCGACCCGAACTACCTGTCCCACAACGTCCGCTCCCGGCTCGGCTACCCCTTCCGTTTCGTCGAGCTCGCCCAGGAGATCAACGCCGCGATGCCCTCCTACGTGGTCCAGCGCATCCAGGACTCCCTCAACGAGGACGGCAAGGCGCTGCGCGGGTCGACCGTCGTGCTGCTCGGGATCACCTACAAGGCGGACATCGCCGACCAGCGTGAGTCGCCGGCGGTCCCGGTGGCGTCCCAGCTGATGGCCCAGGGGGCCCGGGTGCTCTTCCACGACCCCCTCGTGTCCCAGTGGAGCCAGATGGCCGGACGGGTCGAGCCCGTCGACGATCTCGAGGCCGCCGTCGCGGACGCCGACCTGGCGGTGCTGCTCCAGCGACACCGCTGCTACGACGTCGATGCCCTCGCCGCCAAGGCTCGCCGCTTCCTCGACACCCGTGGGACGGCGCCGCCGTCGGTGACCGTCGAGCGGCTCTGACGACGCGTCACCGTGTGCTGACTCAACGGCGCAGGCGCAGGCCTCGGGGAGTCATGTGGAAACCGGCCCGCGACAGGGCCTCGACGAGGGGGTGGCCCGAGCCCAGCAGCGACGCGCCGTCGGCCTTCTCGACGGTCAGGCGACCGAGCGCGCCCTCCCGTACCGCGAGGGCGAGGGCATCCGCGGCCGACTGGAGCGGCTCCGCCTGCTCCGCCCAGCACAACATCGTCTTGCCGCCGCGCTCGACGTAGAGGACGAGCTCGCCGTCGACGAGCACGACGAGCGCACCGGCCTTGCGACCGGGTTGGTGACCCTTGCGGCGCGACTTCCCCGGTGCGCCGGCCTCGGCACCGGCATCGGCGCTGGCCTCGGCGCCGTCGGTGACGGGACGGTCCGGCCAGCCGATCGCGGCGCCGTAGGGATTGGCCGGGTCGCTGGCGGCGAGCACGAGCGCGGACGCGTTCGCTGCGACGTCGCCACCTCGCTGTCGGGCCTCGTCGGCAGCCGTCCCGCCGGGCAGGCGCGACATCCGGCGGAGCCGGTCGACGGCTCCGGTCGTCGCGAACTGAGACGCCCCGAGGGACTCGACGAAGTAGCCGCGCCGCACCTTGCCGGCCTCCTCGGCCGCGGCGAGGACGCGGTAGACGGCCGCGAAACCACCGGGCACCTCCTCGGACACGACCGAGCCCCGGGTGAGCACGCCGTAGCGGTCGAGCAGCAGCTCCGCATTCGTCACGGCCCGCATCGTCGGGTCGGTCTCGGCCGCCGGGAGGGCAGTCCAGCGACCCACCCCGGTGGGCGGTCCGGACCCACCCGCCCGGGCGGACCGGACGCTGGCGGCCGCGGCGGCCGCTGCCGCGCCCTCCGCCGCCTCCACCTGTTCGGG
>JBBRGO010000053.1:0-15091 GCA_038224055.1 Actinomycetales bacterium
GCCGCCGCCGAGGCGAGCGCCGCCGAGCCGAGGAGCAGCACCTTGTTGTCCCTCAGCCCGACCAGCCAGAAGAGCAGCAGGAAGCCGAAGAAGATGAGCAGGCGCAGGACCGTGTAGCGGGCCACGTCACATCCCCGAGTAGTTGTGCATCCCCGCGAACGTCGACAGGAGGTTGACGAGGGTGAAGTTGATGATGACGCTCGCGAACCCCCCGAGCGCGAGGTAGGTCGAGCGACGCAGGTCGACACCGGCCGTGGCGCGGGAGTGCATGTAGGCCGCATACACGGTCCAGATGACGAAGGTCCAGATCTCCTTGGGGTCCCACTGCCAGTAGGAACCCCAGGCCTGCTTGGCCCAGATGGCCCCGGCGATGAGGGTGAAGGTCCAGAGGATGAAGGCAACCATGTTGATGCTGTAGGCGGTGCGCTCGAGCGCGGCCGACGACGGCAGCGACTCGATGAAGCTCGGCCGGGCCGGCGGGTTCTCCTCGCGGCGGCGACGCAGGAGGTAGACCGCCCCGATCGCGGCGCCGATGGTGAAGAAGGCGACGGAGATGAAGGCGACGGAGACGTGGATGCCGAGCCAGTAGGACTTGAGGGCCGGCATCAGCTCGCCGGCCTCGGTGTAGAGGACCGTGAGCGAGAGCCCGAGCACGAGCAGGATCGGCGCGACGATGAAGACGCCGAGCCACTCCCACCGGTTGCGACGGGCGAGTGCGGAGTAGACGACCCCGACCGCGGCGGCGGCGGCCGTCGCGAACTCGAACATGTTGCCCCACGGCGGACGCGAGACGGCGAGCCCGCGCATCAGGACCGAGCCCACGAGCAACGCGGTCGCGAGGTAGGTGAGCATCAGTGCGATGTTGCCGCGCTGGCGGCTCCGGGCGGACTCGGCGGGGGTGGGGGCTGCGCTCGTGCCGACCGGCCGGTCGGTGGTGCCATCAGGCGCCCCAGCACCGACGAGCACGCTCTCGCGCTCGGGGACGGAGGCCTCGACGTCCTTGGGAACACGCGCGACGAGGTGCCAGGTGAAGGCGAGCATCGCCAACGTGTAGACCACCATCGCCGAGTAGAGGGCGACGTTGGCGTTGGCGGCGAGGGACGTGGGGTTCACGGTCGGTTCTTCCGTTCTGCAAGGTGGTCGTGCACGGCCTGGACGATGCTGGCGAGCCCGGCGTCGGAGTCCTTGGAGAGTCCTCCGATGCTCACCACGGTAACCCGTCGGTCCGGGTCCGCGTCGGGACCCTCGGGGCCGGCGCCGGGTCCGGCGCCGACGACCGCAGCGGGGGCGACGCGGACGAAGACGCGCCGGCGCTTGATCGTCAGCCCGAGGATGAGGCCGAGGGTGGCGAGCACGGCGCTGACGAGACTGATCGGCGCCCCCGGGTCGGTTCGCACCGAGAAGCCGGCGAAGCGCTTGACGCTCTCGAAGGTGATCGAGCCCCGGCCGCCGGGCATCTCGTAGGTCTGGCCGGGCTTGAGGCGGACGAGGGCGGGCGATCCGTCGTCCTTGGTGACCTGCTTCATCTCCTCGGTGTTGAGCGTGTACACCGACTGCGGGGCCGCGCCGGGGAAGAGGTTGCCCTCCCAGAGCGACAGCGCGACCTCGGGGTTCTTCGTGTCGGGGAAGAGCGAGAGCGGTCCGTTGGCGAAGGTCGGCTCGGCAGTCGGGAGGAAGAAGCCGGTGATGCCGAGCTGCTTCGGCGACGCGGACGGCACCTTGATGACGCCGATGGAGCGGTAGTTGGCGTCCTGGGTGAGGAAGGGCGTCGCCTCGCGGTAGAGCACCTGGCCCTGGGCGTCACGGACCGTGATGACCGGGGTGTAGCCGTTGCCGAGGAGGAAGACGTCGGCCCCGTCGATGCTCAGCGGGTGGTTGACCGACACGGTCTCCTTCGTCGCCGGGGCGCCGGGCTCGGGAGAGACGGTGGTGGAGGCGCTGAACTCCTTGGGCGTCCCGAACGACCGGCCCGGAGCCTCGTTGAACTGGACGTCGAGCTTGTCGAGGCGCAGCACGAAGGGGGGCAGCGACTCCTCGTCGACCCAGGGGCCCGGCGAGATCGTGTTGTAGGTGCCCGCCGAGGAGGCGAAGGACTCGCCCTCGGGCAGGATGACGTCGCCGCGCCAGCCGAGCAGGTGCCCGACGGCCATCCCGATGATGATGCCGGTGAGCGAGAGGTGGAAGACGAGGTTTCCCGTCTCGCGCAGGTAGCCGGACTCGGCGCTCAGGCTGCTGCCGTCGTGGGAGTGCAGCCGGAACCGCTTGGCCTTCAGGACGGTCCGCGCGGCGGCGAGCGCCTCCTCGGGGCTGAGGTCCGTCGTCAGCTGCGCGTGCTCGGGGAGCCGCTGGAGCCTGGCCGGCGCCCGTGGCGGACGGGAGCGGAGCGCGCCCCAGTGGACCTTCGAGCGGGGGATGATGCAGCCGACGAGGGAGATGAACAGCAGCAGGTAGATCGCCGAGAACCACGCGGAGGCGTAGACGTCGAAGAAGCCGAGCCGGTCCAGCCACGGCGAGGTCTGCGGGTGCTGTGCGATGTAGTCGGCGACGCGGCCCGCGTCGATGTTGCGCTGCGGGAAGATCGAGCCGGGCACCGCGGCGATCGCGAGCATGAGGAGCAGGAACAGGGCCGTTCGCATGCTCGTCAGCTGGCGCCACCCCCAGCGGAGCAGGCCCCTCGTGCCGATCGCGGGCAGCTCGGGGTCGGGGCGCGTGCCCGGGCGGGGCCGGATCCCCTCGGTCGCCTCGCCGGTGGGCTGGGTGCCGGTGTCGGTGCTCATCTCAGAGCACCGTCGCGAACGTGGTGATGAGCCGGGTCTGGGTCCACACGATGACGTTCTCCCACAGACCTGTGAGGAGCAGGATCCCCACGACGAGCAGCAGCACCCCGCCCGCCACCTGGATCGCCCGCCGGTGCCGGCGCAGCCACGCGTTGGCCCGCCCGGCCCGCTCCCAGAGCGCCGCCATGAGGATGAACGGCAGGCCGAGGCCGACGCAGTAGAACGACGCGAGCAGCACTCCCCGCCCGACCGTGCCCGACTGCGCCGACAGGGGCCCGGCCATCGCGAGGATGGCCCCGAGCGTGGGTCCCATGCACGGGCCCCAGCCGAGACCGAAGACCGCTCCGAGCAGGGGCGCCCCGAGCAGTCCCGCGCGGGGGCGCCAGCTCGGCGCAGCGGCATACCCGTTGCCGACCCCGAGGATCATCAGCGCGGTCACGATGACGAGCACCCCGCCCACGCGCATCAGCAGTGTCTGGTGCTCGGCGAGCGACACGCTGAGCGCCGACACCAGTCCGGCTCCGATGAGGAAGACGACGGAGAAGCCGAGCACGAAGAGGACCGCGCCGAGCACGAGCCGACCGCGCGAGCGCCGCTCGAGGGAGACGTCCGACAGGCCCGTGACGTAGCCGAGGAAGCCCGGGACGAGCGGCAGGACGCACGGGGAGGCGAACGAGACGAAGCCCGCCGCGAGGGCGACCGCGGCGGCGACGACGAGCGATCCGGTGGCGAGGTCGGCGCTCACCCGGTCAGGCCTTCTCGGCGAGGACGTCGTCGATGAGCCCGAGCAGGGTCGAGGTGGAGACGGGCCCGGAGACCCGGGCGGCGATGCGTCCGGCAGGGTCGAGCACGAGCGTGGTCGGCGTCGCCGAGGCCTTGCCCTGCAGGGCGAGGATCGGCACCCCTCCCTCGTAGGCCAGCGACCGGTAGGTCACGCCGTTGGCCTTGAGGAAGGCGAGCCCCGTCTCGGGGCTCTCGAGCTTGTCCATGCCGATGAACTCCACCGGGAGCTTCTCGGCCTGCACCTTCTCCCACGCCTTCTGCAGGTCGGGCGTCTCCGCGATGCACGGGGGACACCACGAGCCCCACACGTTGACGACGAGCACGGTGTCCTCGAGTCCCTTCATCGACCACGACTCGCCCTCGAGCGTCGTGCCCAGGAGGGTGACGGGCTCGCCCCGCTGGTCGGCGGCGAGCTGCTCGATCGAGCCGTCGCCGGCAACGTAGCCCTTGCGGTCACCCGCCTTGGCCTGCTCGGCGACCGAGTTGGCGTCGGTGCCGCACGCGGCCGTGACCGTCGCGAGGCCACCGGCCAGCGCGACGGCACCCCACCGGAGGGCGGTGCGACGGTCGGGACCGGGCATCAGGCGCCCACGCTCTTCGACGCGCGGGCGAGCAGGGCCGCCGCCGGCTCGGAGTAGGCCACCGAGGTGAGGTCCTCGCCCTCGAACGTGAGCGAGGTGAGGGAGGCGAGGGCGCACTCACGGTGCCTCGGGTCGTGCCAGAGGCGACGCTGCTCGAGCTTGTTGCGCGCGGTCCACACCGGCAGCTGGTGGGAGACGACGACCGCCTCGTGGCCGTATGCCGCTGTCCTCGCGTCGTCGACGGCCACGAGCATCCGCGCGGCGATGTGCTCGTAGGGCTCGCCCCATGAGGGAAGCATCGGGTTGGCGAGCTTGGACCAGTTGCGGGGGTGGAGCAGGTCCTTCGTGCCCACCGAGCGTCCCTCGAACCAGTTCTCCGACTCGATGACCCGCTCGTCGGTCTCGACGGCGAGGCGATGGGCCTCGGCGATCGGGGCGGCCGTCTCCTGGGCCCGCTCGAGCGGCGAGGCGACGACGTGGGTGATGTCGTTGGCGGTGAGGTGACGGGCGACGACCCGGGCCATCTCGCGGCCGAGGTCGGAGAGGTGGAAGCCGTCGAGACGCCCGTAGAGGACGCCCTTGGGGTTGTGAACCTCGCCGTGCCGCATGAGGTGCACGACGGTGCGCGTCGGAGCCTGTGCGCTGGCCCCGGGTGACGGCTGGTCGGTCATGGGGCCCAGTGTCTCAAACGCGGTGCGCTCCGCCGAATCCGCTCCCCCGGTGTCGAGCGTTCGAGGCCGAGGTCGGGAACACGCTGGGAGCAGGCTGGGCGACACCCGGGTGCGGACCGGTGCCGGACCACGGCGCATCCCCCTGCCGGGCACGGCCTAGGATCCGTCCGTGTCGTGGTCCCTCTGGCTGACCCTCGTCGTGACCGGGGTCCTCATCTCACTCACGCCCGGTGCCGGCGCCATCAACACGATGACGAACTCGATCACGTCGGGATGGCGCCGCTCGATCTGGGGCATCGTCGGCCAGCAGATCGCACTCGTCCTGCACCTCGCCGTCGTCGCTGCCGGCCTCGGCGTCCTCGTGGCCCGGTCCCCCTTGGCGTTCAATTTGATCCGCTATGCCGGCGCCGCCTACCTCGTCTACCTCGGCATCCGCCAGCTGCGCGCACGGACGACCGGGGGCTCCGGCGACGCCGCCGCCGCGGCGGTGCCCGACGAGGTGGTCGCGACACCCGAGGGGCCCGAGCCGGCCGCGTCGATGGTCCGGCGCGGGCTGCTCGTCAACCTCACCAACCCCAAGGCGGTGGTCTTCTTCCTCGCGTTCACCCCGCAGTTCATCCGCCCCGGCGGGCCGCTGCTGCCCCAGTACCTCGTGCTCGGCGCGACGATCATGGTGATCGACGTCATCATCATGTGGTTCGTCTTCGCGGCCGCCGCCGGTGGCCTGGCCCGCCTGACGCGCAGCCCGTCCGGGCAGCGCGTGATGGGCCGGGTCTTCGGCTGCCTCTTCATCGGCGTGGGTGTGCTGCTCGCCGTCGCCCACTGACGGCAGGACGGACGGGGACCCGCGACGGCGCGACCCGGCGCGCCCGGGGTCAGGCGTCCGGCTGCGCGGCAGCCCGCGCCGCCGCTGGCAGGGCCCGCAGGACGTGGTCCACGGCGTCGTCGTCGTGCGCGGCGGAGACGAACCACGACTCGAAGGCGCTCGGGGGCAGGTGCACCCCTTGGGCGAGCATGGCGTGGAAGAAGCGGCGGAAGGCGTCGGTGTCCTGGTCGCGGGCCTCGTCGTAGCTCGAGACGGCCCCGTCACGGAAGAAGACGGAGAACATCGAGCCGGCCCACTGGATCGTGTGCGGGACGGATGCCGCAGACAGGGCCGCTGACGCGCCCTCGGCGATCGCCGCGCTGACGATCCCGAGACGGTCGTAGACCTCGGAGGTGCAGCCCCGGAGCGTGGCGAGACCGGCCGCCGAGGCGACCGGGTTCCCGGACAGCGTGCCGGCCTGGTAGACGGGACCCTGCGGCGCGAGGAGCGCCATGACGTCGGCGCGGCCACCGAACGCCGCGGTCGGGAAGCCGCCACCCATCACCTTGCCGAAGGTGAACAGGTCGGGGGCACCTGCGGCATACGGTCCCTCGAGGCCGTACCAGCCCGATGGCGAACAGCGGAAGCCGGTCATCACCTCGTCGGAGACGAGCAGGGCCCCGTGCGCCGCCGTGATCCGGCGCAGGCCCTCGGTGAAGCCGGGGGCGGGCGGCACGACGCCCATGTTGCCGGCCGCGGCCTCGGTGATGACCGCCGCGATCGTGTCACCGCGCTCGGCAAAGGCTGCCTCGACGGCGGCGAGGTCGTTGTAGGGCAGCACGATGGTCTCGGCCGCGCTCGAGCGGGGCACGCCCGCGGAGTCGGGCAGGGCGAAGGTCGCCAGGCCCGACCCGGCCGATGCGAGCAGCGCGTCCACGTGCCCGTGGTAGCAGCCGGCGAACTTGACGATGACGTCGCGGCCGGTGAAGCCGCGGGCCAGCCGGATCGCCGACATCGTCGCCTCGGTCCCCGAGTTGACGAGGCGGACCTGCTCGACCGGCTCGACCCGGGCGACGATCTCCTCGGCGAGGAGCACCTCGTTCTCCGACGGCGTGCCGAAGGAGAATCCCTTCGCGGCGGCCGTCGTGACCGCCTCGAGCACCGCCGGGTGGGCGTGGCCGAGGATCATCGGGCCCCACGAGCAGATGAGGTCGACGTAGCGCGTGCCGTCCGCGTCCGTCAGCCACGGCCCCGACCCGCTCGCCATGAAACGCGGGGTCCCGCCGACGGCCCGGAAGGCCCGGACCGGGGAGTTCACCCCGCCGGGGATGACGGCGCCGGCGCGCGCCAGGAGGGCGGCCGAGGCCGGAGCGTCGGTCGGGGAGGGCACGATCGGTGACGAGGAGCTCATCTGCCCAGTGTCCCCCAGCGTCCCGACGACCCGGGCGCCGGTATGCCGCTGGGTCAGCGGCCGCTCAGCCCGTCGGGGTCGAGGTGGTCGCGGACGATCGCCATCGCCTCACCGAGGGCCGCGAACTGCGTCGGGGTCATCACGTCGACGATGTGCTCGCGGACGCTGCGCACGTGGGCGCGCGAGAGCTCGTCCACCTCCGCCAGACCGCCGGGGGTGAGCACGAGCTCGACGCCCCGCCTGTCGTCCGCGCACGGCTCGCGGACCACCCAGGTGCGCTGCTCGAGGCGTTTGGCCGTGTGGGTCAGCCGGCTGCGCGACTGCACCACCATGGACGCGAGCTCGGACATCCTCAGCCGGTGCGAGGGACTCTCGGACAGCATGGAGAGGATCTCGTACTCGCTGAGCTGGATGTCGGACTCGTGGAGGGCCTCGTCGAGCGCGCGCTCCAGCAACCGGGTACCCCTCAGGACCGCACGCCACGACGCCTGCTCTGAATCGGTCAGCCAGCGCGCGTCGCCCCCCGACGACTTGTCGACCATGAGTTCCTCCTCCAGGTGGTGAGATCCTAGTGGGATCAACGGAGCCAGTCCGGGACGTCGAGCGCGTAGTAGGTGAGCACGACCTGGGCCCCGGCCTGCCGGATGCCCGTCAGTGCCTCGAGGACGGCAGCGCGCCGGTCGATCCAGCCCCGTTCGGCGGCGGCCTCGATCATCGAGTACTCCCCCGACACCTGGTAGGCGGCGACGGGGACCGTGGCCCGCTCCGCGGCCGCGGCCACGACGTCGAGGTAGGACATCGCCGGCTTGACCATGACGATGTCGGCCCCCTCGGCGAGGTCGAGGTCGATCTCGCGGAGCGACTCGACGACGTTGGCCGGGTCCTGCTGGTAGGTGCGCCGGTCACCGACGAGGCTCGACTGCACGGCCTCACGGAACGGCCCGTAGAACGCGGAGGCGTACTTCGCGGCATACGCGAGGATCACCGTCTCCTCGAACCCGGCCGCGTCGAGACCGGCGCGGATCACGGCGACCTGGCCATCCATCATCCCGGAGGGACCGACGACGTGGGCGCCCGAGCGCGCCTGTGCCACAGCCATGTCCGCGTAGATCTCGTTGGTCGCGTCGTTGTCGACCCGGCCGCGGTCGTCGAGCACCCCACAGTGGCCGTGGTCGGTGAACTCGTCGAGGCAGGTGTCCGCCATCACGACGAGGTCCTCCCCGACGGCGTCACGCACGGCCCGCAGACCGACGTTGAGGATGCCGGACTCGTCGACGGCGCCCGTGCCGGTGGCGTCCTTGGTCTCGGGGACGCCGAAGAGCATGATGCCGCCGATCCCCACCGAGACCGCCCGGCGGGCGGTCTCGACGAGGGAGCCGAGGTCGTGGTGCACGACCCCGGGCATGCTCGAGATCGGCCGCGGCCCGTCGATGCCCTCCGCGACGAAGACGGGCAGGACGAGGTCCTTCGGGTGGAGCCGGGTCTCGGCGACCATGGTTCGCAGGGCGGGGGTCTGGCGCAGCCGTCGGGGACGGTCGATCACGCGCTCGCTCCGTCCGCGTCCACGGCGCTCATCGCGCGCGGCGGCGCGAGGCCGGCCGCTTGTCACTCGGCCGCTGCACGGGCGCGCCCGCCTCCGCAGCCGCGACGGCGAGGCCGACACCGTGCCCGGCGAGGGCGTCGACGAGGCTGATGGCCGAGGCCTCGGCCGCGAGGACGTCGACCCGCAGGCCGTGCTCCTGCGCGGTCTTGGCCGTCGCCGGACCGATGCAGGCCACGACGGTCGCCGGGTGCGGCTTGCCCGCGATCCCGACGAGGTTGCGGACCGTCGAGCTGGAGGTGAAGACGACGGCGTCGTAGTCACCGCCCTTGATCGCGTCCCGGACCGGAGCCGCCGGAGGAGCGGCCCGGACCGTGCGGTAGGCGGTGACGTCGTCGACCTCCCAGCCGATGTCGCGCAGGCCGGCGACGAGGGTCTCGGTCGCGATGTCGGCGCGCGGCAGCAGGACCCGGTTGATCGGGTCGAGCAGCTCGTCGAAGTCCGGCCACACCTCGAGCAGACCTGCGGCCGACTGCTCGTCCGCGGGAACGAGGTCGGGGTTGATGCCCCAGTCGCGCAGCGCCTCGGCGGTGACGCCCCCGACGGCTGCGATCTTGAGGCCGGCGAACGCCCGGGCGTCGAGGCCGAGGTCCTCGAACCGCTCTCGGACGGCGCGGACCGCGTTGGTGGAGGTGAAGCCGATCCACTCGTAACGGCCGGTGACGAGGCCACGCACGGCCTTGTCCATCTGCTGCGGCGTGCGCGGCGGCTCCACCGAGATCGTCGGCACGACGTCAGCGGTCGCCCCGTAGGCGCCGAGCCGGGCGATCATCGGACCGGCCTGGGCCTGCGTCCGCGGGACGAGCACGCGCCACCCGAAGAGCGGCTTGGTCTCGAACCAGGAGAACTCTTCTCGCAGTGCGACGTTCGGGGAGACGACGGCGAGGGAGATCTCGGAGGCGTCGGGGCCCGAGAAGGCCTCCTCGACGGCGTCGAGCGTCGTGGCCACCGAGGTCTGCTCGACGGTCGTGCCGCGACGGCAGAGCACCACGAGGGACTCCCCCGACCGGCCGGCGGCGAGCAGGGACCGCAGCCCCGCGCGGATGCCGTCGGCCGCACCGACGAGCACGACGGAGTCGTCATCGGCGGTGTAGCGGCCGTAGTCGGTCCCGGTCCGCCCCGTGCTCACGACGTGGAGCGCGGAGGTGCCCTTCGCGGTGAGGGGGACACCGGCATACGTCGGGGTGGCGGTGACGGCGGAGACACCGGGGACGACGTCGAAGCTGATGCCCGCCTTGCGACAGGCCCGCACCTCCTCGACGAGTCCGCTGAAGGTCGCGGGGTCGCCGTCCATGAGGCGAACCACGAGCCCGCCGGCGGCGACCGACCTGGCCGCCTTCACGACGAGCTTGGCGCGGACCGCCTGGGTGAGCTCCTGGCCCTGCTCACCGTGACCCGCGTCGATGATCTCGACGTCGGGTCGGGCGTGACGCCGGGCGTCCGCCTCGGCGGTCACCCGGTCGAGGATGACGACGTCGGCAGCGGCGAGCAGCTCCCGGCCACGGACGGTGAGCAGCCCGGGGTCGCCGGGGCCAGCCCCGACGAAGGCGACCCTTGCGGGCGTCGTCGGGACCGTGGGGGTCGACACCGTCTGCTCCGACGGCTGGCGAGAACGAGTCACGAAACATGCTCCGAGGGTTCGGGGGCGGGAGTGGACGAGGTCTCGAGGTCGGCGGCGCCGTCCTCGAGGAGGATCCGGGCGAGTCGCTCGCCCAGGCGGTGGGGGTGGGCGGCAGGGCCCACGAGGGACCGGCGCAGCTCGAGGCTGCCGTCCTCCGAGCCGGCGAAGGCGCGCAGCGACAGCTCGAGGCCGTCCTCGCCGTCGACGACCTCGGCGAGGGCTCCGACCGGGGCCGTGCAGCCTGCCTCGAGGGTGGCGAGCAGCGAGCGCTCGGCGTCGACGCACGTGCGGGTGTCGGCGTCGTCGAGGTGAGCGACGGCCTCGCGGACGTCGGCGCGGTCGGAGCGGCACTCGATCGCGAGGGCACCCTGCCCGGCGGCGGGGAGGACCTGGATCGGGTCGAGCACCTCGGTCACGTCAGCGAGCCGGCCGAGGCGCGCCAGCCCCGCCCGCGCGAGGACGACGGCGTCGACGGCGCCCGAGCGGACGTAGCCGATCCGGGTGTCGACGTTGCCGCGGATCGGGCGCACGACGAGGCCCAGTCCGAGCGCCGCGAGCTGGGCGGCCCGTCGGGGCGACCCGGTGCCGACGACGGACCCGGCAGGCAGCTCACCGAGGGTGAGGCCGTCGCGCGCCACGAGCACGTCCCTGCTGTCCTCGCGGGTCGGGACCGCGGCGACGACGAGGTCGGGCTCGGCCGCCGTGGGGAGGTCCTTGAGCGAGTGGACGGCGACGTCGATCCTGCCGTCACGCAGGGCGGTGCGGATCGCCGAGGCGAACACCCCGGTCCCGCCGATGGTCGTCAGCGGCTCGGCGGAGACGTCGCCCTCGGTCGTGATCTCGACGATCTCGACGTCGTGGCCGAGGGCCCGGAGCCGGTCGGCGACCCAGCCGGACTGGGTCGTGGCGAGGGCGGACCGGCGGGTGCCGAGGCGCAGCGCGGTCATCAGGCACCACGCTTCGGCGGGGTCGAGACGTTGGCGACCTCGCGCGGCTCGAGGTCGAACAGCTCCCGCAGGGCCGCGGCGTAGTCGGCCCCGTTGCCCTCCATCGCGAACTCCTTGACCCGCATGGTGGGGGTGTGGAGCAGCTTCTCGACGATCCGGTGGACGGCGAGGCCGACCTCGGCGCGGGTGTCCTCGTCGAGGTCGGGCAGGCGCTGGTCGAGTCGGTCCATCTCGGTCGCCACGAGGGAAGCGGCGCGGGCGCGCAGGGCGGCGACGGTGGGCGCCACGGCCTTCTCCATCCGACGGGTGAGGTGGGCCGCGACCTCACCGGTGACGAGCTCACGGACGCGCGCGACCTGCTGGCTGTCCGCCCGGCCCTCGAGGAGGAGCCCGAGGTGCTGGAGGTCGATGACGGAGACGTCGGGCAGCTCTCGCGCCCACTGGTCGACGGGCTCGACGTCCCTCGGCAGGGCGAGGTCGATGACCACCTGCGGACGCCCATCCCGACGACGGGAGCTCTCGGCGAGGTCGGCGCCCGTGATGACGTGGCCGACGGCGCCGGTGCACGAGATGACGAGGTCGCTCTCCACGAGCGCGTCGCCGAGCTCCTCCCAGGCCCGGGCGGTCCCGTTGGTGGCGGCGGCGAGCCGGTGGGCGCGCTCGGGGGTGCGGTTGACGATGGTGAGCGCGCCGAGGCCACCGCGGCTCGCGGTGGCGGCGGCGAGGCCGCTCATCCCGCCCGCCCCGACGATGACCCCGGAGCGCGCGGTGAGGTCCCCGAGGCGCCCCTGCGCCTCCTCGAGGCCGATCTGCACGAGCGAGACGCTGTGCTGGTCGATGTCCGTCTCGGTGTGGGCCCGCTTGCCGACGCGCAGCGCCTGCTGGAAGAGCGAGTTGAGCGACTCGCCGGCGTGACCGTCGCGCTGGGCGGCCGCGAGGGCGTCCCGCATCTGACCGAGCACCTGCGACTCACCGACCGCCATCGAGTCGAGGCCGCAGGCGACGGTGAAGGCGTGCGCGACGGCGCCGTCGTCGTAGCGGACGTAGAGGTGGTCGGCGAGCGCCTCGGCTCGGGCGGCCAGCTGCTCGAGGGGGTCACCCGGGGCGCCGGGGACCGGCGCACCGTCCACGTCGGGCGGCGTCTCGCCGCCCGCCGCGACGGCGAGGGTCTCGCCGATGGCCGCCACGGCAGGGTGGAACGCGGGGGCTTCCGCGTAGACCTCGAGGCGGTTGCACGTCGAGAGCACGACGACCTCGGAGACCGTGGCCGAGCCCAGCACGGCCGCCGCGATCGCGACGGCGCGGTCGGGGCGCTCGGCCAGGCCCTCGAGGACCGAGAGCGGAGCGGTGTGGTGCGACAACCCGATGACGAGCAGGCTCACTGCGACACCACCGATCGCAGGTCGCCACTCGCTAGCTGCTTGCGCTGCGCGTGGAAGGCGAGGATCTGCAGCTCGGTCGAGAGGTCGACGCGGCGCACGTCGACACCCACCGGCACGGCGAGGACCGCCGGTGCGAAGTTGAGGATCGAGCTGATGCCGACCTCGACGAGCGCGTCGCAGACCGCCTGGGCTGCGGCGGCCGGCGTCGCGATCACGCCGATGGCGATGGGGTCACCCGCGTGACAGTCACCGAGCTCACGCAGGGGGCGGATCGCGATGTCGACGACCGGCTCACCGATGAGGGCGGGGTCGTCGTCGAAGAGGCCGACGATGCGGAAACCCTTGGTGACGAAGCCGGAGTAGCTCGCGAGGGCGTGCCCGAGGTTGCCCATCCCGACGATCGCGACGGGCCAGTCCTCGGTCAGCCCGAGGGCCCGGGAGATCTCGAGCGCGAGCGTCTCCACGTCGTAACCGACGCCACGGACCCCGTAGGAACCGAGGTGGCTGAGGTCCTTGCGCAGCTGCGCGGATCGCACCCCGACCGCGCCGGACAGCTCCTCCGAGGAGACGGAGAGAACGCCGTCCTCAGCGAGCCGCGAGAGGGTCCGCAGGTACTCGGGAAGCCGCGCGACGGTTGCGTCGGGGATCTCTCGACGCAGTGCTGGGTCGGCGCTCACGCTGGCTCACCGGCTCCTCTCGCTGGTGCGCCGAAAAGCGGCGCGGAGCACGTGGGGACCAGATCAGGCTAGACGTTTGTGAACCCATGCACAAAGTGAGCGGGCCGCGCCTAGCACGCACCCTTCGAGGCCGTGACAGCGGTCACCCGAGCGCGCGACGCAGCCGGGACTCCTCCACTCGCCAGAAGTCGTGCTGCCGACCGTCGACGAAGGTCACCGGGATCTGGTCGGCGTAGCGCCGTCGCAGGTCGGGATCGTCGTCGATGGACCGCTCCTGCCAGCCGACCCCGAGCTCGCCGGCCACGCGTTCGATGACGGCACGCGCCTCGTCGCACAGGTGGCAGCCCGGCCGCCCGATGAGGACCACCCGCACCGGGGTCCCTGCCTGCTCATCCGCCATGGCCCCACTCTAGGGCCGCCGCGAAACGGGGCCGAGGTGACCTCGACCCTGCCGGAACGCCAGGCCACCGACCAGCCCGTGGTGCACCCGGTGGGCCAGGGCGCTCCAGCGCGCCTCGGTGAACGCGGCGCCGACCGCGCCGCGTCAGAAGAAGACGGACTTGCGCTGCATGAGCAGGCTGTAGAGCGTCTGCTGGATCGTCTCGCGGACCTGGTCGGTGAGATCGAAGACGAGCATCGGGTCGTCGGCGGCGTCCACGCCGAAGGTCGTCGTCTCGATCGGGGGGCCGAACTCGATGAGCCACTTGCTGGGCAGCGGGATCATCCCCAGCGGTCCGAGCCAGGGGAAGGTCGGCGTGACGGGGGCGTACGGCATGCCGAGCAGGCGGGCGACGGTCGGCATGTCACCGAGGATCGGGTAGATCTCCTCGGCCCCGACGATGGAGCAGGGCACGATCGGCACCCCGGCCCGCAGCGCCGCCGAGACGAAGCCGCCCCGGCCGAAACGCTGGAGCTTGTAGCGCTCGCTGAACGGCTTGCCGACCCCCTTGAAACCCTCGGGCCAGACACCGACGAGGTGGCCGCTCGAGAGCAGCCGCTCGGCATCCGTGTTCGCGGCGATCGTCGTGCCGGAGCGCCGCGCCATCGTCCCGACGAACGGCATGGTGAACACGAGGTCGGCACCGAGCATCCGCAGGTGGCGGCCGGCCGGGTGCTCGTCGTGCACGGCGACCTGGGTCATCAGCGAGTCCATCGCGATGGTGCCGGAGTGGTTGGCGACGACCAGGGCGCCGCCGACGCTGGGGATGTTCTCGATCCCGCGCACCTCCACGCGGAACCACTTGCGGTAGAACGGCCGGAGCAGCGGGAGGTGCACGTTGAGGGTGTAGTCCTCGTCGAAGCCGAACTCGTCCACGACGTAGTCACCGGTCAGTCGGCGCCGGAGGTAGGCGAGGCCCTCGGCCACCTGGCGCTCGATGTCCTCGGTCGGGATGCCCGAGGAGAGGGCGGCCGCCCGGAGCACGTTGACGGCGAGCTCGACGAGCTCAGCCGGGCCCGGTCGCGACTCCGACGAGAACTCTGCGGACTCGAGCACCGCCCCCACGAGACGCTCTGCGCGGGACTGCACCCCGGAGGTGAGCGCGGTGGCCATCCGCGAGGCCGGGGCGATCTCGCCGCGGCCCTCCCCGTCGCCGGACTCGCCGAGGACCTCGCTGGACTCGGTGACCTCGGACTCCGTCGGGGTCAGGACATCCTCGGTATGCCGCCGGGCCGGCCCGCCCGTCCGGGTCCCGACCGTCCGGGTGCCGCTCGGCTCCGGGTCCCGGAGGGCCTCCGAGTCGGGGGCAGGCACGGCGCGCAGCCGGCCCGGCGCCGTCGAGCTGCGTTGCGCGCGGATCGTGGCCCGGCTGGGCCGCGAGCGCGGCGACGCCACCG
>JBBRGO010000054.1:0-14847 GCA_038224055.1 Actinomycetales bacterium
GGTGTGCGCGGCACCTCATCGATCGGGGTCTCGACGTCGTGGTCCTCGAGGCCGCCGACGCCGTCGGCGGGCGGGTCCGCACGGACGTCGTCGACGGCTACCGCTGCGACCGGGGTTTCCAGGTGCTCAACCCGGCGTACCCCGCAGTGCGTCGCTGGGTCGACACGGATGCGCTGGCCCTGCGCCCCTTCGGAGCCGGGGTCATCGTGCGCCGTGACGACCGGCTGGCCGTGCTCGCCGACCCGCGCCGGGAGCCCCGCCTCCTGTCACGGACGCTGCGCAGCGGTCTGCTCGACGCGCGGGACGTGGTCGGGCTCGGCCGGTGGGTGGCCCGGGTCCTCGTCGACCCGCAGGGCGTGATCGGCCGCGCGGACCAGACCCTCGCGCAGTCCCTCGACGCGGCGGGCGTGAGGGGTCGGCTGCGGGCGGAGGTCCTCGAGCCCTTCCTCGCCGGCGTCCTCATCGAGAGCCACACCACGAGCTCGGCAAGCTTCGCGCGGCTGCTCGTGCGCATGTTCCTGCTCGGGACTCCGGGCGTGCCGGCCGGCGGGATGCAGGCCCTTCCCGAGCAGCTCGCCTCCTCGCTCGGGCCGCGCCTGCACCTCGGGACGGCAGTCGAGCAGGTCGAGGGTGACGTCGTGAGCCGGACCGGGGGCGGGCCCGCCCGACGCACGACCTCGGTACGGGTGCGGACCGCTGCCCGGACGTGGCGGGCCCGGGCCGCCGTCATCGCGACCGACCCGCACACGGCGAGCGCCCTCACCGACCTGCCGGCCGTGCCGACCCGCGGGCTCGTCACCTGGTGGTTCGACGCCCCGGAGCCGCCGACCGGCTTGTCCCTGCTCGCCGTCGACGGCCGTCGGTCCGGTGGTCGGGTGCCGGGACCGGTGTGGAACACCGCGGTCATGACGAATGCCGCCCCGAGCTACGCCCCGCGCGGACGGCACCTCGTCGAGGCGACGTGCCTGCTCGACCGACCGGACGGGGACGCGTCGGAGGCAGAGGTGCGCCGACACCTCGACGGGCTCTGGGGCTGCGACACGGCCCGGTGGGCGGTGGTCGCCCGGCACCGCGTCGCCCAGGCCGTCCCGGCCACCCCTCCCCCGCTGCACGTGACGTCGTCGGTCGTCCTCGGCCGTGGCCTCTTCGTGTGCGGCGACCACCGTGACACGGCCTCGCTCCAGGGCGCGCTCGTGTCGGGCCAGCGCGCGGCCGAGGCCGTGCTGTCCGCCCTGTCCTGGCCGACACCACACGCCGACTGATCCGCAGACAGATCGGTCGGAGCAATCAATCCGCAGATCAGTCCTCACCTGCTGCTGCCTGGACGACACCGGACGCCGACTGATCCGCAGACTGACCGGACCGCGGATCAACTGGCAGATCAGTCTGCCGTTGGTGCTGCCCGCCCAGCAGCGCAGGCCAGCTGATCCGCCCGATGATCCGCTGGGCCGGAACTCGCAAGGGCATCGGGAAAGAAAGTCGGGGGCGGGTGCATCCCCAGAGCTGCTTGCGGCGGAAGTAGGGGCAAGGACGGTCACCGCGGCTCCTCATCAACGTCGCTGCTCGTCCGATCAGGACCCCTCGCTCACCGCGCCGGACCTCCGCCGCGTCACCCCGAAAGGTCAACTCACATGAAGTCGCTCCGCATCTCCGCCGTCCTCGCCCTCGCCCTCGCCCCCGCGGCCTTCGCGCTACCGGCCCAGGCCGCCGACGACGCCACCGTCTCGATCCTGCACGGCGTGCCGGGCGCGACCGTCGACGTCTACGCCAACGGCGACCCGCTCCTCACGGACTTCACCCCGGGCACGCTCACCGACCCGGTCATGCTCCCGGGTGGCACCTACGACCTCAAGGTCACCGCAGCCGGCGCCGGCGCCGACGGTGCCGCCGTGATCGAGGCCAAGGGTGTGACGGTGCCTGCCGGCGCGAACATCACCGTCGTCGCACACCTCTCCGCCGACGGCAAGCCGGTGCTCACGCCCTTCGTCAACGACACGTCCGCGGTCCCCGCCGGCAAGGCCCGACTGACCGTCCGGCACACGGCCGCCGCCCCGGCGGTCGACGTCCGGGCCAACGGCGCCGTCGCGCTCAAGGGCCTGACCAACCCCAACGAGGCCAAGGCGACCGTCGGCGCCGGGACGATCAAGGCCGACGTCGTGCTCGCCGGCACCGACACCGTCGCGATCGGCCCGGCCGACGTCACGCTCAAGGAGGGCACCAACACCATCGTCTACGCCTGGGGCAGCGCTACCGACAACAACCTCAAGCTCGCGGTCCAGACCATCGACGGGATGCACTCCGCCCCCGGTGGCGTCCCGGCCGGTGGCGGTCCCGAGGCCGCCGGCTCCGACATGGCCCGCTACGCCCTCATCGCGGGCGGCGCCGCCCTCGCCGGAGGCCTGGTCCTGACCGGCCGCCGCCGGGCGACCGAACGCGCCTGAGGATGATGCTCGGACGCTCGCGCGGGAGGGTGGCGGCCGCTGTGGTCGCCGCCCTGCTCGCGGGCGTCCTGCTGGCGTGGCTCACGCGCCCGACCGCCGCTGCGCACCCCCCGGCAGCCTCGGACCGGGTCCCGACGACCGTGACCACGCCCGCCCCCGACGGCCCGGTCCCCGACCCGGCCGGGCCGTCGGGCTGGCGAACCTCGACCGCCCCACCCGTCGGCGCCGCAGCGCCCGCCACACCAGTCCCCGCGATACCGGCCGCTAAGACACCGGCCGCTACGACACCGGTGTCACCGGCGCCGACCCGCCTCGAGATCCCCCGGCTCAAGGTCCGGATGGCCGTCCAGCCCGTCGGGGTGGCCGGCGACGGCGAGATGGCCCTTCCCGGCGACCCCGCGGACCTCGGCTGGTACGAGTTCGGTCCGCGCCCGGGTGACCCCTCGGGCGCAACCGTCCTCGCCGCCCACCTCGACTACCCCGGATACGGCACCGGACCGCTCGCGGCGGCGCAGGAGCTGCGTCCCGGAGACACGCTCACCGTGCGCTCCGGGACGGAGACCCGCCGGTATGCCGTGACCGCGGTGCGCCACCTCGCGAAGAAGAGCCTCGACCTCGAGGCACTCTTCGCGAGGGACGGCCCGGCCCGGCTCCACCTCGTCACGTGCGGTGGGGAGTTCGACCGCAGCACCCGCAGCTACGACGAGAACGTCGTCGTCGTTGCCACGCCGACCGCGTGAACGCTCCCGGATATGGTGGTGTCGTGCACCTGCACGATGACACCGAGGTCGAGATCACCGCGCTGGCACGGGAGCTGGCGGCGGGGTCCTCCGAGGCCATGTCCGAGGCGTACCGCCGCTGGTCGACCCTCGTGCACACGATCGCCCTCCGGTCCCTGGGAAACAGTGCGGACGCCGAGGACGTGACCCAGCAGGTCTTCGTCTCCGCCTGGCAGGCTCGCCACACGCTTCGTCCCGATCAGGGGTCGTTGGCAGCGTGGCTCGTCGGCATCACGAAGCACCGGATCGCCGACCTGCGCACCCAGCGGTACCGGACGCACCGAAACCTCAGGGCGGTCGCCGCGGAGGTGGCGACCGACACGGCCAGGACGGACGAGAACTGGGCCGATCGCCTGCTCCTCGTCCATGAAATGGAGCGGATGGGCGATCCAAGAGCGGCCGTGCTCCGAATGGCTTTCATGGAGGATCGTCCGCAGGCCGACATCGCAGCGGCCCTCAACCTGCCGATCGGCACGGTGAAGAGCCACGTGCGGCGGGGACTGATCGAGCTACGCAACCGACTGGAGGAGGTGGAGGGTGTCGCACCCTGACGACGAGACGCTCGTCGACCTCGCCCTCGGCGACCCGCAGAGCCCTGAGCTCTCGGTCGCCAAGGAGCACGTGTCCGGGTGCGATGACTGCGAGCACGACGTCGCGCGCTTCCGTCGCGCCTACGGCCTCGTGTCCACCGTCGAGCCGTCGGCCGGAGGCGCGACCGGCGTGACGTATGCCGGTTGGTCCGCTCCCCCACCCCAGGTCTGGTCTCGCATCAGCGAAGCCATCGCCGACGAGTCCGCAGGTGACCATTCCGACCCCCGGGCCCCTGATCCACTGCGAGCTCCACTGCGAGCGGTCGACCCGGCCGCCCCCGCCACGGGTGAGGCGGTGAGCCGCCCCGACGACGCGCCCGATCGTGAGTCCGATCGTGAGTCCGACGGCGAGACCGGATGGGCGGTACGCCGAGAAGGTGGCCGACGTGATGGTCGGCGAGGTGGTCGACGCGGGCGCTACCGGGTCCTGCCCTGGGCGGCCGGCACCGCCGCGGCCGGCCTCGCCATCGGCCTGCTCACCGGGCGGGTCCTGTGGTCCGAGCCGATGCCGACCCCGGTCGCCCAGGTCGCCCTGGACACCCTCGACACCAAACAGCACGAGGGCGCAGCGTCGCTGGTCAACACCGGTGGCGGCATGGAGCTCCGGGTCTCGACCAGCACGCCCCTCGCGGCCGGGAACGGCTACCTCGAGGTGTGGCTGATCAACAGCGACGGCAAGCGGATGGTCTCCGTCGGCGTGCTGCGCGGGGAGGGACCTGAGACGTTCCCGATCAGCCGGGTCCTCATCGAGCAGGGCTACGTCGTCGTCGACATCTCCCAGGAGCAGTTCGACGACAAGCCGCAGCACTCCGGGGACAGCCTGCTCCGAGGGACTCTCCCGGCCTGAGTGCTGGACGCCGCGGCAGCTCGGCTGACCGGAAGGTCTCGACAAACCCTTGACAAGAACGCGGGTACGCCGCACGATCGAGAGCAGAGCTTGGACAAACGCTGGACGACCCAGCCGTCTCGCACCACCCTCGACCTCCCCCGGAGGGCGGCCCTCCCCCCCAGTCGGCCCTCCGGGTTCCGCAGCCCCGTGCCGAACCCCCCCCCGTCGGTGCGGGGCTCAGCCCTGACCCCGCCCCTCCTCCCGTCACTCCTCCCGCCACTCCTCCCGCAGGACGGCATAGAGGTTGAGGTCGAGCCAGGTCCCGTCCTTGCCGAGCCACGCCGAGCGCTGTGTCCCCTCCCGGCGCATCCCCGCCCCCACCAGCACCCGGTTGGAGGCGACGTTCTCGACGTAGGCGTCGGCGAGCACCCGGCGCAGCCCGAGGTCGGCGAACGCGATCGTGAGCAGCGCGCGGGCCACCTCGCCCGCCAGCCCCTGTCCCTGCACGTCCGGGTGCAGGGTGTAGCCGATGGTGCCCTCCCACTCGGGCGCGGGGGTGCCGGTGACCGACCCGCACCGGTCGATCCGGAGCATCGCGTCACCGACGACGATGCCCCGCTGGGCGACGACGAGCCCGAGGAGCGGCCGCGCCGACCCCGACCGGCCCCGGTCGACGCGGTCGGTCACCCGGTCCACGACCTCGTCCCGGGTCATCGCCTCGTGGCTGAGCCAGCGCGCGACGTCGGCGCGGCCACGGAAGGTCAGCACCGCGTCGACGTCGTCGAGCGTCATCGGGCGCAACGTCAGCCGGGCGGTCCTCCGCGGCCAGCGCAGCGAGCCGAGGTCAGGAGGGGACAGCACTAGCGCCAGCCCTGCTCGTCCACCCCACCGGGGACGTCGGCCGACGGGTCGTACGGCGTGCGGGTGAACCGGAAGGACGCGAGGTCGAGGTGCGAGACGGTGCCCTGGGGCCTCCGGACCACCCGGAGCGGCTCGCCGGTGTAGTAGCCGTCGAGCCCCACCCATTCGTCCGGTCCCGCCGGCTCGAACCGTGCACCCCGTCCCTGTCCCGGATCGCCGAGCACGAGGTGCGGGCCCACCATGCGCGCCGTCATGACCGACGGACCCCAGTGCCACGTCCCGAGCAGGTCGAGCGCGGTCGGGTCCCCGCTGGCGTGCCACGGCTCAGGCGCCAGCGGCTCGCGCTCGACGAACGCCGCCAGCAGGTCCGGCGCGATCGGACCCAGGCCCGTCGTCGCGTTCGTGAGGATGACGACACCATCGCCCGTCGCGATGTCGACCCGCAGACCGGCGAGGAAGCCCGGCATCGACCCGCCGTGCCCCGCGAACCGGGTGCCACCGGCGTTCCAGACCTGCCAACCGAGTCCGTGGGCACCGGTCCAGGCGAGGCCGGGCAGGTCGACGACGGTGTGCGGCTCACACATCTCCTCGAGCGTCGAGCGGGCCAGCACGTCACCGGTGTCGCCACCGGCG
Organism: Actinomycetales bacterium; assembly: GCA_038224055.1. GTDB lineage: Bacteria > Actinomycetota > Actinomycetes > Actinomycetales > Dermatophilaceae > JBDSSS01. Next base: position 6,134 of record JBBRGO010000054.1, read on the forward strand.
AAGGCCGCCCACCGGGCCAGGTCGGTCACCGTCGTCCACAGCTGCCCCGCCGGCGCCATCGCCCCGGCGTCGTGCTCCGGCTCGGGGAGCAGCACGTCAGCGAAGGGGTGCACCGCCAGCCCGCGCGCCGACCGGCCCGACGGTCGCGGCGTCGTCCGCGCCATCCCCAGCGGGGCCAGCAGGTCGCGCCGGACCACCTCGAACCAGCTCTCCCCGTGGGCCCGTGCGACGAGCTCGCCGAGGGCCGCGAACCCGACGTTCGTGTAGTGGAAACGACGTCCGGCGCGAAAGCGTTGCGCCACGGGCGAGTCCACGAGCTCGTCCCACCCGCCGCCCGGAGTGCGCTCCCACCACGGGCCGTTCGTCTCGGCCTGGAGACCGGCGCCGTGGGACAGCAGCTGCGCGATCGTCGTCCCGCCGAAACGGGTGCCGGGCACGTGGGACTCGAAGGGGTCCTCGAGCGAGAGACGTCCGGCGTCCCGTAGCCGCATCACCGCGACCGCCACGAAGGTCTTCGTGATCGAACCCATCCGGTACTGCGTGTCGGCATCGGCCGCCTCGCCGCCCTCCCGCCCGTCGACGGTGCCAACCGCGTCCGACCAGACGAGCTCACCGCCGCGCACCACCCCGGCCACCACCGACGGCAGCCGTCCGCGGCGCTGCTCCACGGCGAGCATCCTCGACAGGTGGGCGGACGTACGCGGGTCGATCGCAGGCGTTGGGCTCACCGGGACACCCTAGGACCCGGTCGGACCACCGCGGGGTATGCCGCTGAGCGGGCGTGCGTGGGCCGGCTCAGCGGCATACCTCCGCGGTCTGGCGTGGCGCGTCCCGGCCCCGGCAGGATGGGACGACGACCACTCCCGCCCCCAACCCGACGCGGCATCCGATATCTTGATGTCAAGACAATCTCGGAACCTCGAATGGAGCACCGGTGACTGAATCGACGATCATCTACACCCACACGGACGAGGCGCCCGCCCTCGCGACCGCCTCGCTGCTGCCGATCGTGTCGGCGTTCGCCAAGCAGGCCGACGTGGAGGTGCAGACCCGTGACATCTCGCTGGGCGCGCGGATCATCGCGAGCTTCCCGGAGCGGCTGACGCCGGAGCAGCGGATCGGCGACGCACTCGCCGAGCTCGGGGCCCTCGCGAAGACGCCCGAGGCCAACATCATCAAGCTGCCCAACATCTCGGCCTCGATCCCGCAGCTCAAGGCCGCGATCGCCGAGCTCCAGGGCCAGGGCTACGACCTGCCCGACTACCCCGACAACCCCGGCACCGACGAGGAGAAGGCCGCCCGCGCCGCCTACGACAAGGTCAAGGGCTCGGCCGTCAACCCCGTCCTGCGCGAGGGCAACTCCGACCGCCGCGCGCCCGCGTCGGTCAAGAGCTACGCCCGCAAGCACCCGCACTCGATGGGCGCCTGGAGCAGCGAGAGCCGCACCAACGTCGCGACGATGGACCACGACGACTTCTTCCACAACGAGAAGTCCGCCACGATGGCGACCGACACCACCCTGCGCGTCGAGCACGTCGCCGGCGACGGCACCGTCACGGTCCTCAAGGAGTCGATCCCCGTCCTCGCCGACGAGATCATCGACGCCACGGTGATGAGCGTCGCGGCCCTGCACGAGTTCCTCGCCGCCCAGGTCGCCCGGGCCAAGGCGGAGGACGTCCTCTTCTCCGTCCACCTCAAGGCGACGATGATGAAGGTCTCCGACCCGGTCATCTTCGGCCACGTCGTGCGCGCCTTCTTCCCACAGCTCTTCGAGACGTATGCCGCGGAGCTCGCGGCCGCCGGCGCCTCCCCCAACGACGGCCTGGGCGCCATGCTCGCCGCTGTCGCGAAGCTGCCCGCCGACCAGCGCGAGGCCATCGAGGCCGCCGTCGCCGCCGGCTTCGAGCAGGGTCCGTCCATCGCCATGGTCGACTCCGACAAGGGCATCACCAACCTCCACGTGCCGAGCGACGTCATCGTCGACGCGTCGATGCCGGCGATGATCCGCACCTCCGGACACATGTGGAACGCCGCCGGTGACGAGCAGGACACCCTGGCCGTCATCCCCGACAGCTCCTACGCGGGCATCTACCAGGTCGTCCTCGACGACTGCCGGGCCCACGGCGCCTTCGACCCCTCGACGATGGGGTCGGTCGCCAACGTCGGGTTGATGGCCCAGGCCGCCGAGGAGTACGGCAGCCACGACAAGACCTTCGAGATCCCCGCCGACGGCACGGTCCGCGTCGTCGACACCGAGGGGACGACCTACCTCGAGCACGAGGTCTCGGCCGGCGACATCTGGCGTGCCTGCCAGACCAAGGACGTCCCGGTCCGCGACTGGGTGAAGCTGGCCGTGACGCGGGCGCGCGCGACGGGCGACCCCGCGATCTTCTGGCTCGACGCCGCGAGGGCCCACGACGCCACCCTCATCGGCAAGGTCAAGGAGTACCTCCGTGAGCACGACACCGAGGGCCTGACGATCGAGATCATGAACCCGGCCGACGCGATCGCCTTCTCGCTGGAGCGGATCCGCAAGGGCGAGGACACGATCTCCGTCACGGGCAACGTGCTTCGCGACTACCTCACCGACCTGTTCCCCATCCTCGAGCTCGGCACGAGCGCCAAGATGCTCTCGGTCGTGCCGCTCATCAACGGGGGCGGCCTCTTCGAGACCGGCGCCGGCGGATCGGCCCCGAAGCACGTCCAGCAGCTCGTCAAGGAGAACTACCTCCGCTGGGACAGCCTTGGCGAGTTCCTCGCCCTCGCAGTGAGCTTCGAGCACCTCGCCGGCGTGACGGGCAACGCTCGCGCCAAGCTGCTCGGCGCGGCCCTCGACCGGGCCACCGGTCGCCTGCTCGACGAGAACAAGGGCCCGGCCCGCAAGGTCGGCCAGATCGACAACCGCGGTAGCCACGTGTGGCTCGCCCTCTTCTGGGCCCAGGAACTGGCCCGCCAGACCGAGGACGCCGAGCTGGCCGAGCGCTTCGCGGCCGTCGCCCAGGCGTTGGCCGACAACGAGGCGACGATCTCCCGGGAGCTCGTCGACGCACAGGGCCACGCGGTCGACATCGGCGGCTACTACCGCCCGGACGCCGACACGGTGTCGACGGTGATGCGTCCGTCGAAGACCTTCAACGAGATCATCGCCACCCTGGCCTGAGCCGGCCGGCCTGTTGCGAAAGTGCCCACTCGACGACGCTGTCGAGTGGGCACTTTCGTCCGCAGGCGTTGCCGGCCCCGCCCGCGGATGGTCACTTGGACGGCGCCGGTGACTGACTCCCTGGACTGCGGCGCCGAGCGCATCGCGTACGCCGGGCTACACGGCGCTCCGGTTCGACGGGTGGCTCGGCAACGAGGTCCCCGGGCTCGGCCTCCCCACGAGCCTGGCCTGAGCCGTTCGGACGAAAGTGCCCACTCGACGATCGGGGTGTCAGGCGTCGAGGAACCAGCCCTCGACCATGCCGTCGGGACGGGCCGGCTCGATGTAGTGCTCCCGGGAGAAGCCCACGGCGAACATCCGCTCCGGCATCTCGAGCATCCCCCGAGCGTCGGACTGGCTGGCGTGGGCGGTGAGGGCCGCCCGTTTCGTCGGCAGGAACGCGGACACGTCGCAGGCCCAGTGCAGCTCGGCCTCGCTGCTGCCGAGCGGGTTGCCGTCGTCCATCGCGGCGCCCGGGTCCCAGTCGCCGACGTCGAGGCCCGCTGCCTTGGCGGCGTCGAAGGCGCGCACCATTGCGTCACGGTTCATCGAGCCCTCGAGGTAGCGGGGCGTGCCCGCGAGCTCGGCGGCCCGTTTCGTCACGGCGTGGACCTTGACGTGGTCGGGGTGTCCGTAGCCGCCGTGCCAGTCGTAGCCGACGACGACGTCGGCGTCCTCCTCGCGCAGGATCGCCGCGACCCGCTCGGCCGCCTCCTCCGTGTCCGCTCGGGTGAAGCTCTCCTCGTGGTCGTTCTGGGCCCACCCGCTCATGCCGGAGTCCGCGTAGCCGAGGAACTCGACCCGGTGCGTGCCGATGACCGCGTTCGAGGCCGCGGCCTCCGCGCGCCGACGCAGCACGACGGTCTCACCCTCGGCGAGGTCGTCGGCCGCGTCGCCGTGGTCGCCGTTCGTCGCGACGGCGAGCACGACCCGGTGCCCCTCGGCGACGGCCCGGGCCATGGACCCCGAGGACTGGGAGGCCTCGTCGTCGGGGTGGGCGTGGACGAAGACGACGGTTGCCATGCGCTCAGCCTCTCACCCTCCCCGTTCGAGGTGAAACCGGACTGTCGACGGTCCGGCATCACCTCGACACGGTGGCGGAACGAGCCGATCAGGCCTTCTTCGTCGTCGTCTTCTTCACCGCGCGCTTCGCCGTCTTCTTGGTCGTCTTCGCCGTCTTCTTCACCGCGCGCTTGCGGGTCGTCGGGCCCTTGGCGCGCTTCTCGACGAGCAGCTCGAAGCCCCGCTCCGGGGTGATCGACTCCGGGTCGTCGTCCTTGCGGAGCGTCGCGTTGGTCTCGCCGTCGGTGACGTAGGGGCCGAAGCGGCCGTCCTTGACGACGACCGGCTTGCCGCTCACCGGGTCCTCGCCGAGCTCCTTGAGCGGCGGCGCGGCCGCGGCACGGCCCCGCTGCTTGGGCTGCGCGTAGATCGCGAGCGCCTCCTCGAGCGTGATCTCGAAGAGCTGCTGCTCGCTCGTCAGGGACCGCGAGTCCGTCCCCTTCTTGAGGTAGGGCCCGTAGCGACCGTTCTGTGCCGTGATCTCCTCGTTCTCGGCATCCTTGCCGACGACCCTCGGCAGGCTGAGCAGCCGGAGCGCATCGTCGAGGTCGATCGTGCCGAGCTCCATGCCCGTGAAGAGCGACGCGGTGCGCGGCTTGGCCTTGACCACCTTCTTCTTCGCCTTCGGCTTCGTGCCCGTCTCGGCGACGGCCTCGGTCGGGGACTCGTCGTCCTCGATGACCTCCGTGACGTAGGGCCCGTAGCGACCGGCCTTGGCCACGATGTCGCGCCCGGTCGCCGGGTCCTGGCCGAGCACCTTGCCGTCGTCGGCCGCCTGCTCGAGCAGGGCGCGGGCCATCGCGGGCGTCATCTCGTCGGGGGCGACGTCGTCGGTGATGGTGGCCCGCCGGGGCGTGGCGGAGGAGCCCTCGGCGACCTCGCCCGTCGCGAGGTCGACGCCGGCAGGCACGACCTCCTCGACGTAGGGGCCGTAGCGCCCGACGCGCACGACCATGCCGTCGCCGAGCTGGATCGTGCTGATCTCCTTGGCGTCGATGTCGCCGAGGTCCTCCACGAGGCTGCGCAGACCCGCGGCCGAGCTCGCCTCCTCACCGAAGTAGAAGCGCCTCAGCCACTCGACCCGGCTCTGCTCGCCGTTGGCGATCCGGTCGAGGTCCTCCTCCATCGAGGCGGTGAACTCGTAGTCGACGAGAGCGCCGAAGTGCTCCTCGAGCAGCCGGGTCACGGCGAAGGCGAGCCACGTCGGGACGAGTGCCTGGCCCTTCATGAAGACGTAACCGCGGTCCTGGATCGTGCCGATGGTCGCGGCATACGTCGAGGGACGCCCGATGCCCCGCTCCTCCATCGCCTTGACGAGGGTGGCCTCGGTGTAGCGGGCGGGCGGGCTCGTCTCGTGCCCGTCGGCCTCGGCGCGGAGCACCTCGAGCGTGACGCCCTCACTCAGCTTGGGCAGGCGACGCTCCTCCTGGGCGGCCTCGGCGCGCGCGGTGGCCTCATCGTCGCGGCCCTCCTCGTAGGCGGCGAGGAAGCCCTTGAAGGTGATCACGGTCCCGCTCGCGCTGAACTCCACGGCGGCAGCACCCTCGACGGCGGTGTCGACCCCGATCTTCACGGTGGCGGTCGAGCCGCGCGCGTCGGCCATCTGCGAGGAGATGGTGCGCTTCCAGATCAGCTCGTAGAGGGCGAACTCCTCGCCGCGGATCTCACCGGCGACCTGGGCCGGTGAGCGGAAGCGGTCGCCGGCGGGGCGGATGGCCTCGTGGGCCTCCTGGGCGTTCTTGACCTTCTTCTCGTAGCGGCGCGGGCTCTCCGGCACGTACTCGGCGCCGTACAGGTCCCGGGCCTGGCTGCGGGCCGCGGTCGTGGCGGCGTCCGACAGCGAGGTGCTGTCGGTGCGCATGTAGGTGATGTAGCCGTTCTCGTAGAGGCGCTGCGCGACCCGCATCGCGTTCTTGCTGCTGAGCCGCAGCTTGCGCGAGGCCTCCTGCTGGAGGGTCGAGGTCGTGAAGGGCGCCGACGGGCGGCGGGTGTACGGCTTCTCCTGGACGTCGGTGACCCGGGCCGTCAGGGCGCGGCACGCGTCCGCGATCCGGGTCGCGAGCGCCTCCTCGACGTGGACGACGCCCCGGCCGGTCAGCTCGCCGGTGTCGGCGAAGTCGCGACCGGTCGCGACCCGTGCGCCGTCGACGGCCGACAGTCGCGCGGTGAACTGCTGGGCCGCGGCGCCGGGGGCGAAGTCGCCCTCGACGTCCCAGTACGAAGCGCGGACGAACGCCATCCGCTCGCGCTCACGCTCGACGACCATCCGGGTCGCCACCGACTGGACGCGGCCGGCGGACAGTCCCTGGCGGACCTTGCGCCACAGGACCGGGCTCACCTCGTAGCCGTAGAGGCGGTCGAGGATGCGACGGGTCTCCTGGGCATCGACCATCGCGGTGTCGATCTCGCGGGTGTCGTTGACGGCGCGCTGGATCGCCTCGCGGGTGATCTCGTGGAAGACCATCCGCTTGACCGGGACCCGCGGCTTGAGCGCCTCGAGGAGGTGCCACGCGATGGCCTCGCCCTCGCGGTCCTCATCGGTGGCGAGGTAGAGCTCGCTGGCGCCCTTGAGCAGCCGCTTGAGCTCGGCGACCTTCTTCCGCTTGTCGGGGTCGACGACGTAGTAGGGGTCGAACCCGTTGTCCACGTCGACGGCGAAGCGGCCGTAGGGGCCCTTCTTCATGTCGGCGGGGAGCTCGGACGGGTTGGGCAGGTCGCGGATGTGACCGACCGACGCCTCGACCTCGAAGTCGCCCCCGAGGTAGCCCGCGATCGTCTTCGCCTTGGCGGGCGACTCGACGATGACGAGCTTGCGGCCCTTGCCTGCAGCCATGGTTCACCTTTCGCTTCTCGTCTCACGTGCAGCGGATTCGTCGCGGCATGGGCGTGGACGGCCCGACGGTAACAGCCCCACCGAGGTGGGGACGCACCCGTTCCGGCCCGCTCCGCGTCCTCGGGGCTCCGAGCGAGCGGGTCGAGGATGGACCACCGGCGCCGATGACGAGCGCATTGTTGATGCATCAACCACCGGGAGAACCTGCCATGTCGACCCCGCTGCTCTACCTCAGCCACGGCGCCCCGCCCCTCGCCGACGACCGTCGCTGGACGGCGGAGCTGTCCGCCTGGTCGGCCGCGCTCGAGAAGCCACGCAGCGTCCTCGTCGTGTCCGCGCACTGGGAGGACGCCCCGACGACGCTCGGCACGACGACCGGGGCGCCGCTCCTGCACGACTTCTGGGGCTTCCCACAGCACTACTACGACGTCACCTACGACGCCCCGAACGCACCGGACCTCGCCGAGGACGTCACCCGGCTGCTCGGTGGCGCCGTCCCCGGCGCGAGCGCCGTCCACCGTGACGAGACCCGCGGCCTCGACCACGGCGCCTACGTGCCGCTCAAGGAGATGTTCCCCGACGCCGACGTGCCGGTGCTGCAGATGTCGATGCCGACGCTCGACCCGCGCGGCCTCTTCGAGATCGGTCAGCGCCTCGCCCCGCTGCGCGAGCAGGGGACGATGATCGTCGGCTCCGGGTTCACCACGCACAACCTGCGGTGGTTCGACCCCGCGGCCGGACCCGACGCCGCGCCGCCCGCCGCCTCGGCGGAGTTCGACCACTGGGTGGCGGAGGCGATGCGGGCCCGGGACGTCGACGGCCTGCTGGACTTCCTCGCGAAGGCCCCCGCAGCGCACGAGGCGCACCCCCGCACCGAACACTTCGCGCCGCTCTTCGTCACCCTCGGCGCCGCCCACGCCTCTGGCGGGCTCGACAACGAGTCGGTCATCGACGGCTTCTGGTTCGGACTGTCCAAACGCAGCTGGCAGTTCGGCTGACCCGGTCGCCACCTGACCGGAACTCGCCCGCCGCGTCGACCGTTTGACAGGTGTGGGTGCCCCTCCCACCGACGTCCGCGGGCCGGAACCCCTGACTCCGGTCCGCGGGCGTGCCGGTCGCCGGACCAGCGGCGGCGAGGGAACCCCGCCGATCGGAGCCACGTCGGAGCGCCACGGCCCGTAGAGTGGCCGACACGCTCGAGGAGCTCCGGGAACCAGACCGGTATGCCGCTCACCGGGCGCAGGGAGTGCCGTCGCGTCAGCGACGCCGCCAGGAACGGGGAAGGGACACCTCCACGATGACCGACCAGCCCGCGGCCCAGGCCGCTGCCCAGACGGCCCCGCTCGAGCCTCCACCCGGCGACGTCTTCGCCCTGACCGCGCCGGCGGCGCTGGCCCCGGTCGCCGAGACGGCCGCCCCCAAGATGGCGCCGGCCGTGCCCGAGGCCGCCCTCCCCGCCCTCGATGCCAAGGTCGAGAACTACCTCGGGTCCCTCCTCGAGGCCGCGACCCGCTCCCCCGACTGGGAGGCCAAGGCCGCCGACGTACGCACGATGGGCAACGACGAGGTCCGCTACGCCGCGGAGAGCTCCAACCGGATGCTGAAGATGCCGGTCAAGGC